>CAMSTY010000001.1 GCA_947063875.1 uncultured bacterium
GAGGACTACACGGAGGAAACCGGGAAAGCCTGGGAGGTTCTCCAGGCGGTCAATGCGCGGTTCCGGGAGATGGATGCGGAAGAGCAGGCGATAGATATTCTGAATGATTTTCCGGATGTGGAGCTGGGGCTGGCAGACATTACGGACGCTTTCATTTCCTGTATGGAGGAATCCGGGCATGAATTGACGTACAGCCTGCCGACAGAGGGGAGAAACATAACATATTTCGTAGTGACAAGCCGCGCCTGCCTGGAGGATGAAAATATCCGGATGATGACGGCGGAGATGGCGATGATGTAAAGGAGGGAAACATGGATTCTTACAAGGTGCAACAACTGGAGAAGATGCTGGCACATGAAACCAGCAAGACGGAGGAGCATTATGGGGCGCGTCTGACTCACTGGTACGGAGACACCAAAGCGCTCACTATTGACGCAGGCGGTTTGAGAGCTTTGATTCGGTACTACTCAAAGCATGAGACTGAATTATAGGAGGATGGATATGGACGAAAGGGCAAAAGAACTGATTAGGAACCTGGTGGAGCTGATGCGCTCCAGCCAGCAGAGGGTGTATGATTATGAGTTTGCCGATTATCTAATGTGCAACACTGGCATCAAGCCGGAGGAGCTTGTGGAGTGCGGCATCTATGGGAGCAGACCACAGAAGGAGGAAATGGAATGAGAACCGCCGGGGAAATTATAGAGGAGATTCTGGAAAGGGATGGAGTGAGCCAGTCCGATCT
This sequence comes from uncultured bacterium, assembly GCA_947063875.1. Classification (GTDB taxonomy): domain Bacteria; phylum Bacillota; class Clostridia; order Lachnospirales; family Lachnospiraceae; genus Brotaphodocola. The sequence goes on from CAMSTY010000001.1 coordinate 743, forward strand.
GGCAGAGATGATGGATACCGACCGCAGGGCGATTTACCAGACGCTCCGGAAATGCCAGGACATCAAGTACAGCAAATTTGAGGAGATGCTGGATAAGCTGGGGTATAGAATTATGATAGAGAAAAAGTAGCAGCTGTGGGGCTGCTTTTTCTTTAATATTAAAATTCACATTTAGGCGTTGGATGTCGGCCTTTTTATTGACAAACGCCGAAAAGTGAGTTATAATACTAATATACAAAAGGATGATACAAAGAAAACTCACAAGGAGGCATCGGTTATGAGAGTAAAGGTTGGATGGATTGTAAAGGTGGCAGACATCGGAATACCGGCGAAGGTTCTGGCCGCTGGTAAAGGCAACGCGGAGCTGGAGTTTGATTTCCCGGAAGGCCGGGAGGTCTGCGAGTGTCCGTATTCGATTATCGCTGGCATCCTCTCCAGAGGGGAGGCTGCATGACAAAGCTGGAGTTTGAACGCTTGATAGAGCGTCCGCTTTCTGACGAGGATTTCCGGAAGGTTCAGCTGGTGTATATGAACACGGAGGCGATTGTGACGCCGCTCCAAATGTCGTTTATCTACCTGGTGTGGGGCGAAAAGGGGATTGATATTCTTTATTCCCTGGTGATGGAGCGTGGCAGACTGATAGAGGAGGTCGGGGAGTTGAAACGCGAGCTGTCGGATGTGAAGAAAGAAAACCGGCGGCTCCGGGAGTTTCGGGGTGTGATTTTGAAAGCATACGAGGAGGTGATGGAAGATGTATGAATATGATTATTCTGGCGATATGGAATTTTACCAGAAACAGCTTGCGGCGAAGGGCATCACCAAAGAGATGCTGAACATGGATAACTACGCAGGGCTGACAGCCAGGGAATTGCAGGGGATAGTTGACAGCGTTCGGCTGAAAAAGAAGGCCGCTACTGCCGGAGAACCGGCATCAGCATAAATTTTATTATGGAGGGCAAGACACATGGAGAAAACCTATTATTCAATCAATGAACAGACAGCGAGGACGGCAAAGCATATCAATTCTTTCAGCGAATACAAGGAAGGGAGCGCGACAGCGGAGTACCGGCACTATGTTGATAAGGTGTATGAAGTAGTGGAGCGGATCGCGGAAGAAAAGCCCCACCTTCTGGAAAAGGCACAGCGCATGGCGGAGCGTTACAGCCGGAAACTGTCTATCTACTACAACGACTACTACCGCAACGAGGCATCCTGCCCTAGCATTATGATTTCCGGCGGCGGAAACTTCCCGGTGAGGAAAAAGGAGCGGCAGAACAGCCGCAGGGAGACCCTTTTCCACGAATGGCAGTATCTGGAATCCTATGCGGAGAAGATTAAGCATCTTCTGACGATGGAACAGCCGATACTTTCCGGAGACGAGCGGGCGGTGGAGCTGCTGCAGGAAAAGCTGGACAGCCTGGTGGAGACCCAGGAGATGATGAAAGCGGTCAATGCGTATTACCGGAAGGAAAAGACCCTGGATGGGTGCCCGAACCTCACCCAGGAGGAGGTCGAAAAGCTGAAAGCAGAGATGGCCTCCTCCTGGCATTGGGGAGACGTTCCATATCTTCCTTATGAGCTTTCCAACAACAACGCCAACATCAAACGGACAAGGGACCGGCTGGAGGGCTTGAAAAAGGTAAAGGAGGCCGGAACCAAAGAGGCGGAGAATAAGTTCTGCAAGGTGGTGGAGAATACGGAGATTATGAGGCTCCAGCTGGTATTCGATGGCAAGCCGGAGGCGGATGTAAGGGCTATTCTGAGAAGTAACGGATTCAAATGGGCGCCATCGCAGGGCGCATGGCAGAGGCAGCTCACCAGCAACGCGCAGTATGCGCTTAAAAGGGTACTGGAAGAGCTGGAGAAATTAGAGGAGGCAGAGTAATCATGGAAATTAAGACAATGGCCGGATGGCATGAGTTTGCTGAAAAGAACAGCAACGGCAGCTGGGATAAATACTGCAAACCTGGAGACCTGGTAGGCGAGGATGTATACGATTACTTCCTGGATGTCTTGCCTCCCCGGAGCATGGAGAGGGGCTATCTCCAGGTAGGGGAGCCGCACAGCCACCAGGCGAACATAATAACCAGGAAGTGGCAGGCCACCTACGCGACATTCCGCAGGGTGGAGAAGGGAATCTGGATGTACTGTGGTAACTGTTTTGCAGGAATGACCTGGGATGCAGATGCTGCAAGCAGCTCCCTGGAGGGATTTCTGAAAGTCACCTACCGCATAGAAGGGAGCCAGAGGATATGCAGGCCGCGCCTTGTCTGCAAGGACGGATTTTCAGTGTCCGTCCAGGCAGGGGAAGATTTCCAGTGCGCTCCCAGGGAGCATAGGCCGGACGGTGATTATGAATCTGTCGAGCTGGGGAATCCTTCCGGACTGGAGGAGCTGCTGGTACCCTATGCAGAGGATAAGGACAATCTGCTGAAAACAGCATATCCGTATGTGCCGGTGGAGCTGTTGAAGGTAGTCATCGAGGTACACGGAGGACTTTATGGATAAGGTTCTAAACTATCCGGGGGCAAAGTGGAGCCTGGCAGAGAAAATCATTCCATACATACCCGATCATCATTCGTACCTGGAGCCGTTTTTCGGCTCCGGTGCGGTGTTTTTCAGCAAAGAGCCAAGTCGGATAGAAACAATAAATGACCTGGACAGCAACGTGGTAAATCTGTTCGACTGCATCCGAAGGGAACCGGAGCGTCTGGCGGCAACGGTCATGGCAACGCCATACAGCCGGGAAATGTACGACCGTACATTTAATGCACTCATGGATGACAGCCAAGACAGTTGCCAGAGGGCGGCGGATTTCCTTGTTTCATGCTGGCAGACACATGGATTCCGGGTAAACAAGTATAGAGTTGGATGGAAGAATGATGTGCAAGGGAGGGAGAGGATGTACGCGCTCTGGAGCTGGTACAACCTTCCGGAGAAAATCATCGCGGTAGCGGAGCGCCTGCGCCAGGTTCAGATAGAGAACCGGCCGGCCCTGGAAGTCATCGGGCGGTTTAACAGCGAGAATGTGTTTATGTACCTGGACCCACCGTATGTTCTGAATACCAGGAATGGAAAGCAGTATGCGTTTGAGATGACGGATGCCGACCATGCAAAGCTCCTGGAGACGATATGCAGTACCAGGGCAAAGGTAATGATAAGCGGATATGAGAACGTCTTGTATGAGGAGTTCCTGGCAGGGTGGAAAAAGGTTACGTTCCCTTCTAAGACCGCATACGGCGCAAAGAGGGTAGAGGCAATATGGATGAATTATTAAGATTCAGAGAAGGAGGCAGGTAATGAGTTGCAGGTACAAGAATGAGTGTCCGAGTTACAGTGGATGGTGCGATGGGCCAAAGCAGGATTTCTCCCGATGCGTGGAGTTTCTGATAACTGCCTATGAGAATGAAAAGGCCAGGGGAAAGGCGGGGGAGCCGCAGGAGATTCAAAAGGAATCCAGCCATTTCTTTTACGTCATCGAGGCCGGAAGGAACCATGTAAGAAAGTATGTCAGCAAGGATTTTCCGCGTGTGTTCCAGTACACAGTCAAGTTAAGCAAAGCCAGGAGATTTGAGACGGAGGAGAGAGCCTGGGAGTTTATCCGGGGGTTCAATGATTATGGGAAGTTTCTGATAGTGCAGCCGGTTGTGAGAAAAGTATGCAGGACGTTTTCTATCGTCCAGGAAGGAGAAGGAAATGAATAAGGTTATTTTGATTGGGCGCCTCACACGCGACCCAGAGGTTAGGTATTCGCAAGGCGAGACCAGTATGGCGATTGCCAGGTACACGCTGGCAGTAGACCGCAGAGGCAGGAGAGAAGGTGAACAGTCAGCAGATTTTATCTCCTGCAAGGCGTTTGGGAAAGCTGGGGAGTGGGCGGAAAAGTGGCTGCGGAAGGGGATTAAGATTGCCATTACCGGCCGCATCCAGACCGGCAGCTACACCAACAACGAAGGGCAGAAGGTCTACACAACGGACGTTATCATCGAGGAGCAGGAGTTTGCGGAAAGCAAGGCCGCAAGCGAGGGCAATATCCAGAGCCAGGGACAGAGCCAGGGGCGGCAACAGCCTTCCCAGGCAGGGGACGGCTTTATGAGTATTCCGGACGGTGTTGATGATGACGAATTGCCGTTCAACTAAAAAGCGAGGAGGGAAATCATGGAAAACGGTAACATTGTAAATATCAAGGCGGAGCGGATCATGGCGCACCCGAACAATCCACGGAAGAACCTGGGGGATTTGTCGGAGCTGGTGGAGTCTATCAAGATTCATGGAATCATGCAGAATCTCACGGTGATTCCTCTGGAGGATGTAGACCCGGACGCTGCCATAGGCCAGGAAGAGGAGAAGTATGTCACCCTTATAGGGCATCGCCGGTTTGCTGCAGGTTCCCAGGCCGGGGTGACGGAGTTCCCCTGCAAGATAGCAAAGGGGCTTTCGGAGCGTGAGCAAATGTCTATCATGCTGGAGGAGAATATGCAGAGGGCAGACCTCACTATCTGGGAGCAGGCAAATGGTTTCCAGATGATGTTAAACCTGGGGGAGACAGAGGAAAGCATCGCGGAAAAGACCGGATTCTCCAAAACAACGGTACGGCATCGGCTGAACATCGCAAAGCTGAACCAGGACATTTTAATGAAAAAGGAGAAGGACGAGGCTTTCCAGCTTTCCTTGTCTGACCTCTATGCCCTGGAGCAGATTGAGGACATCAAGATTAGAGATAAGATTCTGAAAGAGGCATCCAGCTCCAGGGATTTAGTCTGGAAGGCGAAGAACGCGGCGGAGGAAATCCACCGGGATAAGGTGGCGGCGCAGATTATAGAGCTGCTGGAGGCAGCCGGCATCGGAGCGGAACCGAAGGAGTACGAGAAGGACCGGTATTCCGGCAAGTGGGTGACTGTGGAGTATATCAGTACCGAAAAGGCGGCTCCTAAGAGAATCAGCAAAAAGAAGTTTGAGGGATGCTTTTACCATAAGTCCTACCGTACAGTGGACATTATCCGGAAAAGGGATAAATCCAGTGAGCCGATGACCGAGCAGGAGCGCGTCCAGAAGGAGAAGGAGAAAAACAAGAAAACCATCAAGGCGATTGCAAAGGAGATGACAGCCCAGAGGAAAAGTTTCATCCTCAATGCCATAGCCGGGAAGATTGAGCCGCTGAAAGATACGGAGGAGGTTATCAAGGAATTATGGGGCGTGGTTGTGGATGCCTGCGGCTACATGAATAAGACTACTCTCATGGCGTTTCTGTCTGATGCAAAGGACTGGTGGAGCATGACAGACGAGGATAAGGAGAAGTGCCGGGATAAATTCCAGAAATTGAGCATTGTGCATCAGCTGATGATTGGCGCGTTCTGTGCCACCAGTGGCAGTGATTTTGTGGAGTGGGATGGAGCGTACAAAGCAGAAACCGGAGAGGTCATCACGCGGTTTACGGAAATCCTGGCCAAATATGGGTTTTCTTATGCGGAGGAGGAGCAAAACAAGGTGATGGAAGGCTCCCATGAGTGCTATGCCAAGAAGGGGGAGCCTGCATCGTGAACAACACTGACAATTCGGAAATGACGGTTGAAAAGCTATACAACCTTCTACGCAACGTGGTAGATGCAGGGTACGGAAATCTTCCGGTAAGAATCCAGGAGGATGCCCTGCATGATGATAGCATCACGTTTTACTATTATGGCGATGATAAGCGGATGGAGATTAAAGGGATGCTGTATAACCATCCGCAGTATGAAAAATTAAATAGGTTCAAGGAGGATGTGGAAAAGGCATGGGAAGAACTGATGACATGAAAAAGATTTTTACGATGCCGCCGGGCAAAGCGGAGTATGAGTATGTTGTGAAGTGCCAGTTTTGCCACCAGGCATACAGAATCGATATGAACAGCGATTTGTATTATCGGCTGGATAGGTTCCTGGAAGGAGAAGGTCATGCGGAGGAAATGCTGCATGACCTCCCGGCGGAAGTCCGGGAAATGTTCATAAGCGGAATGTGTCCGGAGTGCTGGGAAAAGACATTCAGTGGAGAGGAGATGGAGGAATGAGAAAGAGATACTGCAAGGGGAGATATTATAAGGCTGGTGCTTACCATGATTTTCAAATTGGGAAATTCCACCAGTGGGGCAGCAACTATGAGGAGTTTGAGAATGGCGCAGGTAATTATTCTGTGGCTATCGTAGAGCTGCCGGACGGAACCGTTGTTATGCCGGTGGCTGATGATATATGTTTCCTGGAGGATGAAACAATAAATAAGCTCATAGAGGAGTGCGCGTGTAATGAAAACCTGGCATTCACGATGGCAGGAGCCAGGGATATTTTGAACCGGTATAGAGATCATGTCTGTATGACGATGCTGGGGGTGACTGGAGCGGAAGAAAGCAAAATGATGTATTCTCTGTTCAACGCCCTCAAAATGGGGGAGAACGCGCTGGATAAGCTGATAAAGCAGAGGGAGGAGGCAGAATGAAAAAGGTATGCCCGGAGTGCCAGAAGGTATTCGTGACGGAGCTGACGGATAAAGTCTACTGCTCCAGAAAATGCTCTGTGAAGATGCGGAAACGCGGAAGGAGGAGACGTAATGCTGATATTGCCTATAAAGAAAAAATGGCTTGACATGATTCTGACCGGGGAAAAGAAAGAGGAGTACCGGCAGATAAAGTCCTACTGGACGGTCCGGATTGTCCACTGGCTGGGGTTCCCGGACAGTGAGACGGATGTGGTGATGGAGCTGTTAAGGGAAAAGCGGACAGAAAAGGAGCTGCCGGTCATCCTGCAAAATGGGTACGGAGCTGATGCACCGGAGGTAGAAGTCATGTGTACGCTTTCCATCGGTACCGGCAAGGAGGAGTGGGGCGCGGCTCCTGGCAAGGAATATTTCCGGTTTCATATCGAGAAGGTATCAAAGTTTATGGGAGCTGATGTAGTATGAAGGGGCAAATGAGCCTATTTGAGGGAACGTTCATAAAGGATGCAGACTGTACAAAGGATACGCCGGTTGTCAAAGGAAAGCCGGATGTGCCTATTTACGGTCAAGGCATCGGAATAAGGCCGGCGGTTCCAGGGCGGCAGGATTCAGACCATTTCAAGCGGATATATCTGGAAGAATTGCTGCCGCTGGAGGAATATGACCTGGTGGCGGTCCTCTTATCCGGAGGGAAAGACAGTATCGCATGCTATTACAAATTGTTGGAGCTGGGAGTGCCGAAGGGAAAGATAGAGTTCTGGCACCACGATATAGACGGAGGGCATCCATGCAGGCGTATGGACTGGAGATGCACCCACAATTACGTCCGATCATTCGCAGAGGCGGAAGGAGTGCCGCTCCGGTTATCATGGAGGGTAAACGGATTTTTCGGGGAGCTGTATAGAGTAGGGGCGAGCGAGCCGGTGGAATGGCTGGAGCCGGAGACCGGGGAGGTCATACGCTGCAAGCTGTCACAGAACTATATCAAGTGCCAGGAAATCAAGGAAAAGGCAACGGACGATATGGAGGAGGAGCTGAAAAAGCTGGGGTACAGAATGAAGTTCCCGGCAAAGACCGGAGATTTGAGCCGCCGGTGGTGCAGCGCATATCTGAAAATCATGGTGGCCGATACTGTGATGTCCAATCTGTCAAGGTTGAAACAGCTGGAGGAGCTGGGAGGCAAGCGCCACATGTTCCCGGCCAAAGGAGGGACCCACCAGGGAAGATGGTGCAGCGGAAATCTGAAAGCTGCCGTGCAGGACAGCGTGACGTCAAACCTGGAAAAGACCAGGGCAAATGTGAAGGTTCTGGTGGTGTCTGGGGAAAGGCGTGGGGAATCTTCCGGAAGGGCGAAGTATAACGAGATGGAGATACACCGGACTAATGCGGAGGCGAAGGCTCACCGGTTAGTCCACCAGTGGAGGCCGGTCATTGATTATTCGGAGAAGGATGTCTGGGAATTGCTGAAGAGGCACAACGTAAATCCTCACCCTTGTTACCGGGCAGGATGGAACCGGTGCAGTTGCGCGATGTGCATCTTCTCTACTCCCAAACTGTTTGCAGGCATCCGGGAGCTGTACCCGGAGGACTATGCGCTGTTAAGGCAGGACGAGAGGATTCTGGGATTTACCCTGGACAATAAATGCGATCTGGATACGTTCGTGGGAGACGCGGAATCATGCGTGTATCACGGAGACCTGGAGGCAATACATAGCCTGGTGACTGGAGAATTTACGGTTGATGATGTGTATGTAAAGGGAAAATGGATGTACCCTGCCGGAGCTTTTCATGGGGCAGAGGGCGGGCCGTGCTGATTAAGGAAGGAGGGAAAGAGAGTGGTTCCGGAACATATATTGCAGAAGGCAATAGCCCACAATGCCGTATGCGATAAGCTAAGGGCAGAGGGGTATTCCATACAAGGGTGCGGTAATGATTTCAGTAAGTGCTATTTCTCAAAGGGAAAAGCTCCGCATCAGAAGATAGTGGGATATATAGACGCAAAGACACTGGAAATAGTATGGATAGATTGATTGGAGGTATATTATGGCAAAGATAGCGATTGAAGTTCGGGATGACTGCCGGAAGTGTCCGTGTTTCATAAAGGCAAACGCAAGTGTAGGACCGGATGAAAAGATATTCTACTTGTGCAGGGCATTTTCCCGGATATTGGACATCGGCGTGAATGGACGTGGCGAAGTGAAAGAAGTAAGCAGATGCGCGGAATGTGAAGAGGCGGAAGTATTTGATAAGCAGAAAGAGGAGGAGTGATATGTATTATCCGGATGATTTTTATAATGAGCCGTCTGAATTTGATATGCAGGTGGAGGAGTTCAAGGAGAGCCTGGCAAAGTCGATAAAGAGTGACTTCCTGGAGGAAATGGAGCGGCTGAAAGCCGAGAACCGGAAACTCCAGGGAATCAAGGAGAATTTCGAGCAGGTAAAGAGGGACTATGAACGCAAAAAGCAGGAATGTGAGAGGGTGATGCGCGAGGCAGAGAACAAAGCAAAGCGTATGAAGGTAGAGGAGATGCTGGAGCAGTTCAAGACAATCTTCTGGAGGGTGGATTGGGAATACCTATATGGGCCGAAGTGCGATAAGTGCGATAAAGACCGGAGAATCGAGATAACCCTTCCGTCCGGGAATACGGTCAAAGACGAGTGCGAATGTGAAAAAGGCAGAGTACAAGTCATGGTTCCAGAAAAAATGGTGCGATACGAGCTGGCAGATCGGGATAGCGGAGTCTATGCCTGGTACTGCGCTTGTGGCAAAGAAGGGGAGAGATACTATAAACTGGATTATGTGTATACCGTATGCGCAAAGGGAAATTTGGTGGAGCCTGGCACAAGTTATGATGTGCTGGAGAAACGAGAGAACCAGAGGGACCTTTTGTTCTCCACTAGGGAGGAGTGCCTTGCATATTGCGAATATCTGAATGAAAAGAACCTGGTACCCACCGATGCAATCTATAAGCGCGATGGAACAGTCTGGAAAAGTGAGGAGGAGTGACAATGGGGAAAATCAAAGGGTTCCTGCTGAACCGCAAGCAGTATGACCGCATCCGGAAAATGGATCACTGTCAGATGACATTATGGGCGGAGAGTGTATATAAATCCGGATTCAAGGACGGCCAGGAGGCAACGCCAGGGCTTACCAGCCAGGAGATAAGGGATGCCTTGCAGCCAGTGAAGGGCATCGGGGCAAAGAGACTGGATACCATAGTGGAGGCGTTATCCCTGGCACTGGAGGAAAAAGGAAAGGCAGGAGGAAAAACGTGCGATTAGGTGAAGAATGTCCGTATATTACACCGTGCGGATGGTGCAGCCGGAAGGACGCCCCCTGCGATGCTGGGAAAGGACGTAAAAGAACAACATCCGGGCCTCCCAGAATCCCGGCTCCTCCGAGACCTGGAGAAGAAAAAGGAATGCCAGAAAAAATGATTGCATCCATCCAGGGCTGATGTTAAAATGAAATTAAGCTATACCTTACAAAGGTGCGAATTTAATGATACTGTGCATCATAGGGGAAGGGATATTTATTATGAAGAAGAAATTATCATTGTTATTGGCAGGAGTTCTGGTAACAGCATCTTTGGCAGGTTGCGGACCGACCCCGCCGGCAGCAGCGCCGGCAGCACCGGCAGCACCGGCAGCAGGCGGAGATGCAGCAGCGACAGAAGCGGGTGGAGACGCAGCGGCAGCGCCGGCAGCAGACACATCCAATGCAGAACTGAACCTGATTATTGCTTCTAACCAGACTTCCTTAGACAATCCATATTCCTATGGTATGGATAAGTTCAAAGAGGTTCTGGAGGATATTTCCGGCGGCAAGATTTCCGTAACCGTACATAAGGGAACCCTGGGTGAGAATGAGAACGAATTGATCGAGAAGCTGGAGATGGGCGCTGCTTCCATGGTAGTTGCTTCCCCGGGTTTCATGACCTCTATCGGTGTTCCGGAGGTAGATATCTTCTCCCTGAATTATCTGTTTGACAGTTTTGATCACTGGGAGAAGTGCCTGGACGGCGAGTTCGGCGACAAGATGAAGGCGACTGTTTCCGAGAAGACCGGCAACAATTTCCGCATCATGGCTTACTGGTCCTCCTCCGTACGTGACTACTATGGAAAGAAAGACATTACCAAACCGGACGATTTAAAGGGTATGACCATCCGTACGCAGTCTTCCCAGGTACAGCAGGACTTCTGGAAAGCCTGTGGCGCTATCCCCACTTCCGTGGCATGGGGCGAATTGTATCAGGCTTTGCAGCAGGGGGTTGTGGATTCTGCTGAGAACGACTACACCAGCTTTATGCTGAAGGAGCATCACAAGACCGACAATGGCAAGCATATTGCTGAGACCCATCACGATTACACCACCCGTCTTCTGCTGATGAGCGGCCACTTCTATGACGGCCTGACCGATGAGCAGAAGGGCTGGATTGACGAGGCTGTTGAGGCTTGTACCGCAGAAGAGCGTGAGGTTGTTTACCGTATGTTCAAGGAGTCCAAGGAGAAGGTTATCGCTGACGGCGCTACCGTAACCAACTTTGAGGATCTGGACATCGATGCCTTCAAGGCACTGGCTCTGCCGATTCAGGATCAGTTCGCAGCTGACAATAACATGACTGCCGAACTGGAGATGATCCGCGCAGCAGCAGAATAAAGCGGAGTTTGGACTCTCCGTATTAAGATTTTCAGGACGCAGCAGTCACCTGGGAGACTGGGTGGCTGTTGTTCCGTCTAAAGATGTATAAAGAAACTGTTAAAAATGGCAGCTGAGAGGGGTACAGGCAGCTGCGAAAGCGAGTTTTAACAGAAAAGGAGAACAAAGATGAAGAAAGCGATTGAGATGATGCAGAAGATCCAGATTGCAATCGGTGGGTTCTTTCTGTGCATATTCCTTCTCACGGTTGTATTCCAGATGCTTTCCCGTTACTTTGGGATTGCGGCTACCTGGACGGAAGATGTGTCCATGTATTCTTTTATCTGGGCGGTATTTATGGGAGCAGGGGCTATGGTTTATGAGAAGAAGCATTTTGCGTTTACCTCTATCAGCGATATGCTGAAGGATGGCCCGGCGAAAAAGGTTTTGTCTATTGTGATTTCCATTATCATGCTGATCTTTGCGGTTTTGATGGCTTATTATGGTTTTCTGGTTACCAAACAGTTCTGGAATTACACCTGGGTGAATATCCCGGCCTTTAAGAGAGGGCCTACCTGGCTGTGCCTTCCCCTGTGCGGCATCACTTCTGCCATCTATCTGGTGTTTCAGATTATTGATGATATTGGGAACCTGACGAAAGGAGGAAATAAGTAATGGGTGCAATTTTAGTTATTATGTTCGTTCTCTTTGTGGCACTTGGCGTACCGATTTCCTTTGCTCTGGGCGTGGTTTCCTTTACTGGTATCGCTTCCATGGCGCAGATTCCGAATACGGTTGTGTTCTCCAAGATGTTTAATGGTCTGAACAGCTTTACGCTGCTGGCCGTTCCGCTGTTTATTTTGGCAGCAAACCTGATGAATGAAGGTGAGATCACCGAGAAGCTGATTGACTGCTGTAATGCTTTGGTAGGCCATTTCCGCGGCGGCCTGGCTTATTCCAACGTACTGGTCTCCATGATTTTTGCAGGAATTTCCGGTTCCTCCCAGGCAGATACGGCCGGTGTAGGTAAGATCTTCATCCCGGCTATGGAAAAACAGGGATATGATAAAGGGACTTCCGTAGGCGTCACGGCGGCTTCCTCAACATTAGGTTCCATTATTCCGCCTAGTATCACCATGGTTGTCTATGCGGGTATTGCTAACGTCAGTACCGGCGCGCTGTTTATGTCGGGCCTGGTGCCGGGGATTCTCCTTGGCCTGGCTATGATGGCAGTGGTAAAGCTGTATTCCAAGAAGAAAAACTTTCCCAAGTGTGAGAAGGTGGCGCCGAAGGATGCCATGAAGCTGGTATGGCAGTCTATGCCGGCGTTGCTGACCCCGATCATCCTGATCGGCGGTATCGTTTCCGGTTTCTTCACCCCGACGGAGTCGGCTGCATTTGCCAGCATGTATGCTTTGCTGGTGGGCCTGTTCTTCTATAAAACGATTAAGGTGAAGAACCTGCCGAGAATCCTGATCGAGACCATGAAGATGTCTTCTTTGTCTCTGTTTGCACTGGCTACGGCAAACGCTCTTGGTGAATTGCTCAGCTACTATCAGCTGAACGTGATCGTGCAGCAGTTCTTTGCCAATATGGCCGGCGGCTGGCTGGTGTTCCTGCTGGTAGTGGTAGCGTTCTTTATGTTTGTGGGTACCTTCATGGACGCAGTCCCGGCGATGATCCTGTTTGTCCCGATCATTCTTCCGGCTTCCAACGCGCTGGGAATCAGTCCGATCATCCTGGGCCTGATCATCGTGGTTACTCTGGCTCTGGGCCTGGTTACTCCGCCCTACGGACTGTGCCTGCTGATTGCTTCTTCTATCAGCGGAATCACCATCGAGGATGCGTTTAAGGGGACTCTTCCTTACTTCCTGTCTTCGATTGCAGTGCTGGCGCTGCTGGTGCTGTTCCCTATGGCATGGCTGGCCCTTCCTGCTATGCTGTTCCCGGGACTGTTCTAAAAGAAAGGAAAGAGTTGCTGAATATCCAGTAATCAAAAAGCCGTTCTGCCTTGGTGGCGGAACGGCTTTTTCTACATCAGGCGCAGGTGCCGGAACAGGGCAAGCAGTTTTCTTCCGAATGGCATTTCCGGGAGTTCATCTTCTGTCACTACATGAAAGACGGCGATCAGGACGGCATAAATTACTATGGCCAGAGGGATCGTGACAAGCATGGAAATGGTATTGTGGCCGCTTAGCGTATAGATGCCATAAAAGATCCCCCGCGAACATGCGCCCATAATAGCGGCAGCCAGTAAAGGCAGGGCAAAGGTGGTTCTGATTTCCTGGCGGTAACGCAGGGCCCGGCCGATGGAAAACCAGTTCAGGATGCAGACGACCAGGGCAAAGGTCACATTGCCGATTACCAGGCCGTATACGTTCCAGTCCAAATGCTTTAGCATGATATAGACCAGAACAGCATGTATGGCCAGGGAAATGGCGGAATGAGTGACAGACTTGCTCATGCGGTCGATTCCCTGCAGCACCGCATTGGTAACGGTGGAGAGGGAGAAGAAGACCACGGCGAAGGAACCGATCTGCATCAGGTTGGCGGAAAGCTCGGAATTGTCGTGGAAAATCAGCTGCATGATGGGGCCGGCCAGAACCCCCATGCCGACGGCGCAGGGAATGGCAATCAGCATGTTAAACTTGACGGTCATATAAATCTTGTATTTGACTTCCCGCAGATTGTGCCTGGTTCGGGACTGGACAATGCTGGGAATCATCGAGGCGCCCAATGAGGAAGCAATCGCTACCGGCACATTGGACAACAGACGATATTCACCGCCGTAAACGCCAAGCAGCGTAGCGCGCTCGGCTTCTGCCAGTCCTTTGGCATCCATAATCTGGCCAAACAGAGAGTTGTCAACCGAACCGCTAAGCTGGTAGACGAACTGACTTAAAATGATAGGAGTCAGGGTAAGGAGCAATGCCGAATATACATGCGACCAGGATTCTGCAGGAATCTGCTGACGGCGGCGCAAAGTCCTGGCATTACACTTCCGGTAGAGAAGCATCATAAGAGCCAGATAAAGGAGTGCGACGACAGCTCCGCAGAGAGTGCCAAGCGTGCCGCCTGCCGCGCCGTAGGAGCGGGGATTGGCCTGATCGGCGAACCATTGCAGGAAGGCATAGGAGGCGGCGATACTGACGGCGGCGTGGACGATCTGTTCAATGATCTGGGAAACCGAGGTTGGAATCATATTTCCCCTTCCCTGGAAATAACCACGGATTACCCCCATGATGGAAAATACGAATATCGTAGGGGCCATCACTTTTAAGGGAAGGGCGCTGCTGGGACTTTTGAAAATGGCTGCTGTAATAAAATCGCCTCCCAGCAGAAGAATAAGGGTCATCAAACCGCCGGCGATGGCGCTGAACGTCATGCCGCTGATGTAGACGCGTTCCACATCCTGGTATTGTTTGCGGACCCGTCTGGCAGCGATCAGCTTGGACATAGCCAGCGGCAGGCTGTAAGAAGACAGAATCAGACCGATATTATAGATTTCATAGGCAGTATTGTAATAGCCCATGCCTTCCTGGCCGAGAATCCGGATCATTGGCACTTTATAGAGAAGCCCGATAAAACGGACCAGGATGCCGGCAATGGCCAGAATGCTTCCCTGAACCAGAAGATTGCCAGTGTTGGCACTTTTTGTTGTGTTGGTGGTAGCTGGATGTTTTGCCATATGGAAAGTCTCCTCGAGAAGCTTGTATAATATTCATCGACATTGCCCATTGCCGCAGGCAATTTCAAATGACAGACGCAAAGAGCCACGTTTCGGCCTGCCAGTAAGTTGTAATTAGTATAACGCAGCTTCGGGGGGAAGGCAAGGGATGAGGGTAGAAATTTGTTTGATTTGATGGTATACTGTTGGAGGATTTCGGATGGATACAAAGGATATAAGACCGAAAGAAGAGGCAAAGGGGAATCATTATGAGCAGGGACAGACAGGCAATCTGGATGCTGCAGACAAAAAAAGCAGATTTTTCGGCAATTGCAGAACGTTTTCATATCAGTCCGGTGACAGCGAGGATCATCCGCAACCGGGATGTGATCGGGGAACAGGAGATCGAACGGTACCTGAATGGAGGGACAGAAGATTTGCACGATCCGTATCTGTTAAAAGATATGGACCGCATTGTGGTTATCCTGAAGGAAAAAATCAGAAAGGGCGCGCGGATTCGGATTGTAGGTGATTATGATATTGACGGAATCTGTTCGACCTATCTGCTGTATCAGGGACTGAGAAGGTGCGGGGCCGTCGTGGACTATCAGATTCCGGAACGGATTAAGGACGGCTATGGGATCAATGAGTCGATTATCCGGCAGGCGGACACAGACGGGATCGATACTATCATTACCTGCGACAATGGGATTGCGGCGCTGGAACAGATCCGTATGGCGAAGGAACTGGGCATGACAGTACTGATTACGGATCATCATGAGGTGCCGCGGGGAGAGGATGGGAAGGAAATGCTGCCGCCCGCAGATGCCATTGTAAACCCAAAACAGGAAGCTTGCCCGTATCCGTTTGCGGGAATCTGCGGAGGCGTGGTGGCCTATAAGCTGGTGCAGGCGCTGTACGGGCAATCGGGAGTGCCTCAAAAAGAATGGGAGGAAATGCTGGAGTTTGCTGCCATCGCCACAGTCGGGGATGTGATGCGGCTGCAAGATGAAAACCGGATTCTGGTACGTCAGGGTTTACGGCAGATCGCAGAGACAAAGAGCCTGGGACTGAGGAAGCTGGTGGAAGCATGCGAGTTGAATATACAGGATCTGACGGCGTATCATATTGGCTTTGTGGTGGGGCCATGCCTTAATGCCAGCGGACGCCTGCAGACGGCGAAACTGGCATTGGAACTGCTGCTATGCGAAAACGAGGACGAGGCGGCGCGGATGGCGGAAGAGCTGCGGGAGTTGAATGAGGAGCGGAAAACCATGACGCAGCAGGGGACAGATGAGGCGCTAAGGCAGGTGGAAGAAAAGTATGCCAAGGATTCGGTGCTGGTGATTTTTCTGCCGGATTGCCATGAATCCGTGGCAGGCATCATCGCCGGCCGGGTGAGGGAAGCCTGGAACCGCCCGACGTTTGTGCTGACACAGGGGGAAGATTGCGTGAAGGGTTCCGGGCGTTCCATTGAGGCCTACCATATGTATCAGGAAATGTGCAAGGTGCAGGAATTGTTCCTGAAGTTCGGCGGGCATCCCATGGCAGCAGGATTTTCCATGGAGGAACGTCATGTGGAAGAATTCCGCCGCCGTTTGAATGAACAAGCAACTTTGCAGGAGGATGACTTTATTCCCCGGATCTGGATTGACGTGGCGATGCCCTTGGAGTACATATCGGAAAGCCTGATACAGGAGCTGAAACTTCTGGAGCCGTTCGGCCAGGGGAATGAAAAACCGCAGTTTGCACAGAAAAATCTGCGGATTCGCAGCGTACGCGTGTTGGGAAAACACCGTAATGCGGTGAAGCTGACTTTGGTGACGGAAAATGGCCTTCCGATGGAAGGGATGCTGTTTACACAGGGGGATCTGTTTGTGGAGGAACTGGGGGAGATGAGGACGATAGATGTGGTATATTATCCGGATATCAATGAGTATAACGGCAAAAGGACGCTGCAGATTGTGATACGGGAATATAAGCTGCACTGAGAAGGAAAGGCATAAATCTTGACATGAATGATTGATCTGTACTATAATTCAGACACATCAGAAAAGGAGAATCATTATGGTAAATGATATTATGAGATTCATCACGGATTATGATCCGGAAGTGGGGAAGGCGATTGAGCAGGAGGCAGGCCGTCAGAGAAGAAATCTGGAATTGATTGCTTCCGAGAATATTGTGTCAGAGCCGGTAATGATGGCGATGGGGACGGTGCTGACCAATAAGTATGCAGAAGGATATTCCGGAAAGAGGTATTATGGCGGGTGCGAATATGTGGATGTGGTGGAAACGATCGCGATCGAACGTGCCAAAAAGCTGTTTGGCTGCGATTATGCCAACGTGCAGCCCCATTCCGGCGCCCAGGCGAATATGGCGGTGTTTCTTTCCATGCTGAAACCAGGAGACACCGTGATGGGAATGAACCTGGACCATGGCGGACACCTGACCCATGGGAGTCCGGTGAACTTCTCCGGGTTGTATTTTCATATTGTCCCTTATGGAGTTAATGACGAGGGGTTGATCGATTACGATGAATTGGAGCGGATTGCCGTTGAGAACAAGCCGAAACTGATCGTGGCAGGCGCCAGCGCCTATGCGAGGGAGATTGATTTTAAGAGATTTCGTGAAGTGGCGGACAAAACAGGAGCCTATCTGATGGTGGATATGGCCCATATAGCCGGCCTGGTGGCAGCGGGAGAACATCCGAGCCCTATCCCGTATGCAGACGTGGTGACCACCACCACGCACAAGACATTGCGCGGCCCCAGAGGCGGTATGATTCTTGCCAATAAGGAAGCGGCGGATAAATTTAATTTCAATAAAGCGATTTTCCCGGGAACGCAGGGAGGGCCGCTGGAACATGTGATTGCGGCAAAGGCCGTATGTTTTGGAGAGGCGCTTAAGCCGGAGTTTAAGGCTTATCAGGCACAGGTGAGAAGGAATGCGGCGGCGCTGGCGGATGCGCTGGTGAAACAAGGGTTCAAGCTGCTGACCGGAGGCACGGACAACCATCTGATGCTGGTAGACCTGCGAGGCATGGAGGTTTCCGGCAAGGAACTGCAGAACCGGTGCGATGAGGTTTATATTACACTGAATAAGAACACGGTTCCTAATGACCCAAGAAGTCCCTTTGTCACTTCCGGAGTCCGAATCGGAACACCGGCTGTCACTTCCCGCGGGTTGAAAGAAGAGGATATGCCAAAGATTGCGGAGTGCATCTGGCTGGCAGCGACGGATTTTGAAAACAAGGCAGACGAGATCCGGGCGGAAGTGACAAAGCTGTGCGAGAGATATCCGATTTATCAATAAGCAGGTATGGGGACTTCCTCGCAGAAACGATAAAATCCGTGACAAAAATTCTGTCACAAAAATCGGAAAATACTTGCATTTAAAGTTGAATTCTGGTAGAATAATTATTCGTGACACAATATTCCTTGCTCTTGATACTGAAATCAGGGGCCAGAGACCACAAGGAGGTAAAAGCAATGAACAAGTACGAGTTAGCAGTTGTTCTGAGCGCAAAACTCGAGGATGAAGAGAGAGCGGCAGCATTGGAGAAGGTACAGGGGTATATTGCCCGCTTTGGCGGTACCGTGACCAATGTGGATGACTGGGGCAAGAAGAGGCTTGCTTATGAGATCCAGAAGATGAAAGAGGCTTTCTATTACTTCATTCAGTTCGAGTCTGAGAATTCCGACTGCCCGAACGAAGTGGAAGCCCACATTCGTATTATGGAGCCGGTGATCAGATATCTTTGCGTAAAGCAGGACGAGCAGTAGATCATAGACGACCAGCCTAAAAAAGAAAGAGTGATGGTATGAATAAAGTAATTCTTATGGGTAGACTGACCAGAGATCCGGAAGTAAGGTACTCGCAGGGGGAGCGTTCGATGGCGATTGCCAGATATACCCTTGCTGTGGACCGCAGGGGCCGTGCCAGGAGCAACCAGGATGGTGACCAGGGGCAGACCGCTGATTTTATCAACATTGTTGCATTTGACCGGGCGGGAGAATTTGCAGAGAAGTATTTCCGCCAAGGGATGCGGGTGCTGGTATCCGGTCGTATCCAGACCGGCAGTTATACCAATAGAGAAGGTCAGCGTGTTTATACCACAGAAGTGATTGTGGATGATCAGGAGTTCGCCGACAGCAAGAATTCCGGTGGCGGAGACAATGGCGGCGGATACGGCTATCAGCCGACTTCCAGGCCGGCTCCGTCCAGTGCGATCGGTGACGGTTTCATGAACATCCCGGATGGTGTAGAAGATGAAGGGTTGCCTTTCAACTAGAGCAGATGGCTGCGGTTGAGGGGAACGGATTAATCGAAGAAGGAGGCAGTACCAATGGCATTCAATAAAGCAGATAAGCCCGAAGGCGCCAAAGTGAGAAGAGGCGGCGTGCGCAGAAGAAAAAAAGTATGTGTATTCTGCGGCGAGAAGAATGGTGTGATTGATTATAAGGATACCAATAAGCTGAAAAGATATGTATCGGAAAGAGGCAAGATTCTTCCAAGAAGGATTACCGGCAACTGTGCCAAGCATCAGAGAGCACTGACCGTTGCAATCAAGAGAGCGCGCCATATTTCCTTGATGCCTTATACCTGTGATTAATAAAGAACGGATTTCCCGGAGCCTTGTGGTTCCGGGATTTTTATTTATCCCCTTGTTCACGGAGGGTAGCGTTGATATGTCTACTCAAAATATAAGTAAATGGAAAAGGCAGTTGTAAAATATGGTTGATTATATTAGTATGTTAATTACAGAGGTGATCGGGGAAAGAAGGAGGTGGAGAGATTCAAAACACCACACTATTTGGAAAATATCAGTTATGCAGGGTTTTAGGCCGCGGAAGGAGCGGGACAGTCTATCTGGCGAAGCATAACGAACTGGAGGAATACCGGGCGATCAAGCAGGTGGCGAAGACCTGCGTGGATGCCAGGCAGTTCCGAAAGGAAGCGTTGATCCTGAAATGTATCCGCCATCCGGGAATACCGGTTGTGTATGATCTGGAGGAGGATGCGGATTTCTGTTATCTGATTGAAGAGTTTCTGGAAGGAGATTCATTATACGCCCTTGTTTCTGACATGGGGCATTTTTCAAAGGCAATGACGGTCCGTTACGGGATTCAGATTTGCCGTCTGGTGAACATTTTGCATTCGGCAAAACCAACCCCTATTTTGTATCTGGATTTACAGCCAAGGAACCTGCTGGTATGTGGCGACATCATTAAATTAGTGGATTTTGACCACGCGATTCATTTAGACGAAGCGGAATATCTGACAAAAAGCTATGGAACTGTTGGCTGTGCCGCGCCGGAACAGTATACAGGAGAAGATTTAAATGAGCGAACGGATATCTATGCCATTGGTGCTGTTCTCTATTACATGCTGACCGGAACCTATCCGGGAAAGTCTCCCGTATATCCGCGGGCACTGATTGATCGAAAACTGGCAAAGGTGATTCACACCTGTCTGAATGAGGACCCAAAAGAGCGATATGAGTCGGCAGACCGGCTTGGCAAAGAATTGGAATGTATTCAGGAGCAGATGGAAAAAAATAAAGAAGGTGTTTTGGGAAAAGACCCGGGATCATCTCTGACAGTTGCGGTGGCAGGAGCATTTCCTGGCGCGGGGGCAACCCATATTGCAATTGGATTTGCTGTATACCTCTGGCAGCAGGGATTTTCCGTGTTGTATGAGGAAAAGAACAGATCCAATGCAGTTCGGCAAATGGCTGACTGTATGGACAGCATCATGGGCCGATATGGAATTTATCGAATTCACGGCCTGCCAATGCTCCCGTTTTACGGAGATGCTGTAAAGCTGGAACCGCATCCCTATCCGGTCGTGGTACAGGATTGCGGAACGTCTTTGAAGGCGTTTTCGCGGGGAACGGCAGACGGGCATCTGCTGGTATGCGGGAGCAAACCCTGGCAGTGGCAACGTGCCAGGGATGCTGTTCAGTTTCTGGGGAATCCTCCGGGAATGGCAGTTATCTACAATCAATTCTGTGGGCGCCTTACAGTCAGGCTGCCTGGTCCGGCAAGGGAGACAGAGTGTTTTCTGATGCCAGATAGTCCCAATCCATTTGTACATACAAAGGCAGCGAAACGGGTTTATGACGAGGTGCTTTCCTCATTGACCGGCAGACGGACAGGAGGGATATTACGAATATTTTCAGGAAGAACAGAAGGATTTTTTGCCGGAAAGGATTAGAGAAAAACTGGCGGATTCTGGGGATCATAGGAGCATGCAGAGGAACCGGCACAACCCATTTGGCTGTCTGGCTGGCAAATTATCTTACCGGTGTACGCCGAGAGCGGACAGCTGTACTGGAATGGAATAATCATGAGGATTTCGTGCATATGGCCGGGTTCTGCGGCAGCTTCAAAAAGACGATGCCTTACAGAATACTGGAGGTTGATTATTATGCACAGGCAGGAGCCAAAGAACTGGCGGACTGCTTGAATGAGAGTTACCGATACATCATTGTGGACTATGGAGAGATTACCGGACAAGGATTTGCGGATTGTGCCCGGTGCGACTTGAAAGTAATTGTTGGCTCATTGAGTGAGTGGCAGGCAGAGGCGTTTCTGGAGATTATGAGAAAGGACGAGAAACGAGATAAAAGCTGGAAATATGCCGCTGCATTTGGCAGTGAAGAGACCAGAAAGGAAATAGAGAAAAAATATCGGATTTCTGTCCGGAGAATTCCCTATACAAAGGATGCCTTTGCGATTACTCATGCTGACATGGTTTTTTTGAAAGAACTTTTAGGAGATTGATCTGACGGCGCTGTGCAGGGATATGTGTCACGGCTTATGCCTTGTGGAAGAGTACAAAATGATAAAAAACCGCCGTTTGAGTGAATCCGGAGGGAGGAGTATTTGAAAAAGAGGTACAAATTATATGGCAAAAATCGTAAGGTGTTTTTGGAAGGTTTACAGAGGTATCGGGACAGAGGGGTAGTGATTCGGGTGGATGGAGAAGAAGCAGAACCTGCTGACTGGATGCGGATATTGGAGATACAGGCGGACGGAAGCTTTTATATGGGCGACTATATTGTAGAGGAACATAACGAAAGCCAGAAACCGAATGTCCTGGAAGCAACATTGATATGTGAAGGGACAAAAGAATATCTTGCGTCAGAAAAGGAGGACGTGAATCGCCCGGAGCAGCATTATGTGGGGATATTAAAAGAAATTCGTTTTGACCGGGTATATAATCGATAAGACTATTTTTCAAAGAGAGTTCCAATTCAGCCTGGGAAGAAAAATGTAAAAAGAAAGACCCGGACAAAAAGAAATTCCCACGAATCAAAGGAGGTGTGGTATAATAGGAAAGCGAAGCGGAATCGGGCGGTACTGCACAGTCCCTCGTTTTCGCTTTTCTATTACAAGATATCCAGGGATACGTGCCAGTGGCGCATTTGCCGGATGAAACAAACAGGAGGTCCAAACCTATGAAACGTTTTTTGGTATCGATTTTGACATTTCTATGCACGCTTTTGCTTTTGGGAACTGCAGGTGCTGGATTTTTCTTCTATAAAAATTATG
Source organism: uncultured bacterium (assembly GCA_947063875.1). Classification (GTDB taxonomy): domain Bacteria; phylum Bacillota; class Clostridia; order Lachnospirales; family Lachnospiraceae; genus Brotaphodocola. The sequence goes on from CAMSTY010000001.1 coordinate 23,073, forward strand.
TACCAACCAATGAACAGGCAGATCCGAACGAGTGGTTTGGCGTGGTCGGAGACCGCGTAGCGATTCTTCTGAATAATGAATTAATCAGCGACAGCAAAGGCCGTTATATAGACGGGGAGGTGTATCTCCCGCTGGACTGGATCAGCCAGACGCTGAACGAGAAATTCTACTGGGACGACACGGAGAAACTGCTGATTTATACGCTGCCGGAGGAGATTATCTATGCGGATACTGCCACGACCGGAAGCAATGGGAAGCCTTTGGTTGTGGAGCAGGAAGGAAAGATCTGGCTTCTGGCAGGACTGATTCTCAATTATACGGATGTTCGGATGGAATTTTTTGCCGAGGGACAGGCAAAAAGAGTGTTTATTGACACTGCATGGGATTCGGTTCCTATGGCAGTATCCCAAAAAACGGGAAAGATTCGTGTAAAAGGCGGCGTTAAGAGTCCGATTTTGGCAGAAGTTGCAGAAAACGAAGCCATGCAGATTGTGGAAACGATGGAGAACTGGACCAAAGTACGCACGGGTTCCGGATATTTGGGTTACATTCAGAACCGCCTTTTGAAAAAAGAGCCGGATCATCATTTTGTGAGCAGTTTTCAGGCTCCGGACTATAGCAATATATCGCTGGGAGAACCCGTGTGCCTGGTGTGGCATCAGGTGTTTTCGCAGCAGGCGAACGACGCGATGGAGTCTCTGATGTCTGCGGCGGAGGGAGTGAATGTAATTGCGCCTACCTGGTTTATGCTGACAGATAATGACGGAAATTACGAAAGCCTGGCAGATCACGGATATGTGGATAAGGCACATGGGATGGGACTTCAGGTATGGGCAGTGCTGGATAACTTTAATAAAGGAGAAAATGTTCAGTCAGAAATTTTGTTTGCAAAAACCAGTGTGCGCAAAAAGCTGATAGAATCTTTGATGAATGACGTCGAAGCTTATGGCCTTGATGGGATCAATCTGGATATTGAGACCATCAAAGAGGAGGCGGGACCTCATTATGTTCAGTTTATCCGGGAACTTTCGGTAAGCTGCCGGAAGGAAGGCGTGATACTTTCCGTGGATAATACGGTTCCGGCCGCCTATTCCTCTTTTTATAATCGGGCGGAACAGGGCCGTGTGGCGGATTATGTGATTATCATGGCATATGACGAACATTACGCAGGTGGCGAGGCGGGATCGGTAGCTTCTTTGGGATATGTAAAAAAAGGCATAGAGGACACGTTAGAGATAGTTCCCAAAGAGAAATTTATTACGGGGATCCCTTTTTATACACGTCTGTGGAAAGAGGAGGGAGGGGAAACAACAGCGACCTCCATGGGAATTGCCGCCGCCAAAAACTGGGTGCAGGAAAACGGGGTGGCACTGGATTGGAAGGAAGAGCTGGGACAATATTATGGAGAGCTGCAGGCAGAAAACGTGACTTATCGTCTGTGGATGGAGGAAGAACAGTCTGTCAGTAGAAAAACAGATTTGATCTGGGAAAATGATCTGGCGGGAGTGGCATGCTGGAAGCTGGGATTTGAGACGCCGGAGTTATGGAAAATCGTAAAACCGAAGTGATTTTCAGGAAATCGAACTACGACAGACAGAGATGGCAGAGGTAAAACAAAAGGATGAAGAGGAAGAAGAAAATATCAGGAAGCGCTCTGGCCGTCATATTGCTGGTATTGGCATTGTGTTCCTGTTCCAGGGAGACCGGCATTCCGACAGAGACAAAAGAGCAGGAACCGGAGACGGAGAGTGCGATAGCAGAATGGGAGGAAAGCGAATCCGGGGAAGTGGCAGGGACATCAGAGGAGCCGGAGTCCGTCGAACCGTTCCCTGAGAAAGAGGCAGAACCGCCAATATCAGAGCATGCTTGGGAAAAAAAGGCCATTATTGGCACAGATATCCATTATTTATCCAGAGATCTGACGGACGGAGGAAGCCGGTTTCAATATATGGTGGAACATGGCGACGGCAAGGTGGTGACCTATGTGGAACAGATTACGGACGCTTTTCTGGAAGAGGTGATCCGGGAAAAGCCGGATATGCTGATTTTGAGCGGGGATTTGACCCTGGATGGGGAAAAGAAGAGCCATGAGGAACTGGCAGAAAAATTATACCAGGTGGAAGATGCCGGAATCCCGGTACTGGTGATTCCAGGGAATCATGATATCAACAACCGTCATGCGGCGCAATACCAGGGGGAAGACCGTTTCCCTGCGGAGTTTACCACGCCGGAAGAGTTCCGGGAAATCTATAGGGATTTTGGTTATGATGAGGCGCTCAGCGAGGATGAAACGACACTTAGCTATGTCTATGAGGTAGACGAGTACAACCGGCTGCTGATGCTGGATACTTGTCAGTACAAGCAGAAGGCATTAGTCGGCGGCGCAATTCTGACAGAGACTTATGAGTGGATTGAGATGGAACTGGAGAGCGCCTGGGACAATGGCATGAATGTGATTCCGGTGGCGCACCATAATCTCCTGGATGAAAGTGAGATTTATGTTCAGGATTGCACCATTGAACACGGAGAGCAGCTGGTAACGATTCTTGAGGATTGGGGAGTACCGCTTTTTCTGAGCGGCCATTTGCATGTGCAGCATACGAAACGTTCCGACGAGGAGCGAGGCATATGGGAGATGGTAACCAGTTCGCTGTCTACCCCGGCCTGCCAGTATGGGAATCTGGTCTATCGGGATGACGGAAGCTTTTCTTACTGGACACAGTCCGTGGATGTGGAGGACTGGGCGAAACGTCATAACCGGACAGAGAAAGAACTGTTGGAGTTTGACAAATTCAAGGAGCCTTTTTTGCGGCGGGTGTTTTACAATCAGTCTTATGATAGCTTGCAGACGATCTCAGGACTGACAAGGGAGCAATTGGATCGAATGTCCGAACTGTATTCCGAACTGAATTACCATTATTATCAGGGGACGGCGTATCAGATTCGGGAAAAGACCCTTCAGAATCCGGACTATCAGCTGTGGCTGGGGGATGGCTCGTTCACTGTGCTTACGGATTATGTGCAGTATATTATCAGTGACGCCAAACGGGACTACAATCAGGTGACGGAGGACTGAGAGTTATAATCTGCTATTTCCTGGTTCTTTTTTCAAACCTTGACTGATATATTGAAATGGAATCCGATCGATGGGTGGGGAAAAAGTGAAGGGTCGAAAGCCGGAATTGTGGATGGGAGCCTTGCTGCTGGTGTTTGTCTTTTTGGTGTCCCGCCATGCTGGGATGATGGTGTCCGGACAGAATGTGGTAGCGGGAAAGAAGAAACCAGTAGTTGTGATTGACAGTGGTCATGGAGGGGGGTTAAACAGACAGAAATAACAGGAGTACAGACGATTTAACTTGATAAAAATACTGGGATGTGTTATAATTCGACTAAATAATGGCAGAGATTTCCATTATATTTGTACATAAGTGCCGAGTAAATGAAAAATATCTGCAGAAAGAGGGAAAAATGAAAAAAATATTTAAAAAGATTACTGCTTTAGCAGCGGCGTTGATGATCGTTCCAGTGATGACGGTGAGCGCAGCTCCGCCAGTGGCGAACGCGCTGACAACCTACAGTGATATTTATGAGGAGATTCGTAACATGTTTCCTGATTTGACAGGCGATGAGGCGGGTTTGATTGCGGAACTAACGTATATACATAGTGATTTTGAGATGTCATACGGAGTTTCCGCAGTGTCGTTTGATAAGATGCTGGAGGCATATGGGATACCGTTAAACGATTCAAATAGCCCAATGATAGCTGCATATGGTGTGGTTTTTGTTGGCGCCAGCCGCGATTGGTGTATTGATAGGGGGGTTGACCCGGCTAAAATGGATGCCGCGATTGCAAAACTTGGAGGCAGTGCCAGCGCTCCCGCGGCCAGCGCATCCGCGCCTACCTGGAAACAGGACGGCATCGGCTGGTGGATTGAGAATCCGGACGGTTCTTATCTGACTAACCAATGGTATCTGTCGCCTGGCAGTGGTTTATGGTACTATATGGGAACTGACGGGTATATGCTCACCAATACCACAACGCCAGATGGTTATTCGGTAGACGCAGATGGGGTTTGGGTTCAGTAACACAGTTTTAAATGATAAGCCATTGGCAGCGAAGCGCCAGTGGCTTTTTTAATAGGAAAATCCTTTCGACTCCCTGCGGAACAAAAGGCCCGGCTGACAAAGGCGCACGACGGAACGGAATGACACCGCTGAAACGATCCGCCGCAGGCGAAACCCTGGTCAGGATTAAATTCATATTTCTTAAATCTCCGGAATACGTTGTTAGAAAATTCAGCAAATGGATCAATATGAAAAACCAGGTTAAAGTTGGAAAATCAGGAACAGAGAGGCGGGTGGTTATCCGCAGCTATCAATCAAAGTTTTCCTGCATGGAAGTAGTTGAACGGTTGATTCAGATTCATAGTGCTGTTAGTGAGCAGGCGGACCGAATGAATCCGATATACAACGCTGTCAGGGAGGAAGCAGTTGGAAAAGAAAAAAGCCAGATTTCATCTACATAATTCCCAATATAGTGATAAATGGAGTGTGGGCATTTATGTCAGGTTGTCAGATGAGGACCGAGATAAGAAAAAGAAAACGGATTTAAGCCAGAGTATCCAGAATCAGACGGATTATTGCAGGGCTTTTGTAGAGATTCTCAATGGACAGACAGAAGAAGAGCCTGGACTTGCGGAATATAAGGTTTACTGTGACGACGACCGCACAGGGATGAATTTTGACCGGAGCGGGTTTCAGGAAATGATGGGTGATATAAAAAGGAATCTGATTGACTGCATTTTGGTAAAAAATCTATCCCGGCTGGGCCGGTACGATACGGAGATGCAAAAATATCTGGAAAAGGAGTTTGAGAAAAACGGCAGGGAAGTCCGGCTGATTGCCATTGGCGATAATTATGACAGCTTGTACAAGGAGCCGGATATCGCGGACAGGTTCCGTCTGCTGATTAACCGGGAGTACTCCGAGCAGCAGCATCGGAATGTTAGTATCGGAATGCATTCCATGCAGAAGAAGGGGTTGTTCGTGGGAGCGTTCGCCCCCTATGGTTACCAGAAAGACCCTGAAAATAAACACCATCTTATAGTTGACCCAACGGCTGCCGTTGTGGTAGAGCGGATTTATGAGGAATATCTTAAAGGTATTTCTCCAAAGGAAATCGCGGCAAAACTGACCAGAGATGGGATCGTGAATCCGTCAACCTATAAGCGGCTTCATGGGTCGAATTTCAGGTGCAGTAAAAAAATTTCTGATGAGGAAGTCCATTGGCGCGGCGACGGAGTGAAAAAGATTCTGATGGATGAAACTTACACGGGAACACTGGTACAGCATAAGCAGGTGCAGAAAAAATTAACCGATGATAAGCCGACACAAGTTGCCAAGGATCAGTGGATTCGCTGTGAAGGTACACATGAAGCGATAATTTCCAGGGAACGATGGAAGATCGCCCAATCCATGATGAAAACGATTAAGCGGGATAGAACAAAAGAGGATGAGGTGACTATTTTTAAGGGGATTTTGAAGTGCGGAGACTGCCGCCATGCCATGCGGAAGAGGTGGGACTCTTACACACAGCTTAAAACCGGTGAAACGGCGAAATACTTATATTATAACTGCGCCACTTACCGTGATTACAGTCAGCATAAGAAACTTCTTGGGGAGAATGCCCCCAAGTGTACAAGCCATTATGTGTCCGATAAACTGCTTAGGAAGATTGTGATCAACGATATGAATCAAATCATCCGTCAGGTGGAAAATTTGCAGGAGTTGGCAAAGAAATACCAAAAAGCACCTAATCAACGACTTCCTTTGGTTTTGCAGGAAATTGAGAATAAAGAAAAGAGAATCCTTCAGTATAAAGAACGTTTGAATCGTGCAAGAGTTTTGCTGTATGATGGGACAATCAGTAAAGAGGAATATGAGAGTGATAAGACCACAATGCAGGCAGATATCAGCAGCTTGGAACGTGAAGTTGATCTGCTGCAGAGGAACATTTCTAATGTCAGTGATGTACTTGCTAACCCATGGATACAGCGGCTTTTAGAGAATGGGGAGATCACCGAACTTGACCGTGCTACCGTGGTGGAGTTTGTAGATAAGATTTATGTATATGAGGATAAGCGTATTGAGATTGTTTATAAGTTCAGCGGGGAGTTTGACGGGTTGTTTGCCAAGTTTGTTTAAACATGTCGGTAAAATTCTAAATGATACGCTTGAAAAAAGCGGTTCCTTTAGTATAATAGAATCGTGGCAGAGGTGGAGGTTTGACGGAATACCTGCCATATAGATTTATACAGAAAGGCAGTGGATACTGTTGAAAGCAGATACGATTACAAAGGATTATGTAAAAGATGTGGGCGTGTTTGCCGACATTTTCAATTACTATATTTATGGCGGGCGGCAGGTGATCCTGCCGAAGCAGCTTACAGAGCGTGATTCCACTAAGATTGCGTTGCCATACGGTGCAGATGGTGCAGTAGTTCCTGTCCAGAAATTCCGTGATGTGCAGAAGCTGTACGCCGCAATGACAGACGGGAAGATGGAGTATGTCCTATACGGCGCGGAGAATCAGGCGGAGATCCATTATGCTATGGCTGTGAAAAATAACTTGTATGATGCGCTGGAATATGCAGGTCAGGTGGAGGAGGCGGCAAAGTCACATCGGAAGGAACTCAAACGAAAAAAGGAACAGGGAGAAACGTCTGCTGGAGAAGACAGGAAAACCCCAAGCACGGGTGAATTCTTAGGCGGTTTCTGGCGGGAGGACAGACTGGTGCCATCCATCACGGTGACAATTTTCTTTAGCTCGGAAGAGTGGGATGGCCCGTTAAGCCTGTTTGACATGATGGATGTGTCAGATCCGGATGTGCTTGCCTGCATGGACAATTACCATGTGCGACTGATTGCCCCAGCACAGATGCCGGACGAGGAGATCATGAAGTTCCAGTCCAGCCTGCGGGAAGTTATGCTGTTCATCAAGTACTCGAAGGACAAGGAAAATTTAAGCAGGGTATTGGCGGCTAATGAAAAGCGTTTCCGGGAAGTGGAGCGCAGGGCAGCGGATGTGATTGAGGCAATCACGAATTCGGGAATAAAATATGATGGAAGTGAAGAGGTGATTGATGTGTGCCAGGCAATACGGGAAATACGAATGGAAGAGCGGAAAATCGGTGAACAGGACGGAGAATTGAAGAAGGCTAAGGAGGCGGCTGGGAAATTGTATGAAATGGGACTTGATATAGAGAAGATAGCGCAGGCGGTCGGTTATGCTGCAGAAACAGTAAGGGGTTGGCTTGGGCTTTGAGTATAATGTGTGGTTATGTGACCGCCTGGTTTTAGATAAAGAAGAGCTGATTGATGACGGGTGTGACGAGTGGATCTATGTCCGCTGCTATACCAGGGGCAGGGAGTATAATAACCGCTTATATTCAGACGTATATTTATCAGAACTAAAAAACGAGGGATTGAGAGTCCTGTATGGCTCTGGATGTCAAGAAGGCAGCCTATATTGATTAGGGATATCATTTGGAAAGGAGAGTTATTAGAAATGACCCAAATAAAAGAACGTGCCGTGAATATTATTCGGAGGCTTCCTGATGATAAAGTAATATTTGTAGTTAATATTTTAGAGGGACTGGAAGGGCTGTGCATAAATCAGGAGGACAATAAGACGGTTTCACAGCTTGCTTACCAGGATCTGCAAAAATATAGAAAAGAGGGGGCGGAGGAAACAGACGGTAAAGAGGAACTTGCCCAGGCATTGGGGGAAAAGTATGAAAGTCTTGGTTGATCTTTCATTCCTGCAGTTACACCAGAGGATTTTTTGAAGGAACGGGAGTTAATAGAAAAAGAATAAAAGTAAACCGGTGTTTTTGGTCTGTCCCCGCCGCCCGGACATGGAGGGAATGATCCTGGTAAGGTGGGAGTGGATGGAAGCCTGGAAAAAGACATTAATCTGGAAATTGCTAAGAAGTTGAAAGCATATCTGGAGGCGTCCGATGTGGAGGTGGTGATGACCCGGGAGGAGGACAAAGGCCTTTATGGGGAAAAAGACAGCCACAAAAAAATTGCAGATATGAAAAACCGCTGTGATCTGATCAACGAAACGAAGCCGGAACTGGTGGTGAGCATTCATCAGAACAGTTATCATGAAGAAAATGTTTCCGGCGGCCAGGTATTTTATTACAAAGACTCAGAAAAGGGGAAAAAGTTGGCGGAGATTCTCCAAAAGCGATTTGATTTTGTGCTGGGGGAAAAAAATAAGCGTTTGGCAAAACCAAATGGAAATTATTATCTTTTATTGCATGTCAGGCAGCCGATTGTGATTGTGGAATGCGGTTTCCTTTCTAATTGGAAAGAGGCGGCGGCGCTGAATACGGAAGATTATCAGAACAGAATGGCGTGGACCATCCATATGGGGATCATGGAATATCTGAACAGTCAGTAAAGAAATGCTGACCGTTTAGCGGTCAGCGGAGTTCGACTGTTCATATTCTTTCAGCGCCCGGGCAAGCTGATCGGGGCAGGAAGTGGGTTTAAATCCGCAACGGGTTCCTTCCAGCCGCTGTATAACATCACTGATATCCATGCCTTCTACCAGTTTGGCGATCCCCTGAGTGTTGCCGGAACAGCCGCCGATGTACTGGACATTGGTAAGCTTGTGGTCTTTTACATCAAAATGGATTTCCTGGGAACAGACGCCGCGTGTTTTATAAACCATAATTTTTCATCCTCCGTTATAAACATTAAATAATAATTATTTTTCTCAATTATATCTGCGGTAGAAAGGGATTGTCAAGAGTATTATTTGTGGTATACTTACCCTCAGTGAACCGAGTGTCATTTTGTTCACTGAGGGTATCAACATAGGATTAAGAAAACGGAGGTTTGATAATGCTGGGAATCATTGGTGCGATGGCGGAGGAAGTAGAACAGCTGAAGCGGGAGATGGAACAGCCCGAGATCGTTTCTGTGGCAGGGATGGATTTTTACCGAGGCAGGATCGGCGGGAAAGATACGGTAGTCGTCCGTTCCGGCGTTGGCAAAGTCAATGGGGCGGTATGTGTACAGATTCTGGTGGATCGGTTTGGAGTGGATGGGATTGTAAATACAGGGATTGCCGGTTCATTGAAGGCGGAGATTAATATCGGAGATCTGGTATTGGCTACGGATGCAATACAGCATGATGTGGATGCTACACAATTTGCCTATCCTCTCGGGCAGATTCCTCAGATGGAGACGATTGCTTTTACTGCGGATCTCAATCTGCGCAAGAAGGCTTTGGACTGTTGCCGCGAAGTGAACCCGGATATCGGGGTTCATGAGGGAAGGGTGCTGACCGGGGATCAGTTTGTATCTTCTAAGGAGAAGAAGGCATGGCTGGTAAAGCACTTTGAAGGGGTTTGTACGGAGATGGAGGGAGCGGCGATTGCCCAGGCCGCCTATCTCAATAAGGTGCCGTTTTTGATTGTGCGTGCGATATCGGATAAAGCAGACGACAGCGCCCAGATGGATTATGAAGAGTTTGAAAAGATGGCGATTGTCCATAGCACAAATTTGACGAGAGCATTGATTCGGTCATTCTGAGCCAAAAGCGGCGGCAACAGACAGTTAAGAATCGAGCCGGAACATCAGAATCGAATCGAGGCGAACTTTGACGAACGATTCTAGGCTCCCTCAACTTTCCAAAATGAATCCGGACGGCTATAATGATAGCTGTCTGAAAAATTCAGGAAAGAAAGGGGAACTGTATTTATGTTGCAATTTTTAGAAACGGGACAAGCACTGTATGTGCTGGCAGGCATCTGCCTTTTAGGGATTTTTACCAGAGTGATGACAAAAAACCTATACAAAAGACTGATCAAAGAAAGCGGAAACATGGCAACCACCAAGAATAAGAGCCTGAAAGAGTTGAAACAGAGAACGGAGAATACCTATCTGGTGAATCAGGGATTACGGGACAGCGGGGCCTGGCTGGACCATCAGCTGTGCGAACTGCGTTTCCGGGGCCTGACACTGGCCGGCTGGGCAAACGTATCGATGCAGTTGACCTGGCTATGCCTGCTGCTTGGAGGGACGGGAGCCTTTTTCTCTTATTGGTACCGGTTGGACACGGTCTACGTAGTCATGTATGGGGGCGGCTCCGTACTGATGGCGATGCTGACCATGCTGTTTGATAACGGTATGACAGGAGGAAAGAGGGAACAGTTGGAGGCATCTTTACAGGATTATCTGGAAAATGTGCTTTGCCCCCGCCTGGAGAGGAATATGGTGGAAGAGGGAAGCCGGAATGAAAATAAAGAGCCATATCGAAATAAAGTCAGGAATATTGCACGGATAACGGAACGCACGGGGCAGCCGGCCGAAGGACCTGCTGATTTTCCGGATAATGTGGTGCAAGTCAGTGGAAAGAACAAAGAACGGATTCGGCAGGCAGACCGGGCCGGGCAGGAACACAGCGAACGGGCAGGAGCGGAGGAGCCACTGGAAGGCGGTAATATCCGGACGGTTGCCCAGGGAAGCGGAAAGAAGAATGGCAGGAACGGCAGGCGGGAAGCAGCGGCAACCGTGGCGGAGGCCAAGGAGGAGCAACGCGGCGGAATTCGGGATGTGGATTATTTGAAGCGAAGCCTGGAGCAGATTGCAGCCAGCCGGGAAAGGGGCAAGGACGGGGAGGAGAACTGGTTAAAAGAATTGGGGCCGGATGAGGTCCAGCTGTTAGGGGATATTCTCAAGGAATATCTGGCATGACAGATCGCTTTAAGGTACGGGGGAAGCATCCGCCTTTTCAAAGGCCACAAGCCAGAGAGCAGGTATCGCCAAAAGGGGATATCTGCTCTCTGTTTATTCTTCTATGATTTGAATTTCTAAAAAGTCAAACGAAATTGGTTCAATGAAGTTATCCTGGCTGAAACGGGTCTTGCCGATCCGCTGGAATTCGGATATATTGGCGTCCAGCCAGATCGGCTTGCTCAAATCAAATTGAACGCAGATATCATCCAGAGCCTGGAATACCATGGATGTACGGGAGAGGCTGTAATCCGTGATGCAGATAACGTTGTCCTGAATCATTCGATTGCTTTTCCAGATTTTACCCCACATGCGAAACATAAATGTGCCTCCATTTGTAAAAGAATATTAAAAAGTATAAACGATTTTGGATAAGGTGTAAAGGGATTCTTTTTGGCAAAGTCTTGCGGGGGCGTGTATTCTATAGTAAACTAAATAAAAGTGAACTTGCAAAGGAGGAGCGGATATATGGTGCAGACCATGGGGGAATGCCTGATATTTCTGAATGAGGCACGGGACGCACTGGATGAGTTGTCATTGCTGGAAGAGCAGGAGCGGCAGCTTGTTCAAGAAGAGGAGCGGCTGGAGCGGAATCTGGGAGCGGAAAGAAAGCTGGTGACAGACACCATTCAACAGACGGTAAGGCAGCGGCGGGAAGAAATCAGCGCTACCTATGAAAAGGAGATGGCCAGAGTCCAGGATCAGCTGAAGAAGGTTCGCAGCAAACGTGAACGGGCCAAAAACGAAGGGGTAAAAGAGCGGATACAGGAAGAGACGGCAGTGTTTCGGGAGCAGATCCGGGACCTGAAACTGCAGCTGAGAACTATGATAAGGAAGGAACGTGTGCCAGGCTATTGCCGGAACGCTTTTTATTATAGTGTGTATTTCCCGAATCATGTGAAGGAATATCTTCTGCTTTTCCTTTATGTGCTGGTTCTTTTTCTGGCATTGCCATGCGGGGTTTATTTTCTGATACCGGAGAGAAAGCTGTGGTATCTGGTGGGAATTTATCTTGTAGATATTATTCTGGTCGGCGGAGGCTACATTGTGGTGGGAAACAGGACAAAACTTCTGTATCTGGAGACATTGCGGGAGGGGCGCAAGATCCAGGACCAGATTTTATCCAATAAGAAAAAAATCAAAAAAATCACGTCCGGTATCCGCAAAGACCGAAATGAGTCGTTGTATAACCTGGAGCGGTTTGACGATGAGATAGCACGGCTTCAGCAGGAGCTGAGCGATGTGGAAGGAAAGCAGAAGGATGCAATCAATGCTTTTGAGACTGTGACCAAAAATATTCTTTCAGATGAGATTGAACATAATCATAAAGCGAAACTGGAGCAGCTGGAGGCAGAGTACCGGACAGCGGCAGAAGAACTGCGCATCGTGATGCAGCAGGTGAAGGACAGGCGGTTATCCGTGACGGAACGTTACGGCACCTATCTGGGAAAAGAATTTATGGACTCGCAGCGGATTGTGGAACTGACATCCATTGTGCAGGAAGGCAGGGCTTCTAATGTGAGTGAGGCGATTGCTGCGTATCAGAGCCAGCGGCAGCGGAGATGAATGCCGGATGGAACCATCCTTGGGAAATCCTTTAGTTGAAAGTATAAAATCCGTGTCTGCCGCTTATAATAAGAGTAACAAAATGAGTACAGGCAGGGCAGCATGAAGACGGGTTGGCACAGAAAATGGAGGACAGACAAGAAAATTTATTATTTTGATTCCGACAGGAACTTTGAAACGGAGGAGTTTGCCCGGATGCTCCATGAGATGATTGGAGAGATTGCAAGGCAGGAGGGGAAACGAGGCGTGCTGGTTCTATGCATCGGCACAGACCGTTCTACAGGAGACAGCCTGGGACCGCTGATTGGCTATAAATTAAAGGAACAGCGGGTGCGTCGGATTCAGATCATGGGAACATTGGAACGGCCGGTTCATGCCATGAATCTGGAGCAGTCGCTGATCCGAATCCGTATGAAATATCCCAATCATGTGATTGTGGCGGTAGATGCGTCGGTGGGCAGCCATGACCATGTGGGCTGCATTACCCTGGGGAAAGGGGCCTTGCGTCCAGGCCTGGGAGTGTGCAAGGACCTGCAGGCGGTGGGAGATATTTTCATCACGGGGATTGTAGGCGGGTATGGAAGCTATGACCCGCTGATGCTGCAGAGCGTACGTCTGGCGATGGTGATGAAAATGGCGGATTACATTTGTGAAAGTGTATTTCTTGTCGAACAGTTTTTGGAAAGAGCAGCTTTGGTTTGACAAAATCAGCATCCCTGCTATGTTATGATATTATCCGTATATCGAAAACGAAATCATAACAGAGGGGTGAGACATATGGGAGAATTTTATGCTCCGTATCCAAAGCTGCCGAAAAACATCCGTCAGATTGGAGAACGGGATTTAAATGTAAAATTATATGTGGAGGATTATGTCAATACATATCTGAAGCGTTTATATCCGGCCGGTGGACAAGATTTGCGGGTCGGTCTTTTGTTGGGAGAAATGCGAAGCCAGGAAGGGGTGCCCTATCTTTTTGCCGATGGTGCCCTGGAAATGGAGGGTGTGGTTTCAAGCGGGGAAAATGTGGAGTTTACGGAGACGGCCTGGGAGCAGGCCTACCATGCCGTGGACCGGCAGTTTCCGAAAAGGACTGTGCTGGGGTGGTTTTTGTGCAGCGCGCCGGACCGCCCGTTAAGTCCGCTGAACTATTGGAAACAGCATAGCCGATACTTTACGGAGAAAAATCAGCTGATGTATTTAAGCTGCGGCCTGGAGGGAGAGGAAGCCGTATATATGGCATCCGAGGACGGGTTTTATCGTTTGCGGGGATACTGCATCTACTATGAACGGAACCAGATGATGCAGGATTATATGGTTTCCCGCAGAGATGTGCGGCGGGTGGAAGCCGGAAACAGAGATACGGTAATTCGTGATTTTCGGCAGAAGATGGAGGATAATAAGGAGGAGGTGCTTCGCCGCCGTAGTACCCTGAACGGCCTGCAGACGGCCTGTGGCGTATTGTCTGTGCTGGTCTTGGCTTGCGGGGTGACGATGTTTAACAATTATCATCGCATGAGAGAGATGGAGTCGGTGATTGCCTCTGCCTTGCCGGAAGGAATGGAACAACGCTGGTCAGATTTTGTCGGCGGCGAAAAACAGGCAGGGACAGAGGAAGAACTATTGTTTGAGGAGGTTGCGGGAGAGATCTATCCGACGAAGGGCGGACTTGTGATTGAACCGGAAAGCATGCCGGGGGGATCAAAGCCTGGTCAGGAAACAGGAGGTAACGGGGGGACAGGACATGCTGGGGGAGCGGATGCACAGCTGGAGGCGGGCGGTGAACAAGGGCGGTCGGACTTGCAGCCGGAGGGAGGCGGGCAAGGGCAGCCGGATTCGCAGTCAGGGGCAGGAGCCGGGCAGCCGGATTCGCAGTCAGAGGCAGGAGGCGGGCAGCCGGGTTCGCAGTCAGGGGCAGGAGCCGGGCAGCCGGGTTCGCAATCAGGGGCAGGAGCCGGGCAGCCGGGTTCGCAGTCAGAGGCAAATAGCGGGCAGGAATCGTCCGGCATTCCGGGATCGTCCGAATCCGTGCAGGAGGGAGAGGATGTGAATGCAGAAGGTCAGGTAGCGGATGCCTCATCAGAAGAGCAGCAGGCAGAACCGGTTCAGGTGCCGGCGGATGCGGTTGTTCATATTGTTCAGGATGGCGAGACTCTTTATGGGATTTGTCTGAAATATTATCATAGTGTCAACTACTTACCCAAGATTTGCCAGTGGAATCAGCTGAGTGATGAGAACCATCTTTCCGTTGGCCAGGAATTGTATCTGCCGCCGGTTTCATAAAAGCCGACATTTTCAAAATCCTTTGACCCTGCGGAGAAAATGATGTATACTAAGAAGCAATATTTACATGCAGGAGATAAGGCCATGAGTGACATGAATTCCATGAGCAGAGAGCACAGAAAGCAGCAGTTCCGCAGTCAGATGATCACTCCTGATCAGGATTATCCTCCTAACAGAAGGCTGATGGAAGAGGAGGAGATGCGTGTAGGACGGCAGAAAAAGCGCCGTCGTCACATGGTTCTGTTCATGCTGATATTGGCGGCAGTCTTTGCCGGCGCCGGAAGCTGGTTCTATTATCAGCAGATTTTCCGCTATACCAGTTATGAAACCATCCGGCAGGTTTCCTTGAATCAGGGCAGCCTGGTGGGATATGAGACTTTTGGGAGCAATGTGATCAAATATACCCGGGATGGGGCTTCTTATATCAATGACCGGGGAGATAATGTCTGGACGGAAAGCTATGAGATGAAGGCGCCGATTGTGGCAGTCAACGGCGATTTTGTTGTGATTGCGGATCAGCAGGGGAATACGATCATTGTCTGCAATACGGAGGGCAAGGTGGGACAGGCCACCACAATCCTGCCCATCACAAGAATCGCGGTATCTGGCCTGGGGATGGTGGCGGCAGTCGTGGAGGATTCCACCTCCAGCTATATTTATTTTTTCCGCAAAGATGGCGGGGAATTGAAGGTAAATGTGAGGAGCAATATGTCAGGAAACGGATATCCTCTGGATTTGTGCCTGTCAAAGGATGGCACGCAGATGATGTGTTCTTATGTTTATCTGGAAAGCGGAGAAGCCCGGACGAGAGTGCTGTTTTATGATTTTTCAGAGATTGGAAAGAATGTGCCGACCCGTGTGGTGGGCGGCTTTGACGAGCAGTTTGCAGATGCGATTGTACCGCGGGTGGCGTACCTGAGGGAACCTTATTCCTGTGCATTTGGCAGTCGCGGGCCAGTGTTTTTTTCCTCTAAAAACCTGGCAAATCCGAAGTTGCTAGAGGAGGGGGTCCTGTCGGGGGAGATCATAGCAGGGGTCTTTTATTCGGATGAATATGTGGCGGCGATTGTGTGGAATACCACCGGAGCGGAGGAAAAACGTCTGGAGGTATTCCGGGCGGACGGGAGCCATGTGCTGAGTAAGGAATTTACGTATGATTATATCCACGCGGATATTGACGGAGAGTTGATATTTTTGTATAATGATAACTCTTGCAAGATATTTAATATGGCAGGGGTGGAGAAACTGGACGCTACCTTTGATTTTGCAGTTACGAAGATCCGCAGAGGCCGGCTGCCCAACACATTGCTGGTGATGGGGCCGCAGGAGATGCGGGAGATTAAACTGAGGTAACAGGAGGCTGATTTACATATAGAACATGAGGAGGATACCAATGAGCCAGTTAGACACGATGTCAGTCAATGCGATCCGTATTTTGTCGGCGGATGCGATCCAGAAAGCGAATTCCGGCCATCCGGGCCTGCCGTTGGGTTGTGCCCCGATGGCTTATGAGTTGTGGATGAATCATATGAATCACAACCCGTCGGACCCAAAGTGGGAGAACAGAGATCGTTTTATCCTGTCCGGCG
Organism: uncultured bacterium; assembly: GCA_947063875.1. GTDB lineage: Bacteria > Bacillota > Clostridia > Lachnospirales > Lachnospiraceae > Brotaphodocola. The sequence goes on from CAMSTY010000001.1 coordinate 39,320, forward strand.
GACATGGTTCCATGCTGTTGTATTCCCTGCTTCACCTGTTTGGATATGGCGGGCTTTCCAAGGAAGATGTGATGCAGTTCCGCCAGATGGGAGCCAAAACACCGGGGCATCCGGAGTATCGGCATACCATCGGTGTGGAGGCAACGACAGGGCCCCTGGGAGCCGGTATGGGCATGGCAGTGGGGATGGCGATTGCGGAGGCGCACCTGGCTTGTGTATTTAACAGGGAGAATTACCAGGTGGTGGATCATTATACTTATGTTCTGGGCGGCGATGGCTGCATGATGGAGGGAATCTCTTCTGAGGCTTTTTCTTTAGCCGGGACGCTGGGTCTGGGGAAACTGATTGTTTTGTATGATTCCAATCGGATTTCGATTGAGGGAGATACGGAAATAGCGTTTACGGAAGATGTGGCAAAGAGAATGGAGGCGTTTGGCTTTCAGACTCTTCTGGTCGAGGATGGCAATGACCTGAAGGCCATCGGCCGGGCCATTGAGGAAGCCAAGGCAGATACAAAACGTCCTTCCTTTATCACGATCCGCACGGAGATCGGCTACGGCTGCCCGGCGAAGCAGGGGAAGGCGAGCGCTCACGGAGAGCCGCTGGGAGCGGACAACGTAGCGGCGTTGCGTGAGAATCTGAACTGGGAGTACTCGGAACCGTTTTATGTGCCGGAAGAGGTGTATGGACATTTCCGAAAGGTGGCAGAGGAGAAGGCGAAGTCAGAGGCGGTCTGGAAGGTGATGTTTGCTGCCTACTGTGAGGAATATCCGGAACTGGAGGCATTGTGGAACGATTACCACGGGGAAGGTATAAAGAAAGCGGCAGATGCGCTGCTGGCGGATGAGGGATTGTGGCGCAGAGGCGAAAAGGCGGAGGCTACCAGAAGCATCTCAGGAAAACTGATTAACCGGCTGAGTGAACTCTTGCCGAACTTGATAGGGGGTTCTGCGGATTTGGCGCCGTCCAATAAGACGGCTATGAAAAATGCAGGAGATTTTTCGGCAGAAGATCGCGGCGGGCGCAACCTGCATTTTGGAGTGAGAGAGTTGGCGATGACGGCGATCGGCAACGGCCTGATGCTGCATGGAGGTGTGAGAGCCTATGTGGCGACATTCTTTGTGTTCAGTGATTATACCAAGCCGATGGCACGGCTGTCGGCTTTGATGCAGTTGCCGCTTACGTTTGTATTTACTCATGACAGTATCGGCGTGGGCGAAGACGGGCCGACGCATGAGCCGGTGGAGCAGTTGGCAATGCTCCGTTCCATGCCGAATTTCCACGTAATTCGTCCCTGCGATGCGGTGGAGACGGCAGCGGCGTGGTATGCGGCAATTGTCTCAGAAAAGACGCCGACGGCGCTGATTTTGAGCCGCCAGAACCTTCCGGCAGTAGAGGGGACCGGCAAAGACGCTTTGCGGGGTGCTTATGTGCTGAAAGATTGTGAGGGAACGCCGGAACTGATTCTGATGGCATCCGGTTCTGAGGTTTCACTGATAGCGGAGGCGGCGGAGATACTTGCCGAAGAAGGCAGGAGGGTGCGGGTAGTATCCATGCCTTCCATGGAAATTTTCGAGGAGCAGAGCCAGGAGTACAAGGAGTCGGTGCTTCCTTCCGGAGTACGCAGACGTGTGGCGGTGGAGGCGCTCAGCGGCTTCGGGTGGCATCGGTATGTGGGACTGGATGGCGCTTTGGTGACGATGGATGGATTTGGCGCCAGCGCGCCGGCAGCAGAATTATTCGCGCATTTTGGCTTTACGGCAGAGAATGTCGCAAAGGCGGCGCGGGCATTGTGCACAGATTGATTTTGACAGGTTGGCGTCCGGACCTTCGCATGGACTTGCGGGGGGCCGGACGCTTCTTGCTGCCCTTTAAGAAGTTTGATTTCTGCTTGCAATCAAATATACTTTCTTTTATACTACAAATAACAACATCCGATCATGGAGAATCAAGCGCCGGATGGGAAGGAGGATAAAATGGAGAAGAAATGTATTGGCATTGATATCGGCGGAACTACGGTGAAACTGGGACTTTTTACGGTGGAAGGCGAGTTGTTGGATAAATGGGAAGTGCCTACCAGGAAAGAGGAGGGAGGAAAGTATATCCTTGCTGATGTGGCAGCTTCCATAAAAGAAGTTTTGGCTGAGAAGAAGATTGATACAAAGGATGTAGCCGGGGCCGGTATGGGGGTGCCGGGGCCGGTAATGCCGGACGGATATGTGGAAGTTTGCGTGAATTTGGGATGGCGGGACCTGAACCCGCAGCAGGAACTGAGCAGAATGCTGGACGGGATGCCGGTAAAGAGCGGTAATGACGCCAACGTGGCGGCATTGGGTGAGATGTGGCAGGGCGGAGGCAAAGGCTATACGGATATTGTTATGGTAACTCTGGGGACCGGCGTGGGCGGCGGTGTGATTATCGATGAGAAAATTATTGCCGGTAAACACGGACTGGGCGGCGAGATCGGACATATCCATGTGCGGGATGAGGAGTGGGAGCACTGCAATTGCGGCGGGGTAGGCTGCGTAGAACAGATCGCCAGCGCCACCGGTATTGCGCGGGAGGCCAGAAGAAAGATGGCCGGATCGGACGCGCCTTCTTCCATGCGCAAGTATGGAGACGCGATTACCGCCAAGGATGTCATGGATGAGGCGAAAGCGGGAGATGCCATGGCGCTGGAGGTGGCGGAGACAGTAGGCCGTTATCTGGGACTGATGCTGGCGCAGGTAGCGATGACCGTAGACCCGGAGATGTTCGTGATCGGCGGCGGGGTATCCCGGGCCGGGCAGTTCCTTATTGAGCGGATTGAGAAATATTATGATTATTATTCGCCGATTTCCCAAAATAAGGGAATGGTCGGACTGGCAAAGCTGGGCAATGATGCCGGGATTTATGGCGCGGCGCGCCTGGTTTTGGATTAGGGGCGGCTATAAGGATAGAAATGAGGAGACCCCGGAGGACTTTCGTCCAACCGGGGCAATTATGAAAAATCTATGTGCAATTTGACTAGTGAACCGGATTGTTTCTCTTGATTTCTATACATTTAGTATAAAAATAAGATGTGGACAAAATATGAACACAATGTAAATAGATTGTAACTTAAGGGGAGGGAAATCATGCCAGAGGAGAGAAAAACGATTGTGATCGGCCACAAGAATCCGGACACGGATTCGATCTGTTCCGCGATCTGCTATGCGAATCTCAAGAGTGAGGTGACGGGCAGAGAGCATGAGCCGGGCCGGGCCGGGCATATTAATGAGGAGACCCAGTTCGTATTGAACTATTTTGGGGTGGAAGCGCCGCGTCTGGTGGAGAATGTGAAGACCCAGGTGAAAGACATCGACATCCGGGAGACAAAAGGCGTGGATAAAAATATTTCCTTAAAAAGAGCCTGGAATCTAATGCAGGATGCCAATGTGGTGACGCTGCCGGCGGTCAGTGGCTGGGGAGTGCTGGAGGGCCTGATTACGGTGGGAGATATCACCAAGTCCTATATGAATGTTTATGACAGCAGCATTTTGTCCAAGGCCAGGACGCAGTACAGCAATATCCTGGAGACTCTGGAGGGCGCGCTGGTCGTGGGGGATGAGACGAAGTATTTTCAGGAAGGGAAGGTGCTGGTTGCGGCCGCGAACCCGGATATGATGGAGTACTATATCTCGCCTCACGATCTGGTGATCCTGGGGAACCGATATGAATCCCAGCTGTGCGCCATTGAGATGGAAGCAGATTGTATTATTGTATGTGAAGGGGCGGCGGTGTCTATGACGATCCGCAAGCTGGCGCAGGAGAGAGGCTGTACGGTTATGACGACCCCTTATGATACGTATACAGTCGCACGTCTGATTAATCAGAGTATGCCGATTAGCTATTTTATGCGGACGGAGAATCTGATTACCTTTGAGGATGCGGACTATATCGATGAGATCAAAGAGGTAATGACCAGCAAGCGGCATCGGGATTTTCCGATTTTGGATAAAGACGGGAAATATAAAGGGATGATTTCCCGCCGGAATCTGTTGGGAGCGCGGGGCAAACAGATTGTCCTGGTGGATCATAATGAACGGAATCAGGCAGTGGATGGGATTGAGAATGCGGAAATCCTGGAGATTATTGATCATCATAAGCTGGGGACCGTGGAGACGATATCACCGGTATTTTTCCGAAACCAGCCGGTGGGCTGTACTGCGACGATTATCTACCAGATGTATAACGAAAATAATGTGCAGATTGATAAGACTGTGGCAGGACTTTTGTGCAGCGCCATTATTTCCGATACGCTTTTGTTCCGTTCCCCCACCTGTACACGGATTGATGAACTGGCGGCCCTGGCGCTGGCCGGAGTGGCCGGGATTAATATTGACCGCTATGCGGCAGATATGTTTGCCGCAGGCAGCAACCTGAAGGGCAAAAGCGATGAGGACATCTTTTATCAGGATTTCAAACGTTTCAGCGCCGGCAAGGTTTCCTTTGGGGTGGCCCAGATCAGTTCGCTGAACGAAGACGAACTGACGGATTTGAAAGCGAGAATGGTGCCGTATCTGAAAAAGGCGCAGGAAGAACATAATGTGGACATGTTATTTTTTATGCTGACCAATATTCTTACCGAGTCCACGGAACTGATTTGCGAGGGAAGCGGAGCGGAAAACCTGATTCGGAATGCGTTCCACCTGGACATGGAGGACGGCGTCTCTTTAAACAATGGCGCGGTGGAACTTCCGGGAGTAGTATCAAGAAAGAAACAGCTGATACCGGCAATTATGATTGCATGTGAGGCATAAGGCGATGGCAGACAGAAAGATGCAAAAAAGAGAACGGGAAACCTTCGGACGGAAGATGTGGAAGCCGGGTAATATGCTTTACCCCGTGCCGGTGGTGATGGTAAGTTGCCAACGGCCGGGGGAAAAGCCGAATATTATCACAGTAGCGTGGGCAGGAACCGTCTGCTCGGACCCTCCCATGCTTTCGATATCCGTGCGAAAGGAACGCTATTCCTATAGCCTGATTCGGGAGAGCGGTGAGTTTGTGGTGAATCTGGTAAACAGGAAAATGGTTTTTGCCGCGGACTACTGCGGGGTAAAATCGGGGCGTGATGTGGACAAGTATCAGGAGATGAAGCTGGAACCTCTGGCTTCCAGGTACATCGCGGTTCCGGGAATCGCCCAGAGTCCGGTATGCCTGGAATGCCGTGTGACACAGAGGATTCCCCTGGGAAGCCATGACTTATTTTTGGCAAAGATTTTAGGGGTATCTGTGGACCAGCGGTATTTGGATGAAAAGGGAAAATTTCATCTGAACCGTTGCGGCCTGGCAGCCTATTCGCATGGAGAATATTTTTCGATGGGAGAAAAGCTGGGAAGCTTCGGCTATTCTGTGAGAAGAAGCAAAACAAGAAGGATGGGAAAGGCATGAAGTCAAATATTACTCTGATCGGGATGCCGGCTTCCGGCAAGAGCACGATCGGCGTGCTTCTGGCCAAACGCCTCGGATTTTCTTTTGTGGATGTGGATATCATGATTCAGGAGAAGACCGGAAAGCTGTTAAAGGAGATCATTGCGGAGGAAGGTACGGAAGGTTTTCTGGATATTGAAAACAGGATAAACCAGGAACTGGATGTCAGACGTTCCGTGATTGCCCCTGGCGGAAGCGTGATTTATGGGGAGGAGGCAATGAGGCATCTGCAAGAGATCAGCCGGGTGGTTTATCTGAAGCTGACTTATGAGGAGCTGGAAAGCCGCCTGGGAGATTTAACGGACCGGGGAGTGGCCTTAAAGCCCGGGATGACGTTAAGGGATTTGTATGAGGAGCGGGCGCCGCTGTACGAACGGTACGCGCAGATTACGGTCAGTGAAGGGAAGCGGGGGCCGGGCGCCGTGGTGGACGAATTGCGGGCAATGATGGAAAGAAATCAAAACTGAGGAGGAAAGTATGAAGTATATTGTGATGCTGGGAGATGGAATGGCGGATTATCCGATTGAGGCGCTGGGCGGCAAAACGCCGCTGATGGCAGCCAACAAACCGAATATTGACCGCATGGCCAGGTATGGGGAACTGGGGATGGTGAAGACGGTCCCTGCGGGCATGAAACCGGGAAGCGATGTGGCAAACCTGGCGGCTATGGGTTATGATCCTGTTAATTGCTATACGGGAAGATCCCCTCTGGAGGCGGTCAGCATCGGCATTGAGATGTCTGACACGGATGTGGCGTTCCGCTGCAACCTGGTGACATTGACGGAGGAAGAGGATTATGCGGATAAGACGATGGCGGATTACAGTTCCGGGGAAATCACCACAAAGGAGGCGGCGGAGTTGATCCGTGCCGTGGATGAAGCTTTTCGTACGGATAAAATTTTGTTTTATCCTGGCATCAGCTACCGTCATTGCATGATCTGGCATGAAGGGCCGGTGGGATTGGAACTGACTCCGCCGCATGATATTTCTGACCGTAAAATTGCAAAGTATCTGCCCGGAAACCCGGTGATCCGGGATCTGATGATCCGGAGTTACGATGTGCTGAAGGATCATCCGGTCAACCAGGACCGGAAGGCCAGAGGGCTGAATCCTGCTAATTCCATCTGGCTATGGGGAGAGGGGACACGCCCGGCCATATCCCGTTTTGATGAGACCTATGGGGTGAAGGGTTCCGTAATCTCCGCGGTAGACCTGATCAAGGGAATCGGTATCTGTGCCGGTATGAAAGTGATCGAAGTAAAAGGGGCCACCGGCAATATCGATACCAACTTTAAGGGAAAAGGAGAGGCCGCCCTGCAAACTCTGCTGGAGGGACAGGATTTGGTGTATATCCATGTGGAGGCTCCGGATGAGTGCGGGCATCATGGTGATCTGGAAGGCAAGATTCAGGCAATCGAACGGATTGACCAGGAGATTGTAGGGCCGCTGCTAGCCGGACTTGAGAAGGCAGGCGAGGACTATGCGATTCTGGTAATGCCCGATCATCCGACTCCGATTGCCATCAAAACCCATATCTCAGATCCGGTTCCGTATCTGCTGTACTGCAGTACGCAAAAGAAGGATTCTGGAATAGATGCTTATACGGAAGAAACGGCGGCGGCCGCCGGGAATTATGAGGAACATGGGTATCAGCTGATGAAACGTCTGCTGGAAAAGAAATAGAATCGAGGCTTTTATGATAAAGAAATACAGACATAATATTATGGTCCGGAGAGCGATTACCATTGTGGCAGTGGTTGCTTCGGCGCTTCTGCAGACCTTTGTGATCCAGTCATTCATCCGTCCGGCGCAGCTGCTGTCCGGAGGCTTTACGGGGATAGCAATTTTGATTGACGATATCGCATCTCTGTATGGGAAAAGTTTTTCCACGTCTCTGGGAATTCTGGTTTTGAACATTCCGGTAGCGGTACTGTGCAGCCGAAGCATCAGTATGCGTTTTACTTTTTACTCTATGATCCAGGTATTCCTGGCGAGCCTGTTTTTAAAAGTTTTTCACTTTCAGGCCCTGTTTGACGATTTGATGCTGAATGTGCTGTTTGGCGGCTTCTTGTATGGCATTGCGATTGCCATGGCGCTGCGGGGGAATGCGTCCACCGGAGGCACGGATTTTATTGCCTTGTATGTTTCCAACAAAACGGGGCGTTCCATCTGGGAATATGTGTTTGCGGGAAACGTATTGATCCTGTGTGTGTTCGGGTATATGTTTGGATGGCTTTATGCAGGATATTCCATTTTGTTTCAGTTTGTTTCCACAAAAACGATCTCCGCTTTTCACCATCGTTATGAGCGGGTAACGCTGCAGATTACGACGATGAAAGCGGAGGAGGTAATGCGGGCCTATGTGGCCAACTGCCGTCATGGAATTTCGTGCGTGGAGGCAATCGGCGGCTACAGCCGGAAAAAGATGTATCTGCTTCATACGGTGGTCTCTTCGTATGAAGTGCCGGAGGTTATGGCAATCCTTCACGCCCAGGACCCGCATATCATTGTCAACGTGATCAAGACGGCCGATTTTTACGGAGGTTTTTATCAGGCCCCAATGGAATAAGCAGGCGTTACAGCATCTCCATATAGGCGAGAAGCTGATCCAGCTGATCCAGGCCGATATAGATGAGGGCGCCCAGGATAAGGACTCCCAGGATCAGGAAGATCAGTTTATAAAAGAGATAAGCGCGGGCAAAGCTCCTGCGATCGGTGTGTTTCCTGCTGAAAGCCAGATAGAGCAGATAGATCCATCCGATGATGGGAATGTTCATACACATAAAGGTAAAGAACCAGCGGTGGATCTGAGCGGCTTCTTCTTTGGGTTTCTCCCCGGGTTTTGCAGGCTTCTCTTCCGGAAGAGCCTGCAAATCCGGGGTTTCATTATCGGTAATCTGTTCAATTGCTTTTTGGATTTGCTGTGTTTCCTTTTCGTGCTCCATACTCTAATTCCTCCCCTCTCCGGCAATAATGACAGCGCCTGGGCCGACGGCTTCAGTGGATGAGTCATTCCACTTCCCCTGTTCGCGTTCCAGCGCGGCTGAAAGCCTCTGCTGCTGGACGGAGATGTGCTGCTGCAACGCTGCCTGTTCCTGATCCTTTGTGGATTGTCGTGAAGCTTCCGTCTTCAGCCATTCCTCTGCTGTGGGCAGGGAGGAAATGCGGGTGATCGCTGCGTTGAGCCTCTGGCTGTAAGATTCTGCTTCAGAGTAGCTGGAGACTAACGGCAGCTTTCCGATAGCGGCCTGAACCAGTTCCCCTGCATTTGACGCCTGGTATTCCAGGGCTTCCACAGCCTGCAGGGCGGCCAGGAATTCATTTTTGCGGGTCTCGATTTCCAAAAGCTCTCTCTGCCGGGCAGCTTCCTGCTCGGCTTTTTTCTGTGCTTCGGCCTCCTCTCTGGCTTTCTGTACTTCGTATAGGGCAATGGTTTGTTCCATCTCCTTGATGGTCACGGCAAACACTTCATACCGCGCGGTTACCCGTTCCAGAAGTTCCCCCCTCAGGATGCCTTCATCCATGAGATTCAGCTGACTGACCATCGTCTGGTAACGCTCTTGTACCCAATAGGTATCTTCTACGGTTTCGATCGTTTTTTTCTCAAATTCGTCCACGCCGGCAGCCAATTCTTCTTCCAGGCGGCGTTGTTCCTTGTCATGAAGGCTTTGCTGGGCGCGCCGCGCGGCAGTGGTGCTGACCAGGTCGGTAATGCCGGTCTTGGGATCTTCCTGCAGCTCTACGGTGGAAGGCTGTTCCCAATCCCAGGGTTCCTTGCCTGTGTGGAGTTCATCCATGACCTTTTTCCAGATCCGTCCGGCATAGGTGCTTCCGAAGACGCCAGGCATAGGGCGCGGGATATCATATCCGACCCAGACTGCGGTGGTATAATAACGGGTATAACCGCAGAACCACGTATCCTTGCTGCTGTTGGTGGTGCCGGTTTTGCCGGCGGCAGGCATGCCTCCGGATAAAGACAGGCCGCGGCCGGTGCCGAAAGGTTCTGTCAGAGTACCCTTCAGAATATCCGTGATCATATAGGCAGTATCTTCCTGATAGATTTGCTGTGCCTGCGGCTTGAGTTCCTTGCTTAAGTCCCCCTGCTGTTCATGTACTATCCGCATAATGCAGGTGCGGTCATTGTAGATTCCATTGTTGGCCAGAGTACTGTAGCCTTTGGCCATATCCACCACGCGCACCCCGTTTGTGAAGCCGCCGATGCTCAGGGAAGGGATATTATTATCTATGTACGTGATTTTCTGAAATTGCATCCGCCCCAGGTATTCCAGGCCAAAGTTGACGCCGATATCGGAAAGGATCTGCCAGGCCACCGTGTTGAGGCTGCGGTTTAGGGCCTCCCGGACCGTGACTTCTCCGTGATAGGAGCCTCCGCTGTTGGAAGGGCCGTCTTCCCACTTGTGATCGTCAACCAGCCTTGCCGGATAATATTCACCAGTGTCAAAAGCCGGGGCGTAATCAATCAGAGGCTTGATCGTACTTCCTGGCTGGCGGGCGCTTAAATAGGCCCGGTTAAAGGGATCTTCCTCGCCGCGGCCCCCGACAATTGCCACTACATAGTTGGTCTGGTTGTCCACAATGACACCGGCGCCCTGAAGGGCGTATTTGCCGTTGTCCTGCAGTTCGGTATAGGAAGAGAGGCCGTCGTCGATCTGGGTCTGCAGGATGGCCTGCAAAGCAGGGTCCAGGGAAGTATAGATGCAGAAGCCGCCGGCGCGGATCTCATCGTTTTTGGCATTGTACAGGGACTGGTAGCGTTCCATATAGGACGTGTAATCTTCCTTGTCCTCATAGGTATAACGGAAGCTGAAGCCTTCCCGTTTCATCAGTTCCAGCGCGGCGCAGTGAATGGCATAACTGCTTAAGTAGTTCTCAGCGGTGCCCTCGACTTCCTCCTGGACGATATTTAAGGGTTGGGAAATATAAGAGTCGTACTCTTCTTTGGTGATCAGACTGACTTCGTACATGCTGAGCAGGACATCGTTGCGCTTTTCCCGCGCGGCTTCCGGGTTTTTGACCGGATCGTAGGCAGAGGGGCTGTTGCTGATGCCGACCAGGACCGCCGCTTCGGCGGGCGTCAGTTCGGAGGCGTCTTTGCCAAAATAAAAACGGCTGGCGGCCTGCACTCCGTAACAGTGATTGCCGTAGAAATTGGTGTTGCAGTAAAATTCCATGATGTCGGTCTTGGAATATTCTTTTTCGATCTCCGGGGCCAGCAGAATTTCCACGATTTTGCGTGTGAAGCTTTTTTCCTGCGTCAGGTAAGTGTTCTTGATAACCTGCTGGGTGATGGTGCTTCCGCCCTGGGTGATGACGCCGCGGTTTTTGACAAGGGCAAGTGCGGCGCGGGAAGTAGCGATCCAGTCCACACCGGTGTGGCTCTTAAAGCGGCGGTCTTCCTGGGCAATATAGGCATTCTGAATATTCAGGCTGATCCGGTTGATGGGGACATACTCATAGTGGCCGGCATTGATCAGGCCGATCAGCTGGCCGTTTTTATCGTAAATCTCCGTGTCGGACAGCATACGAAAATCCTGCCGTTCCATCTGAGCAAGTTTGTCATAGGCGACCTGGCGACAGTAATCAAGTTCTGGCTTGACTTTGCCGTAGATAAAAAGGGCGGCCAGGAGTGCGGCAATCAGAGAGACTGCCAGCAGCTGCAAAATGCCTTGGAGCAGCCAGCCCAGAATGCCGAACAGGCTGATTAAAAAGCTGGCGATACATTTAAAAATAATTTTGATGACTTTCATAAAGCGTACCTTCTTTACTGCCGGAATTCAACGAGACTTTGCCGGCGTTTTCGCACTGTGTCTTGTTTACCTGGATAGTATAATACAAAAATCTTCAAAACGGTAGTAAAAACTAGGGAAATAAAGCAAAATGGTAAGAAAATATTGACTTTCAGGAAAAAAAGAAGTAAAAGTAAAGAGATTAACCCGGCAAAAGGACTGCAGATGCCGGATGAGTAGAAAAGGACGGAATAATTATGTATCAGATTGATTTTAAAAAGCCGCTGGCAGTTCATTTTATCGGCATCGGGGGGATCAGCATGAGCGGACTGGCAGAGATCCTGATGCAGGAGGGTTTTGCCGTGAGCGGTTCGGATGCCCATGAGAGCGCTCTGACCAGACATTTGGAGGACTGCGGGGCAAAGATTTTTTATGGTCAGCGGGCAGATAATCTGCCGGAGAACGTTGGGCTTGTGGTTTATACGGCGGCCATTCACCCGGACAATCCGGAATATGAAGAGGCAAAACGGCGGGAACTTCCCATGCTTAGCCGGGCAAAGCTTTTGGGACAGATGATGAGAAACTATCATCATGCCCTGGCCATTGCCGGTACCCACGGCAAGACCACTACTACCTCAATGGTGACAGAGATTTTGCTGGCGGCAGATAAGAATCCGACGATATCCGTCGGGGGGATGCTGTCTTCGATCGGCGGAAATATACGGGTAGGCGGGCAGGAACTCTTTGTGACGGAGGCTTGCGAGTACACCAACAGTTTTCTGGAGTTTTTTCCCACGATGGGAGTGATTTTAAATATAGAAGCAGATCATCTGGATTTCTTTAAGGATTTAGCAGATATCCGGCATTCTTTCCGTGAATTCGCAAAGAGGATTCCCGGAGACGGGCTCTTGATCCTGGATGGCGCTATCGCCCGTCCGGAAGAGATTATCGAAGGCTTATCCTGCCGGGTGGTGACAATCGGACATGGGACAGACGGGGATTACGGCGCAAAGGATATTGTTTATGATGAACTGGCACGCGCCTCCTTTATTTTGATGAAGAAAGGGATTCCGTGCGGACAGATCCGTCTGGGAGTTCCCGGGGAGCACAATGTCTATAATGCCCTGGCGGCAGTGGCAGCCGCTGAGGCGCTGGAGGTCCCGCTGGAGGCGATTTGCCGGGGACTTGCAGGTTTTTCCGGTACAGAGAGGCGTTTTGAGAAAAAGGGGGAGGTGGGAGGAGTAACCATCATTGATGATTACGCGCACCATCCGCAGGAGATTGCCGCTACCCTGGCAGTGGCAAAGCGCTATCCACATAAAAAGCTGTGGTGCGTATTTCAGCCGCATACGTATTCGCGGACAAAAGCGTTTCTGGAAGATTTTGCCAGGGAACTGTCTGCGGCGGATGAGGTGGTTCTGGCTAAAATATATGCGGCCAGGGAAACCGATACCCAGGGGGTGAGTTCAGCAGCCGTCGCAGAAAGGATCAAGAAATATAATACGCCGGTAAGCTGCTTTGACACATTTGATGAAATCGAAACATTTATTTTAAAAAATTGTTCCCCAGGTGATTTGTTGATAACTATGGGCGCCGGAGACATTGTAAAAGTTGGGGAAAAGCTGCTTGGGGAATAGTTATCCACAATATCCACATAGTTTTCCACTTTTTGTGTCGAGAAACTGTGTGGATTTTTTAATTAACATAATACGGAAATTATGGAATCCATAAAACTCCTAAAAATGGCAGAAAATGACGGTTTTTGACATTTTGAAGGAAGGAGGAGGGAACGGATTATCCACGTTATCCACAATATCCACAATTCATTTGGTGGATAAATACCCCTATTTTCTTTTCAAAAAGGATGTGCTAGAATAGAAAATAACGGAGAGGATGAGAAATAATGGAGATGATCTGTAGTTTTCGGATGGAAGCAACCCTGGTGGCGAATGAATTTGTGGACAGATATATGGCGGCTGCCAATGGGGAATATGTAAAGGTATATCTGTACCTGCTGCGGCATCAGCAGGAAACCGTCGATATCAGCCGGATTGCCGATGCCCTGGATCATACCGAGTCGGATGTGAGGCGTGCGCTTGCCTATTGGGAAAAGCTGGGGGTTCTGCGGACTGAGAAGGAGAATAAGACGGTTGTGATCCGGGGTGAGGGTGAGGAAGGGCAGGAGGCGGATGCCCGGACGCCTTTAGAGGAGGCGCAGCCGGCCATGCGGATGGCTTCCGGCCGGCCTCATTACAGTCAGGACCAGGTGAACGGCCTGGCGGATGACGGGGATTTTACCCAGCTGCTGTACATTGCCCAGAAATATATGAACAAGGTTTTTACTGCCAGGGAATGTGAAGTGTTCGCTTATCTCTATGACGGGCTGCACATGTCAGCAGAACTGCTGGAGTACCTGGTGGAGCACTGCGTCCAGGGGGGGCATACCAGTATTCGCTATATCGAGACGGTGGGGCTGAACTGGCAGGAACGGGGGTTGAATACCGTGGAGGCGGCCAGGGCCTATGCCAGTGGTTTTACCAAGGATTCCTTTGCTGTGATGCGGTGTTTTGGACTGACGGACCGAAAGCCGGGAGACGCAGAGAAGAAAATGATTGAGAAGTGGTTTTCCCAATACGGTTTTACCCGCGAACTGGTTTTGGAGGCATGCAACCGTACCATGGAGGCGACCCATTCCCCCAGTTTCCGATATGCGGACAAGATTCTGGCTGAATGGAAAAAGGCAGGAGTGAGGACGATGCAGGATGTGGCAGTGCTGGATGGAAAACGCCAGGAGAAGAAAGGGACGCCGCCGCCCAAAAAGACAGTGAACCAGTTCCATAATTTTGAACAGCGCAGCACAGATTATGACGCCATGGTGCTGGACCAGGTGAAGAACTGGATTGGGCAGTCGTAGAGAAGGATGAGAAAATATGGCACTTAACAATTCTCAGTACAATGAGGTAATGAGGAATTATGAAAAACAGCAGCTGGAGAACCGGCACAGCCAGCAACGGCGGGTGGAGGAGGTCTATGAACGGGTGCCTCAGATAAAAAGCCTGGATGAGGAGATACGGGTTTTGGGGGCCGCCTGCGCAAAACAGGCGCTGCAGGGAGAGGACGGCGCCCGGATACGGTTTAAGGAGAACCTGCAGAAAATACGGGAACAGAGGAAGCGGCTGCTGGCATCGGCGGGATATCCGGATGATTATATGGAGATGCGCTACCGCTGTCCGGATTGCCGTGATACCGGTTATGCCAAGGGTCGCCGGTGCCATTGCTTTGAACAGGCAAGGATTCGGCTTTTGTATACGCAGTCAAATGTCAGCCAGGTGCTGCAGCAGGAAAATTTTGATACGCTTTCTTATGAGTGGTATGATAACAGCGAATGCCTCGGCCAGCTGAGTATGACACAGTTGGATTATATGCGGATGGTGGTAAAAAACTGCCACGAATTTGCTGCCGGTTTCCCGGACAAAGGGAAAAACATTCTTTTTACCGGAAGCACAGGCGTGGGAAAGACATTCCTCACCAACTGCATTGCCAAGGCGCTGATTGACCGCTACATATCGGTAATCTGCCTTACCTCTCAGGATTTGTTTGAACTTTTATCCCGCTATCGTTTCAACCGTGATCCTCAGGAAGAGGCAGAGGAGGCATTCAGCCATATCCTGGACTGTGAGATGTTGATTATCGATGACCTGGGAACCGAAGTGAACAACACATTTGTGTCTTCGCAGCTTTTTTACTGCGTAAATGAACGCATCAACCGCAGCAAAGGGACCATTATTTCCACGAACCTTTCTATGGGGGCGTTGCGGGATATGTATTCGGACCGGGTAGCTTCTCGTATTATGAGCCATTATGCGACAATTCCTCTGTATGGGGAGGATATCCGCATGAAAAAGAAAAACTTCAGGGGATTAACTTGACTTGCAGGTAGCATAATGATATAAAAGAAACGTCACCTGGTTTTACACAACCATACATGGAGGAAAAGTATGATATACGAAGAAAAGACGATCGAGACAATACCGGTAGGGCCGTTAGGGCTGATTCCTTTAAGAAGCTGTGCTGAGTTGGGGACAAAAGTAAATGATTGGCTGGTGGCATGGAGAAAAGAGCGGGAGAGCGAACACAAATCGACAATCGCGTTTGCCGGCTATCAGAGGGATTCTTATATTGTGGAAGCGAAAACTCCCCGTTTCGGATCTGGTGAAGGGAAAGGGACCATCGAAGAATCCGTCCGTGGAGATGATCTGTATATCATGGTGGATGTGTGCAATTACAGCCTGACCTATTCTTTGTGTGGCATGACGAACCGGATGTCGCCGGACGATCATTTTCAGGATTTGAAGCGGGTGATCGCAGCGGCGGCAGGTAAGGCGCGCCGGATCAATGTAATTATGCCGTTTTTGTATGAGAGCCGTCAGCACCGCCGGTCGAACCGGGAGTCCCTGGACTGTGCTCTGGCTTTGCAGGAACTGACCAACATGGGAGTGGAGAATATCATTACCTTTGACGCCCATGACCCGCGGGTACAGAATGCGATTCCGCTGAAGGGATTTGAGACGGTGCAGCCGATTTATCAGTTTATCAAATATCTGCTGCGTGAGGAACGGGAACTGGACATTGACAGTGATCATATGATGGTGATCAGTCCGGATGAGGGCGGTATGAGCCGTGCCGTATATTTTGCCAATGTACTGGGACTGGATATGGGGATGTTTTATAAACGACGGGATTATACCCGTATTGTGGATGGCAGGAATCCGATCGTGGCCCATGAGTTTCTTGGCTCCAGTGTGAAGGGCAAGGACGTACTGATTATCGACGACATGATTTCTTCCGGAGAGAGCATGCTGGAGGTGGCGAAAGAACTGAAGCGGCGCGAGGCCAGAAAAGTCTTTATCTGTGCGACATTCGGCCTGTTTACCAGTGGATTTGCCGAGTTTGACCATTACTATGAAGACGGACTGATTGACCGGATTCTGACGACGAATCTGGTATATCAGAGTCCGGAACTTTTGTCCCGGCCATACTATATCAATGTGGATATGAGCAAATATATTGCTTTGATCATTGACAATCTGAACCATGATGATTCCCTGAGCGAATTACTGAATCCGGCCAAGAGAATCAACAAGTTGCTGGAAAAGTACCGCAGTGAATGAAACAGATAGGGGATGTTATATTATGAAGGAAAAATTTAACTGGAAAAAGGAACTATGGGAATGGCTGAAGATAATCGTATCAGCGGCAGTGATCGCGCTTGTGCTGAATACTTTTATCATTGCGAACAGCCAGGTGCCCAGCGGTTCCATGGAGAACACGATTATGACAAATGACCGGGTGATTGGTTCCCGGCTGTCCTACCTGTTTGAGGAGCCGCAGCGGGGCGATATCGTGATTTTCCGATTTCCGGACAATGAAAAGATTTATTATGTGAAGCGGGTAATCGGTCTGCCGGGGGAGACGGTGGATATTCATGACGGCCATGTGTATCTCAACGGTTCCGAGGAGCCTCTGGAAGAGGGTTATATCCGGGAACCGATGATTCCGGAGGAGCCCGCGCATTATGAGGTACCGGAAGGATGTTATTTTATGCTGGGAGATAACCGGAATTATTCGGCAGATGCCAGGGTCTGGCAGAATACCTATGTAAAAAAAGAGAAGATTGTGGCGAAGGTACTGTTCCGGTATTTTCCGAAAATTGGAAAGATTGAATAAGAACAAACAGATCTCGACAAGGGCGGCTAAATATGGCGGCCCTTGTTGCCTTTTTAAGGATTGTATGATATATTGAAAAGTAAAAGAAAAGTCAATAGAAGTCAGAAAGAAGGGGAGAAAAACAATGAAAAATACGACATTGGTGATCATGGCTGCCGGGTTAGGGAGCCGGTTCGGAGGCGGAATCAAGCAGCTGGAGCCAGTAGGCCCGAACGGTGAGATCATCATGGATTACTCCATCCATGACGCGTTGGAGGCGGGATTTAACAAAGTAGTATTTATCATCCGCCGGGATCTGGAAGAGGATTTCAAACGGGTGATCGGAAGCCGGATTGAAAAAGTAGCGGATGTGGAGTATGCGTACCAGGAACTGGATGCCTTGCCGGCAGGCTATGATGTGCCGGAGGGCCGGAAGAAACCCTGGGGGACCGGCCACGCCGTTTTATCGGTGAAGGGAATCGTGAAGGAACCGTTTCTGGTGATCAATGCGGATGATTATTATGGGAAAGAGGCGTTTCACAGGATTCATGATTATATGGTGCGGGAAATGGACGAGGAAGCAGCCATATATGATATGTGTATGGCAGGGTTTATCCTGTCAAATACTTTAAGCGAGAACGGCAGCGTGACACGCGGGGTCTGCCGCCTCAATGAGGATGGGACGCTTGGTGAAGTGACGGAGACTTACGACATCGAACAGAGGGGGGACGGCTTGCTCGCCAATGACGAGGAGGGCAATCCGGTTTTGGTCAGTCCCGGCCAATATGTGTCAATGAATATGTGGGGACTTTCTCCAGCATTTTTGGACGAATTAGAACAGGGGTTTCCGGAGTTTCTGGACCGTGCAAAAGGAAATCTCAAGGCAGAATATCTGCTTCCGAAGATTATTGACCGGCTGATTCAGGAGGGGAAGGCAAGCGTGAAGGTGCTTGAGACCCGGGATAAGTGGTTTGGGGTGACTTATCAGGAGGATAAAGCGGCTGTGGTGGCGTCGATTCGGACTTTGATAGAGAAGGGCGTATACAGAGAAAAATTGTACAAGTAAAAGGCTGAAGGCATACGTGACGGACAGAAGAAAGGTGGCTGGAGGATGCGGCAGTATAAGATTGACAACATGGACAGAAAA
The DNA here is from genome assembly GCA_947063875.1 of uncultured bacterium. Lineage (GTDB taxonomy): Bacteria > Bacillota > Clostridia > Lachnospirales > Lachnospiraceae > Brotaphodocola. The sequence continues at coordinate 57,371 of CAMSTY010000001.1, forward strand.
GCATATCCATTCGGACTCACAAATGTAGCTGGGGGGATTCATGTCTCGGTAGCGGCAGAAGCAGAAAATTGCAATCTGGTATTATTTTTGCCGACAGCGTCCCATGTGGGCGGCGGTGAGGAAACGGACGGACAGATAGCAGTGCGGATTCCGTTTCCGAAGGAAAGGCGGACGGGCAATGTCTGGGAGATGACAGTGCTGGGCAAGGATTTGGAACGTATGGAGTATGCTTTTGAGGCAGATGGAAAATTTTTTCCTGATCCATACGGGCATACATTTACCGGACAGGAAGAATGGGGCAGGGAGGATCAGGTTCAGGCTTTGCTGCGTTCTCCGGTACGGCAGGAAGATTTTGACTGGGAAGGCGATGCGCCTTTGCATATCCCTTATGAAGAATGTATTGTGTATCGGGTCCATGTGCGCGGATTTACCAGGCATTCTTCATCGAAAGTGAAGGATAAGGGGACCTTCCGGGGGATTGTACAGAAGATTCCTTATCTGAAAGAACTGGGGATCACCACCTTGGAACTGATGCCGGCGGCGGAATTTTCTGAGGTGATGGTAAAGGCATATCCCGATGGTCCGGCCCGGGAAAAAACGGCGGATGGGCGGCTGAATTACTGGGGTTATGGCCCGGCGCTTCAGGGGGCGCCCAAGGCTTCCTATGCGGGGAAAAAACGGCGGCCGGACCTGGAACTGAAAAATCTGGTAAAAGAGTTGCACCGGGCAGGGATCGAACTGGTGGCGGAACTTTTCTTTACCGGGGAAGAATCTCCGGCTTATGTTTTGGATATGGTGCGTCGCTGGGTGCGGGAATATCACTTGGACGGCGTTCATCTGACCGGGAATGCGCCGCTGACGCTGCTGGCGCGGGACCCCTATCTGGCAGGGAGTAAGCTTTGGGCTCCTTTCTGGGAGGATGGGGAAGAGCAGTCGCGGCAGAAAAGCCTGGGAGAATACAATGACGGTTTTCTTATTGATATGCGCAGGGTTCTGAAGGGAGACGAGGGGCAGATGAATTCGCTGGCCCTTCGCAGCAGGCGCAATCCGGCGGGGCATGGCGTGATTAACTATATGGCGAATACGAACGGCCTGACTCTGATGGACCTGGTTTGTTATGAGCAGAAGCACAACGAAGGAAACGGGGAGAACAATCAGGATGGCAGCGATTTCAATTACAGCTGGAATTGCGGTGTAGAGGGACCGGCAAGAAAGAAAAAGGTAGTGGAACTGAGAAAAAAGCAGCTGCGCAACGCCTGCCTTTTGCTGTTTTTGAGTCAGGGAACCCCTCTTTTGATGGCAGGGGATGAGTTTGGCAATTCTCAGAGCGGCAATAATAATGCTTACTGCCAGGACAATGCCATTTCCTGGCTGAACTGGAATCTGCTAAAGAGCAATCAGGATCTGTTTCAGTTTGTAAAATATGTGATTGCATTTCGCAAGGAGCATCCGGTGTTTCACAGGAGCGAGCAGCCGCGGATGATGGATTATCAGATGTGCGGTTTTCCGGATGTATCTTATCATGGGATTCGGGCCTGGGTGCCGGAGTTTGACAATTTCCGCCGTCAGCTGGGGATTTTATACTGCGGAAAATATGGGAAGAAAGCGGACGGGACAGAGGATGATAATTTTTTTGCGGCATATAATATGCATTGGGAGCCGCATGAGTTTGCTCTTCCTCATTTGCCGAAGGGGTTTTGCTGGCATGTGGCGTTTGACACTGCCGCCAGCGAAAACAATGGTTACTTTGAACCGGGAAGCGAACCAAAGGCAGAAAGCCAGAAACGGATTATGGTGGAACCGCGGTCAATCCGGGTGCTGATCGGAAAAGCAGAAGAAAAAGAAGCACAGCAGGAGGAACGGGATGCACACGTTTGAGGAACTGATATCGGTGGTGGAAACGCTGCGCTCGGAAAATGGCTGTCCCTGGGACAAAGAACAGACGTTCGAGAGCCTGAAACCCTGCCTCTTGGAAGAGGCAGGGGAGGTTGTGGAAGCCATTGACAAAAAAGACAGGGAGAACCTGTGTGAAGAACTGGGGGATCTTCTTTTCCATGTGCTGATTTACAGCCAGATCGCCAAAGAACAGGGATATTTCCGGCTGGAGGACGTAGTGGATGGAATATGTGAAAAAATGATCCGGCGCCACCCCCATGTATTTGGCGAGACAGGGCCGCTTTCGCCGGAAGAAAGCCGGAATCTTTGGAACGAGATTAAAAAGCAGGAAAAAAGCAAAAAACCTTGACAAACAGTAGCAAAACAGATATAAATTGTAGAGTATACTATTTCAAAGGTGCAGCAAGGGTTGTGCCAGACGATTTCAGGAGGAATAATCATGAATAAAACAGAATTAGTAACAGCAATTGCAGAACAGGCAGAAATCTCCAAGAAGGATGCGGAGGCGGCATTGAAGGCATTTGCTGATGTTGTGTCTGCTGCTTTGAAGAATGGCGATAAGGTGCAGCTGGTTGGTTTTGGTACTTTTGAGGTGTCTGAGAGAGCGGCAAGAGAGGGAAGAAATCCCCGGACCGGCGAGACAATGCCGATCAAGGCCTGCAAGAGCCCGAAGTTCAAACCGGGTAAAGCATTAAAGGATATGGTAAACGAATAATTTATGAGACTAGACAAATATCTGAAAGTTTCCCGCCTGATCAAACGTCGTACCGTGGCCAATGAGGCCTGTGACGCAGGGCGGGTTTTGGTCAATGATAAGCCTGCCAAGGCGTCGGTGAGCGTGAAGGCAGGAGATATCATAGAGATACAATTTGGGACCAGTTCGGTGAAGGTAGAGGTACTGGATGTCCAGGAGACGGTCCGCAAGGATGACGCAAAGGAATTGTACCGGTATTTATAAAAGTCATAAGGAAAGAGATCTTCTCATATATTGAAATCAGGTGTTTCATATAGCAGGAGGTCTTTTTGCATGGAGGAAAAATCGGGAAACCGTCCCCATACCTGTTTTCTGCAGAACCGTGCGGCAGCCAATCTGACAGGGGTGCGGGAGGTAGTGGCATTTGATGAAAACCAGGTGGTTATGGACACAGATCTGGGACTTTTGACCCTGAAAGGAAAGGATCTGCATGTCAGCCGTCTTTTGGTGGAAAAAGGGGAAGTGGATGTCACGGGGACCGTGGACAGTATGACCTATTCCTCCAATGAGGCATACCGCAAAGCAGGGCAGTCCTTTTTGGTCCGCCTATTCAAGTGAGGGGGCGAGGAATCAGGCATGAGCCCCAATATTCAATTTGAAGCCAGATTGCTTGTGACGGGAGCAGCTGCCGGTGTCGGCCTGATGGTGTTATACGACTTGCTGCGCTTATTCCGTAAGCTGGTACCTCACGGATGGCTCTGGATCGGCATGGAAGATCTGAGCTATTGGATTTTTGCTGGTTTTGCGGTTTTTTATCTGTTGTATCGGGAAAATGACGGAGCATTACGGTTGTACGTGATAGGCATGGTGTTCCTAAGTATGATAGCCTATGAGCGGGTGTCTGGCACATTATTCCGAAAGGTGTTGAAAAAGGTCGGCAGATGCTTTAAAATAGGGATATCAAAACAGAACCAAAGATGAACGGCAGCATGGTTGGATCGAAGCAGGTGAGTATATGAAAACAAATGGCAGCATGGGCAGGAAGGCAAAAAAAAGAAAAAAGGATCGCTGGGGTAACCGTATGGCCATTTTGGGCGTTACACTGGTAGTGTTTTGCCTGGGAGTCGTGGTCAATGTCAGGATTACATCCATGGAGAAGAGAGACCTGGAGTACCAGGAGAGGGAAATGCTGCTTCAGCAGCAATATGACAAGGAACTCAGCCGGGCGGAAGATTTAAAGGACTATGAGGTTTATGTGCAGACAAAGCAATATGTGGAAGAGGTGGCGAAACAGAAGCTTGGCCTGGTCAAACCAGATGAGATTTTGCTAAAGCCAGTTCCCAAGAATTGATTTTGTACGAGAAATAAAAATAAGATGACGGGCATACAATCCCTTCCTGCCGCATATAATGTGGTTTAGGAGGGGATTTTTGTGTGGAGACGAACAAAACGCCGCGATATGGCGGATGTAAATGTATATACGGCTGCCCGTTTGGAGGAGATGGCGCGTTCTCTCGGACTTTTGGCAAAATCCTGCCAGGATGATCTGGAGGACAACCGGGGCCTGACAAAGGAGGATGCCCTGGCGGCGATGCAGATGTCGGCAGCCATGGTGTGCGGCGGGTGCAGCCGCTGCAATCTGTACCACGACAGCAAGAAAGAAGACAGCTATTATTTGTATTACCTTTTGCGGGCGTTTGAGCAGAAGGGGAAGGTTGAATTTGAGGACATGCCTCGTTTTTTTATGGAAACCTGCAGGAGGCGGGAGGCTTATGTAGGACAGCTGAACCGAAATCTGGGACGAGCCACTATGAACCTGGAGTGGAAAAACCGTTTTCTGGAAAGCCGCGATACGGTGATGGTGCAGTTTCGGGAACTGGCTGTAATCCTGGAAGAATTTGCCCACCAAATGGAGCAGGCGTCAGATATTACGGACAGTAAGGGGGAAGCAGTGAAGAGGGTGTTCCGGCAGCATCACATGCTGGTGGAGAACCTGCTGCTTTTGGAGCATGAGAACCGTCAGAGGGAGGCGTATCTGACCATGCGTACGCTCAACGGCCGGTGCGTGACGGCGAGAGAGGCCGCAGAGATCCTGGGACAGGCGATGGGCAACAAGGGCTGGTATGCGCCAAAGGATACCCGGGCGCTGGTGACAAAACAGACGGCAACCATTCATTTTTCCGAGGCGGGGAGGTATCGGATGATGTATGGCATTGCACGGCAGCCAAGGGAAGGAGAAACGTTTTCCGGCGATAACTTCACCTATTCGGAAGAGGTTCCCGGCCAGGTGATTTTAAGTATGTCGGACGGGATGGGGAGCGGGGAACAGGCATCCGCCGAGAGCAGACGGGTAGTGGAATTGGCGCAGCAGCTTTTGGAAACCGGTTTTTCGGCGCGGGCAGCGCTTAAGATGGTCAATACGGTACTCATGCTGACCGGAGAGCAGCAGCATCCGGCGACGTTTGACCTGTGCTGTGTGGATCTTCATACCGGAGTGCTGGAGGCGATGAAAATGGGGGCAGTGGCAACATTTATTTTAAGCGGAAACGGGGTGGAGATCTTGGAGGCCGGAGAGGTGCCGGCCGGAATAATCGGGAACGTGGAGCCGGTATTGCTGTCCAAAAAACTCTGGGATGGCGACCGGGTGGTTATGGTGACGGACGGTGTACTGGAGGCGTGTCCGGGAGAGGACAAGGAAGGCAGCCTCAAAGAGTACATAGAAAGCATGGAAGTGCACAGCGTACAGGAAATGGCGGAGGAGATCCTGGAATTTGCCTGCCAGGAAGAGAAAGCGCGGGATGATATGACGGTGTTGGTGGGAGGAATCTGGAGACGCTAAAAAAGAGTTCGCACAGCGAGCTCTTTTTTTGGCGGATTCACTTGCAGGGGAGAGGAAATACAGGTATAGTTAAAGGCAGAAAACGGCAGGAGGGACGGAATGCAGGAAAAGGTGTGGAAGTTTATAAGGGCCCACGAAATGCTGAAGCCAGATGACCGGGTGGCAGTGGCGGTGTCAGGAGGGGCGGATTCGGTCTGCCTGCTGATGCTGCTGGCAGAAAATGCGATCCACCTGCAGCTTCGGGCCATTCATGTGCATCATGGGATTCGGGGGCAGGAAGCGGACCGGGATGCGGCATTTGTGGAGGAACTCTGCAGACGTCTGGGGATCTGGCAAAAAACCGTATACCGAAACGTGCCGCAATATGCAAGGGAACAGGGGATGTCTACAGAAGAGGCGGCTCGAATCCTTCGCTATGAGACGCTGGAGGAGGAAGCCGGGATTTGGGAACAGGAAGAGGGGGAGGAGCCGCCGGTGCGGATTGCCGTGGCGCATCACCAGGACGACAATGCAGAGACGATCCTGCATCATTTGTTCCGGGGAAGCGGGCTGAAAGGCCTGGCCGGGATGCAGCCGGTGCAGGGGAGGCGGATTCGGCCGCTTCTGGCAGTGAGGCGGCAAGAGATCTTGGAATATCTGAAGTCGAACGGGGCGGAATGGAAGGAGGACTCCACCAATGAGTCCCAGGAATACACCAGAAATCGAATCCGCAGAAACCTGATTCCTTGTCTGACCGGACAGATCAATGAGCGGGCAGTGGAAAATGTGATCCATGCCGGGATGATTTTTGGGCAAGCGGATGATTATCTGCAAAAACAGGCAAAAAGGGTATGGGAGCAGTGCAAAAGGACGGGGAAAAGGGCAGGGAAGGCCGGTGAGGAAATCGTATGGGCATCCATGGACGTACAGGTATTGAAAGAACAGGAACCGATTCTTCGTATTTACCTCATTCGGGAGATGCTGGCTGCTGCTGCGGCCGGGCATAAAGACATTACCGCCAGACATCTGGAGCAGATCGGGCGGCTGGCAGATTCGGCGGTTGGAAAAAGCCTGGATTTACCCGGATTTGTGCGGGCATTCCGCAGCTACCAGGAAATTGGCATTGAAAACCATAGCGGACAAGATGCCCAGACAGATATCCTTCGTACAGAAGGAAATGAGGAGGCAGCGGCGCTTTTGGTTCCGGGAAAGGTCTCTTTTATGTCCCAAACCATGATTTGCACCGTGTTTCCCTGGGAGAAAGGGGCAGAAATTCCGAAAAAAGAGTATACGAAATGGTTCGATTATGATAAAATAAAAGATACGTTGTCTGTCCGGCACCGGCGGCCAGGAGATTTTATGACGCTGCCGGGAGGCGGGCGTAAGACATTGAAGCGGTTTCTGATTGATGAGAAGGTTCCCCGGGAGCGGCGGGATGAGATCTGGGTGCTGGCGGAGGGGAGCCATGTGCTCTGGGTGGTCGGATATCGGATCAGTGAATATTATAAGATTGTGGAAGAGACGCACACGATATTGCAGGTGGATTTTTACGGAGGAAAAGCATATGGCAGACAAGATCCGGGTACTATTGTCAGAAGAGGAAGTGAATCGGAGAATCAGTGAGGTTGCAGGGCAGATCAGCAGGGATTATGAAGGGAAGGAACTTCATTTGATCTGTATCTTAAAGGGCGGTGTGTTTTTTACCTGTGAACTGGCTAAGCGGCTGACAGTGCCGGTCAGCCTGGATTTTATGTCGGTATCCAGTTATGGGGATGATACGAAGTCAAGCGGGGTGGTCCGCATCGTCAAAGACCTGGATGAACCATTAAAGGATAAGAATGTGCTGATTGTGGAAGATATCATTGATTCCGGACGGACCCTATCCTATCTTATGGAGGTGCTAAAGCAGCGGGAGCCGGCCGGCATTCGTCTGTGCACCCTTCTGGATAAGCCGGAACGCCGTGTCAAGAAACAGGTCAAGGTGGACTATACCTGTTTTACAATCCCGGATGAGTTCGTGGTAGGATATGGGTTGGATTATGCGCAGAAGTACCGGAATCTGCCCTATATCGGCGTGGTGGAATTCTAAACCAAACGACCGGGCAAATACCCGGCAGGCGCTCTGGCGCCATATTAACTGGCGGCCGTATTCAAAAACGGCGGCAAACAAGGAGGCAACAAGTGAGACAACAGACGTTTAGAGGGACCGGAATCCTGCTTTTGGCATTGGTTCTGGTGGCGATGCTCTGGTTTACGCAGGCCCTGCAGGGAGGCGGCCAGACACGGCTGAGCAATCAGGCATTTATGCAGGTTCTGGATGATGCGGCTATTACTCAGGTTACGATCAACCAGAATGAGCAGGCGCCTACCGGCGAGGTGGTGTTTTTGATCGGAGATCAGGAATATACTGCCTATGTGTCAGATGTCAATGAGGCGAGGAAGCTTCTGGAAGATCGGGACATCGATTATCTGATGAATGATGTGCCCCAGGGCAATTACTGGATCAGCGTGATTTTGCCGGTGGGAATATCCGTGGCGATGGCGGTGGTGCTGATTATTATGATGAGCATGAGGGCAAGCGCCAGCAGCGGGGCCAATGCCCGGATGATGAATTTCGGGAAAAGCCGCGCCCGGATGATTCGCAGCAGTCTGGTGAATTTTAAGAGTGTTGCGGGCCTGAGGGAGGAAAAGGAAGACCTGGAAGAGATGGTGGATTTTCTGCGTAACCCTCAGAAATATACCAGTGTCGGGGCCCGCATTCCCAAAGGGGTAATCCTGGTAGGGCCTCCCGGAACCGGAAAGACCATGCTGGCGAAGGCGGTAGCCGGTGAGGCGGGAGTGCCGTTTTTCAGCATTTCCGGTTCGGATTTTGTGGAGATGTATGTAGGCGTGGGAGCATCCCGGGTGAGAGACTTGTTTGAGGATGCCAAGAAGAACGCTCCCTGTATTGTGTTTATCGATGAGATTGATGCGGTGGCACGGCGCCGGGGGACCGGCATGGGCGGCGGGCATGATGAGAGGGAGCAGACCCTGAATCAGCTGCTGGTAGAGATGGACGGTTTTGGCATTAATGAGGGCATTATTGTCATGGCGGCGACAAACCGGGTGGATATTCTGGACCCGGCGATCTTAAGGCCGGGACGTTTTGACCGCAAAGTAGCGGTGGGCCGCCCGGATGTGAAAGGCCGGGAGGAGATTTTAAAGGTGCATTCCCGGCAGAAGCCTCTGGCAGAGGAGGTGGACTTGACGCGGGTGGCCAGGACCACTTCCGGTTTTACCGGCGCAGACTTGGAAAATCTGATGAATGAAGCGGCGATTAACGCGGCGAAAGATAACCGTTCTTTTATCCTGCAGTCCGATGTTGACCGGGCTTTTGTGAAAGTGGGAATCGGCGCGGAGAAGAAGAGCCGGGTGATTTCCGAAAAAGAAAAGCGGATTACGGCTTATCACGAAACGGGGCATGCCATTTTATTCCATGTATTGCCGGATGTGGGACCGGTGCATACGGTTTCCATCATTCCCACAGGTATCGGCGCCGCTGGCTATACCATGCCGCTCCCGAGTGAGGATGAAATGTTTAACACCAAGGGGAAGATGCTGCAGGATATCATGGTTTCCCTGGGAGGCAGGATTGCGGAAGGGATTATTTTCGGGGATGTGACAACAGGGGCATCCCAGGATATCAAGCATGCCAGCAAAATCGCCCGCGCGATGGTGACGAAATACGGGATGTCCGAGACCGTGGGTATGATTGATTACGGGAGCGATGAAGACGAGGTGTTCATTGGCCGTGATCTGGCGCATGCAAAGAGTTACAGCGAAGGAGTCGCTGAGGCCATTGACGCGGAGGTAAAACGGATTATTGATGAGTGCTATCAAAAGGCCGAGGCGATTATTGTACAGCACAAGGATATCCTGGAACGGTGCTGTGAACTTCTGGTGGAAAAGGAAAAGATTGGCCAGCAGGAATTCGAGGCATTATTTGAGTCGGAAGGGGAGACCCTGTGATGCGTCTCTCTGAGGGTATAAATTGGGTTGTTATGTGGAGGGGATAGTAAATATGCACAAAAAACAAGAAAAAATTTATGCAAGTTTGTGCACACTTGTTTTGCGGTTTATGTTATTATAATAGACGTAACCCCCCAATACATTATATAGTTTTTGCTACACCCCATAAGAAACGAAATACCTTCTCCTGAAAGAGCCGACTACCCCGTCGGCTCTTTCACTTTCCGGGAAGATATTGGATTTTTTTGTAAAATCATGAAGAAACTGGTTGTATCTGAAGGAAGAACTGGATAAAATAGGAATAATGACGCTGTGAGAATGGTCAGAGGAACGGGAATCGCAATAATGAGAGGAAATGTAAAAAAGAATGGATAATGCGCAATACACAGGGGTGAATCAAAAAGCATTGTTTGCGGATGAGACATCGGATTACCGCAGACCAGAAGAGCCGGATCCGGGAGACCGGGTGCTGCTCCGTTTTCGGACAGCAAAGGATAATGTTGACGCTGTTTTTTATATAGAAGAAGAAAAACAGTTGGAAGCCCGGATGATTAAGGTATCTTCCGGAGAACTGTTTGATTATTATGAGTATGTGATCGTGGCCGGGAAGGGGGTCAGGCGGTACTGTTTCAAAGTGGTGAAGGGAGACGAGGTCTGCTATTATAACCGTCTTGGAGTGAGCGCGGAGGTTTGCCCGGAATATTCTTTTCGGATCACGCCAGGGTTTCATACGCCGGACTGGGCCAAAGGGGCCGTGATGTATCAGATTTTTGTGGATCGTTTCTGCCGCGGCGATGAAAACAACGACGTACAGTCCTGCGAATATGTCTATATCGGAAGACCGGTGTATCATGTGGAGGACTGGGGAAGGAATCCCTCTACCATGGATGTCGGCTGCTTTTACGGAGGCGACCTGCAGGGGGTATGGAAGAAACTGGATTATCTGCAGGATCTGGGTGTGGAGGTGATCTATTTTAATCCGTTGTTTGTTTCACCTTCCAACCACAAATATGATACGCAGGATTATGACCATATCGATCCTCATTATGGGGTGATCGTCAAGGATGGCGGAGAACTGGTAGAGGAGCATGCGGCCAATAATGAGAAAGCCACCCGCTATCAGATCCGTGTTGCTTCCGAGGAGAATCTGGAGGCAAGCGATGCGTTTTTTGCCCGGTTTATGGAAGAGGTTCATAAACGGGGGATGAAAGTGATCATCGATGGAGTGTTTAATCATTGTGGTTCTTTTAACAAATGGCTGGATCGGGAATTGATATATGCCAATCAGGGGAAATATGAGCCGGGAGCGTATGAGTCCGCAGAAAGTCCTTATCGGACATTTTTTAAATTTTATAACGAAGAGGCCTGGCCCTATAACGACAATTATGACGGCTGGTGGGGACATGATACCTTGCCCAAGCTGAATTATGAAGAATCTCCCAAGCTATATAAATATATTATGGAGATTGCCCGCAAATGGGTGTCCCCGCCTTACTGCGTGGACGGCTGGAGGCTGGATGTGGCGGCGGATTTGGGGCACAGCAGTGAATTTAATCACAAGTTCTGGCATGATTTCCGCAGGCAGGTGAAAGAGGCCAATCCCGATGCCATTATCCTGGCAGAGCATTATGGAGACCCTGCCAGCTGGCTGGAAGGAGATCAGTGGGACTCTGTTATGAATTATGACGCGTTTATGGAGCCGCTGACTTGGTTCCTGACAGGAATGGAAAAGCACAGCGACGAGTATAACGAGCATATGTGGGGGAACGGCGTCAGCTTTTTTAACAATATGTGGTATCACATGAGCCGGATGCAGACACCGTCCCTGATGGTTGCCATGAACCAGCTTTCCAACCATGATCACAGCCGTTTCCTGACCCGGACGAACCAGATGGTGGGCAGGATCGGTACGGCAGGAGCCGAGATGGCCAGTGTGGGGGTCAAAAAGGAGGTATTCCGGGAGGCGGTACTGATTCAGATGACATGGCCGGGGGCGCCTACCCTGTATTATGGCGATGAGGCCGGGGTATGTGGCTGGACAGACCCGGATAACCGCAGAACCTATCCCTGGGGAAATGAGGATTATGAACTGATTGAATTTCATCGTTACATGATTCAGCTGCATAAAGAACTGCCGGCTTTACGGCGGGGATCGATCAAGCAGCTGCTGGCGGACAGCCATCTGATTGCCTACGGCCGTATGAGCGGGAGCAATAAATGTGTGATCGCAGTGAACAATGCGGATGGGGAGCGGCAGATAGAGATTCCGGTATGGGAGCTAGGAGTTACGGATAAGCAGGTTTTACGGCGGGTCATGCTGACGTATACCGACGGATACAACGCCGGCATAGAGGAGTATCCGGTAACGGATGGAAAGCTTGTACTGAAGCTGCAGGCACATTCAGGAGCGCTGTTTTCGACTGGGGCGAAGAGCCGGTGGATGCCGGAACGAGAATAAAAAAGGGGGCGGAAGCCCCCTTTTTGAACGGATGTTTTTCTTTTGTGGTTTTTGATTACTGCTGGATAACTCCGTTGGTATCCACGGTCCAGATTTTATCATTGGCGTCCTTGAAATCCTTAAAGCCTTTTCCAAGATCTGCTTTTACTTCAGATTTGGAAGAAGAGGACGCTTTCTGGATTGTGCCGGAGGCATTGACCAGATAGCGGATGCCGTCCAGTTCAACCGGGGCATAGCGAAGATCCCGGTCAGCATCCAGACGCAGGCCCTGATTATATACGTTGTTGTCGCGGACACCATGGAAACCCTGACCCTTATTTCCGCCGTCAGTCAGGAAGAACCAGGTCTGATTCTCGTCCAGGTCTTCATTGTAGATAGTCTGCTTGCCGGTCTTCATCACGCCGTCCTCGCCGAAATAATAATTGGCTGTTCTTCCGTCCTCTGTGGTTACAAGCTGAAGGCCGGTCTCCATCTCGCCTCTGGTATTAAAAGCATAGCGGCGGGAATTGATGGTGAAGGTCTGAATCCCGGTTGAAGCGTGGTAGGGGCGGCCCTTCTTAAAATAGAAGGTAAAGATCTCGCCGTCCTCGCTGATGTCCGGAACTCCTTCGATCTGATACCAGCCTTCGGCGCGCTTGCCGTCTTCTTCATAATACTGATAGGAATCGATAGTATGTGTCAGCTCCTGGTTTTCTTCAGGGGCAGCTTCGGCTCCTTCCGCATTTTCTGCTGCTTCTGTCTGAGGAACGGGGAGCAGGTACCAGCCGGTCTGCATAATGCCGTTTTCAAAGGTATAGTAATTGCCGTCAATCTTTCGGTCCACTTCATTGATGACCATGCGGCCCTTGCTGTCGAAATAGTGCCAGATCATATCGGCATCCAGGGTGTCATCCTCGTTTTCCAGCTGGACCCACCCGGTTTTCATGACGCCGTCGCCTTCTTCTCCCAGATAGTAGGTAAAGCCGTCTAACTCCAGCTTTCCGATCTGCATATGGCCATCTTCATTAAAATAGTAGTTTTTGTTGTTGATGACCTTCCACTCAGAGACAGCACATTTGCCGTCGCTGCCGAAGTAGTACCAGTTGCTTTCCGGCGCATCGTCCTCCCAGTCCTCATTATCCTCGCTGATCCACTGATTATAAATGCGTTTGCCGTTCTCATCCACATAGTATTCATCGACTCTGGATGAGCGGGCGATCACGCCGTCTTCATCGAGATAGTACCACTCGTTGTCTTTCTTTTTCCAGGTATCGGTTATGGGATAACCGTCGCTGTCTAAATAACGCAGGTCGCCGTCTTCCTCTATCCATCCTGCTTTGGAGGCCGCAAAAGCGGTTTGTGTAAATCCTGGGATTGCATTGAAAACTCCAGGGGCTACCGCAGTCATCACTGCCGCGGTGGATAATACAGCCAGAAACTGAACTTGTTTTTTCATAAATTGATTACTCTCCTTTTTTGCGTGTTGAGACTTGTCTGTCCCGGTATTGTTTGGTGGCCGAAAATCCATATTTGCATTACTCTGCGATTATAGCCGATCTTTTTGGTTCTGAAAAGTGAAGGTTGCTGGCAGAGATGGAAGGTGGTGGCGGGGGAGGGGCAGGCAGGAAAGCGTAAGATTTTAGGGAGTAGGATTTTTCGCCAGGATATGCTATAATCGAAAGAAAACCTTCCTTCCGGGAATGAGAGGAGTCATAGTCATGAAAATAAAGGTGTCCAACTATATTGCACAGAAGCTGGTAGAGTCGGGGATAAGCCAGGTGTTTACAGTGACTGGCGGCGGCGCTATGCACTTAAATGATGCGTTGGGCCATCAGCCGGGACTGCGGTGTCTTTATCAGCACCATGAGCAGGCTTGTGCGATGGCGGCGGAGGCATATGCCAGGATTCACAACAAGATCGGACTTTTGTGTGTGACTACCGGGCCAGGGGGGACGAATGCGATTACCGGTGTGGTAGGGGGATGGCTGGACTCGATTCCCATGCTGATTTTGTCGGGGCAGGTGCGGTATGATACCACTGCGCGCTGGTCGGGAGTGGGAATCCGTGCCATGGGGGACCAGGAATTTGATATTGTGAAGGCGGTTGGCTGTATGACAAAGTACAGTGAGATGGTGATTGACCCTCTGCGCATCCGGTATTGTCTGGAAAAGGCATTGTATCTGGCCTATTCGGGAAGGCCGGGGCCGGCATGGCTGGACATTCCTTTGAATGTACAAGGCGCCTATGTGGATACGGAACAGCTGGCGGGATTTGACGCTGCGGATTATGAGGCCGGAGGAACCGGCTGGGCCATGCATGCCGTGGGGGTGGATCATACATCCGGTACGCCGGTAGTGGCGGCAGCGGCAGAGAACAGCCTGAAGGCAGCCGTGCTGGCAGGAAGCCGGGGGATGAAGCCCCTGACCGTGGAGGAACCGCCTCACGCGATTGCAGACGATTATGCGGGCAAGGGGGAACGCAGGCAGACGCTTGCGCCGAAGGTGACAAAAGAGACGGCCCGGGAGATTATTGAGCGGATTCGCAAGGCAAAGCGGCCGGTATGCAACGCAGGAAACGGGATTCGGATCGCAGATGCGCATCCGGTGTTTATGGAAGCGGTGGAGAGGCTGGGGATTCCGGTCGTGACCGGCTGGAACAGCCAGGACTGCATCTGGGACGAGCATCCGCTGTATGTGGGGCGGGCCGGCAATATGGGAGACCGCCCTGGCAATTTTGCAATTCAGAACAGTGACCTGGTGTTTTCGGTAGGGAGCCGTCTGAGTATCCGGCAGGTGGGGTATAATTATCAGACCTGGGCCAGAGAGGCGTATGTGATCTACAGCGATGTGGATGAGGAAGAGTTGAAAAAACCTAGTGTACATGCGGATATGCGGGTACATGCGGATGCAAAGGACCTGCTGGAGACGATCTGCCAGGTGCTGAGGGAGGAGTATACGGCGCCGGATGACGGTGGCCAGGCTCCGGTATTCGGCGGCGGCCTGGGCCTGCCGGGGATGAACTGGAATGAGACCTGCCGGATGTGGAAAGAAAAGTATCCGGTGATCCAGGCGCAGCATCTGAAGCCGGATGCCGCCAAAGAGGCCAATATGTATGCTTTTATCAAGGAACTGAGCAGCAGGTTAAAGGAAAATCAGGTTACTGTGGTCGGAAACGGTTCCGCCTGTGTGGCTGGCGGGCATTCCTATATCATCAAAAAGGGGCAGCGGTTTATCAGCAATTCCGCGATTGCGTCAATGGGTTATGACCTGCCGGCAGCGATCGGCGCCTGCCAGGCCGTACAGGAGACGCCGGATGGCCCGAAGGAGGATATCATTTTACTGACCGGGGACGGAAGCATTCAGATGAATCTTCAGGAATTGCAGACCATTATCCATCATAGGATGCCGATTAAGATTTTCCTTATTAACAATGGAGGATATCATTCGATTCGCCAGACCCAGAAGAATTATTTCGGCGAACCGCTGGTGGGGATCGGGGTGGACAGCTACGATCTGAGTTTTCCGGATATGGAAAAGCTGGCGGCAGCATACGGTTATCCTTACGTGGCAGCCAGACATAATGAAGAGCTGGCGGCGGCAGTGGAGAGGACTCTGGCAGCGGAGGGGCCGGCAATCTGTGAGGCATTTGTGACCAGGGACCAGAATTTTGAGCCGAAATCAGCAGCGAAGCGTCTGCCGGATGGAACGATGGTGTCACCGCCTCTGGAGGATCTCTCCCCGTTCTTGTCGGAGGAGGAGATGGATGCGATGATGATTATTCCACGGATTCGGGAAAACGGATAACGGCAGGAAGGGCAAAGACACATGAACATAGTGGTGACGGGAGCGACCAGTTTTATCGGGACGGCAGCAGTAAGGCGGCTTTTGCAGGCGGGGCATGAAGTATGTGCCGTGGTGCGCCCAATGTCTGCGAATCGGAAGAACTTGGAAAATCAGATACCTCAAGGATGCCGGGGACGGATTCGGATATTGGAACTTGACATGCAACAGATCGCCCAAATAGCAGGGCAGATCGCTCGTCCGGCGGACGGATGGCTTCATATCTGCTGGGAAGGGGCAGGCAGTGATAACCGTACCTTGCGGGATGTGCAGCAGGCGAATGTGGCAGGTTCCCTGAAAGCCGTGCGGGCGGCAGCTGCCGTCGGCTGCCGGCGTTTTGTATTTACCGGGTCGCAGGCGGAGTATGGGATCTGCCATGAGACGGTCACAGAGGATTATCCATGCCATCCGGTGTCAGAATACGGCAAGGCCAAGACAGATTTTGCCGCCCAGGCAGAACCGCTCTGCCGGAAACTGGGAATGGATTATATCCATGCCCGGATTTTCAGCGTGTATGGTCCGGGTGACCACCCCTGGTCTCTGGTGCAGTCCTGTCTGCGGACCTGGAAGCAGGGGGGGGAGATGAAGCTAGGGGAATGTACCCAGTGGTGGAATTTTCTCTATATTGAAGATGCGGCGGCAGCCCTGGTCAGCCTGTTGGAAAAGGGCCGTGCCGGGTATTATAATGTAGCAGGGAGAGATACCAGAAGGCTGCGGGAATTTGTCGAAGAGATGTATGAATTATGCAAAAGGCAGGGCAGCTATGTCTATGGAGAGAGGCCGCAGAATGCGGAAGGGCTGACGGATCTGCTGCCGGATATCACGAAAATCCATGCGGAGACCGGCTGGGAGCCGGAGATCCCGTTTGCGGAGGGAATTTATGAAATCTTGCATTGCCTGCCGGAGGCAGCTTCCGGCAAAACCAGTATTTAAATTGAAAAACGCGCCGGCCTCGGCTCAGGATATTCCGGACAGGGAAAGTGTGCGGGAGGATAAGGGGTTGGATTTGGAATTGTATCAGTGCGGACATTGCGGACTGGTGCAGTTTGCCTGCCAGCCGGTTGCCTATTACCAGGATGTGATACGGGCGGGAGGGTTCTCAAAAACCATGCGGAACCTGCGCCGCGGACAATACCGGCATTTGATAGAACATTACCATCTGGAAGGAAAATGCTTTCTGGAGGTGGGATGCGGCGGCGGAGAATTTCTGCAGGTGCTGGCGGAATTTCCGGTGGAGGCTTATGGCATGGAGCACCGGCCGGAGCTTGTGGCGCAGGCCAGAGAGGCGGGATTGCAGGTGTGGGAAGAGTTTCCGGAGACAAAAGAACAGGAATTTGGAAAGGGAAGCGGGCATGAAGGGCCTTTCGATGTGTTTTTGTCGTTCAATTTCCTGGAACATCAGCCGGAGCCGGATGTAATGCTGCAGGCGATCTGGCACAACCTGACAGAAGGCGGCATGGGACTGATTACCGTGCCGGCCCTGGAGTATATCCTGGAGCAGGGCAGTTATTACGAACTGCTTCGCGACCATATTGCGTATTATTCGTTTGATACGCTGAAAGGGCTGCTGGAACAGAACGGGTTTGCGGTGCTGGAGGAGAAGATGATAAACCGCGACACGATCTCGATGATTGTGAAAAAAATACCAAAACCAGCGCAAAACGTGCCGTCAGGTTTTTTGAAAAAGGATTTTTCGGATTCTTTGAAAGAAGGGTATCGGGTTACCAGCCATGAAATCGAAGAACTGGTAAGACGACTGGAAAAAGAGGGAAAGACTTTGGCGGTATGGGGCGCCAGCCATCAGGGATTTACGCTGGCGGCGACGACGGTCCTGGGCCAGAGAGCAGAATATATGATTGACTCCGCGCCTTTCAAACAGGGGAAATTTGCACCGGCTTCACATCTGCCGATTGTGGCGCCGGAGCATTTCTGGGAGCATCCGGCGGATGTGGTTCTGATTGCGGCGCCTGGCTATACGGATGAGATTGCGGGAATTATCCGGGAGAAAAGCAATGCAAAAGTAGAGATTCTGGCGATTCGTACCAGCCATATCGAGAATGTGTGAGGAGGAAGCCGGAATGGAAACAGCGGGAAAAAAGATTGTGATGACCGGGGCAACCGGTTTTATCGGCAGGCATGTGGCGGGACTTCTCTTGGAGCAGGGGGTTCAGGTATATGCTCTGGTGCGTCCTGATTCTTTGCATAAGGACCTGCTTTTGGACCATGAGAATCTGCACCAGATTGAGGGGACGCTTTCGTCCGCCGGCGCCTGCCTTAAGGCGGTGGGACCTGCGGATGGCTTTTTTCACTTTGCATGGGGCGGGGTAAACCGGGAAGAGATTGATTCGCCGGCAGTGCAAACGAAAAACATAACGGATTCGCTGGCGTGCCTGGAAGCGGCGCGTGCGTTGGGATGCCGTATTTTCATGGATGCCGGTTCGCGGGTGGAATACGGGATTATGGAAGACGGCATCATGGAGGAGAGCCGGGAGTGCCATCCGGTGAACGAATACGGAAAGGCAAAGCTGGAATTTTATCGCCAGGCAGAGCAGCTTTGCTGCCAATGGGGGATGGCTTACTATCACCTGAGGTTTTTCAGTGTGTATGGAAAAGGGGACCATCCCTGGTCGATTGTTTCCACACTGGTGCGGGAACTGCCGCTGGGGCACACGGTCTCTTTAAGCGCCTGCCGTCATCGCTGGAATTTTATGGAGATTTCGGATGCGGCCCGGGCGGTGGCGGAGTTGTACCGTCACAGTGACGGGCGGGATGGACAACGGCATGTGGTCAATGTGGCCAGCCGAGATACCCGGGAACTGCGTTCTTTCGTGGAAGAGATTCATGCGCTGTGCGGGGGAAGAGGGAACCTGGAATATGGTACTTTTGTACAGGCGAAAGAAGGAGCGCTCTCGATTTGCCCGACCGTGGAGCGGCTGCGGGAACTGACCGGAGGGACCTGGGCGGAACAAGTGACATTTGCCGGGGGGATTCAAAAGATGCTGGGAGGCTGTGATGAAAACAATCAGTGTACTGATACCTTGCTATAATGAAGAAGAGAATGTAGAGCCGATTGCACAGGCGGTAATCGGAATCCTGGATAAGGAATTGCCGCAGTATGATTATGAATTGGTCTTTATTGATAATGATTCTCAGGATAACACCAGGCCGATCCTTCGCCGCATGTGCGCAGAGAACCCCAGAATCAAGGCGATTTTTAATGCCAGGAATTTCGGGCAGTTTAATTCTCCCTATCACGGGCTTTTACAGGTGACGGGGGATTGTGCGATTGCCA
Organism: uncultured bacterium; assembly: GCA_947063875.1. Lineage (GTDB taxonomy): Bacteria > Bacillota > Clostridia > Lachnospirales > Lachnospiraceae > Brotaphodocola. The sequence goes on from CAMSTY010000001.1 coordinate 76,355, forward strand.
TGGTAGCTGATTTTCAGGACCCGGTGGAAATGATTCCCCAATATGTGAAGGCCTGGGAGGAAGGTTATAAGATTGTGATCGGCATAAAGACCAGCAGCCAGGAAAATCCGGTAATGTACTGGCTGCGCAGCTGTTATTACAAGACGATCCGCAAACTTTCCGACGTCGAGCAGATTGAACATTTTACCGGCTCCGGACTTTATGACAGGGAGTTTATCGAGGTGCTGCGCCGGCTGGATGACCCGACGCCGTTTTTGCGGGGGATAGTGGCGGAACTGGGATATAAGCGCAAAGAAATTCCTTATGAGCAGCCGAAGCGGCGGGCCGGCAAGACTCATAATAATTTTTACCGGCTGTACGATGCGGCGATGTTAAGTGTTACTTCCTATACAAAAGCGGGACTGCGGCTGGCAACATTTGTCGGCGCCATCAGCTGCAGCTTCAGCCTGCTGGTAGCTTTTGCTTACCTGATTATGAAACTGATTTGGTGGGACCGTTTCCCGGCAGGGATGGCGCCTATGCTGCTGGGGATGCTGTTTCTGGGTTCGGTGCAGATTTTCTTTATCGGAATGATAGGGGAATATGTGCTTTCGATTAATCAGAGGGTTATGAAGAGGCCGCTGGTCATAGAAGAAGAGAGGATTAATTTTTCGGAAAAGGAAAAGGACAACCAATGAAATATAAAATAGACGTAGTGAGAATCCGGGAAAATTCCATAACGCTGAATGGCTGGGTGATCGGAAAGACGCCGGAGTCCAAGGCCACTTTCCGGGTGACGGACGAGTGGAAAAAACCGATTCGCTTCCGCCACGTGTCCACGCGCCGGGATGATGTCAGTCAGATTTATTATAAGAAGGCTTATGATAAGGATTTTGGTTTTGACATCCGGTTCCCTTATGAACGAGGGCGCAGCTACTGGCTGCTGATCCGCTGCGACGGCAGGGAAAGGCGGGTCAAGTTCAATGAAGAGTTAATTGCCAAACGTTCCAGCGTGGCGCATAAACGTTTAGAGAAAATTTATGATTTGATGAACATGGAAACCGTACGGGTAGCGATGGAATTTGGAAAAAAACACGGATTGAGGGCGTTATTTCTGAAATCGAAGCATAAACTGCAAGGATTGGACAATGATTATGATTATAAAGAATGGTATGACCTGACCAGGCCGGATGAGGAGGAGCTGAAACGTCAGCGGACGCAGCCTCTGCCGGTACGGCCGCTGCTTTCGATTGTGATTCCGGCCTATAAGACCCCGGAGAAATATCTTCGGGAGATGATGGATTCCATTCTTGCACAGACTTATGACCATTGGGAGGTCTGCGTGGCCAACGGAAGCCCGAAGGGGGAGGGCGGCACGGTAGAGAAGGTCATGAACTGGTATGCAAAAAGAGACCCGCGTTTCCGCTGTGAGGACCTGGGGGAAAACAGGGGGATTTCCGGCAATACCAACGCTGCCATTGAGATGGCAAAGGGAGATTATATTGTACTGGCGGATCATGACGATACTCTGCCGGAACATGCGCTTTATGAGGTGGCGGCAGCGATTGGCGCCCATCCGGAATGCGATATGATCTATTCCGATGAGGATAAGCTGGATATGGACGGCGGCGCCTTGTTTGACCCGCATTTTAAGCCGGATTTCAACCCGGATCTGCTGACCAGCGTCAATTATATCTGTCATCTTCTGGTGGTGAAGCGGGAACTGATGGAACGGGTAGGCGGTTTTCGCCATGAGTTTGACGGCGCCCAGGATTATGATTTTATTTTCCGGTGCTCCGAACTGGCAGAGGGAATTTATCATATCCCCAAGGTGCTTTACCATTGGCGGTGCCATCAGGGGTCAACAGCCAGCAATCCGGAGAGCAAGCTTTATGCCTTTGAAGCCGGTTCTCGTGCTATTCTGGCACATTACGAACGCTGCGGGATTGCCGCCAAAAAGGTGGAGAAGGGAGTGGATTATGGCATTTATCATACCACGTTCCGGATTGAGGGAGCCCCTCTGGTTTCCGTAGTGATTCCCAACAAAGACCACGCGGCGGATCTGGATCTTTGCATCCGCTCCATCCTGAAGAAGGCGACCTATCAGAACCTGGAATTTGTCATTATTGAGAACAACAGCAACAAGAAGGAGACTTTTGCTTATTATAAAGCGATTCAAAAGGAATTGCCTCAGGTGCGGGTGGTGAACTGGGAGCGGGAGTTCAACTATTCGGCGATCAATAATTTTGGAGCGTCACAGGCAAGAGGGGAATACCTCCTTTTCTTAAATAATGATACGGAAATGATTGAGCCGCGTTTATTTGAGGAGATGCTGGGGTTCTGCCAGCGGAAGGATGTCGGCATCGTGGGCGCGCGTCTGCTGTATCAGGATGACACGATCCAGCATGCCGGCGTTGTGATCGGATTCGGCGGAATTGCCGGCCATACCTTTATTGGCCTGCACCAGGCGGAAAACAGTTATTTTCACCGGGCCATGTGCGCGCAGGATTACAGCGCGGTGACGGCTGCCTGCATGATGACAAAGGCAGAGGTATTCCGGCAGGTGGGGGGATTTACGGAAGAACTGGCAGTGGCGTTTAATGACATCGATTACTGTATGAAGGTTCGGGCCGCGGGACTTTTGGTGGTTTATGCTCCATATGCGTTGATGTACCACTATGAATCAAAATCGCGCGGACTGGAGGATACGCCGGAAAAGGTGGCGCGTTTTAACCGGGAGGTTGCCGTTTTTGCCCGCCGCTGGCCGGATATCCTTGCCAAAGGGGACCCCTATTATAATCCCAATCTGACTTTGCGCAAATCCAACTTTGCCCTGCGTGATCTTTTAAAGGAAAAGATCGGGGAGCCATATAAGCTGGAGGCGTAGGCTTTGGCGATCGTTTCGACTGGAGGGAGCAGGGATGAGAGAAAGGATGAAGATGAAAAAGGTCACCATTATTATTCCGAATTATAACGGGTTGAAATTTCTGCCGCCCTGTCTGGCCGCCCTGTCGCGTCAGACCAATCAGGATTTTTCCGTTTTGGTTGTGGATAACGGATCGGAGGACGGCAGCGTGGAGTGGCTGCAAAAGCAGAAGGTTCCGGCCATTTTCCTGCCTGAAAACACGGGGTTTTCCGGTGCGGTCAACACGGGAATCCGGGCGGCCCGTACCCCTTATGTGATATTGCTGAATAATGATACCGAGGCAGAAGCTTCTTATGTGGAAAAGCTGCTGGAGGCGATTGAGCAGTCACCCAGGATATTTTCCGTCAGTCCCCGGATGATTCAGATGTATCACAGAGAATTGATGGATGATGCCGGGGATATGTACAGCATTATGGGGTGGGCCTATCAGCGGGGAGTCGGGCAGGAGGCCAGCCGTTATAACCGGCCCTGCCATGTTTTTTCCGCCTGTGCCGGAGCGGCTATCTACCGGCGCGAGGCATTCAGGAAAATCGGATACTTTGACGAGATGCATTTTGCCTACCTGGAGGATATCGATGTGGGATACCGCGCCAAAATTGAGGGATACTATAACCGGTACTGTCCGGAGGCCGTCGTGTATCATGTGGGGAGCGGAACCAGCGGTTCCAAATACAATCCGTTTAAGGTCCGGCTGGCAGCGCGCAACAACGTATATCTCAATTATAAAAACATGCCTCTGCCGCAGCTTCTGGTCAACAGTGTGCCGATTTTGGCCGGGATTGCCGGAAAGTATCTGTTTTTCCGCAGAATCGGTTTTGGAAAAGAGTATCTTGGCGGGGTCCTGGAAGGGATTCTCACGGTTCATAAGACAAAAAAGGTGCCGTACCGTCCGGAAAACCTCATCAATTATCTGGCAATCCAGTGGGAGCTGATGTACGGGGCGGCAGTCTATATCTATGAATTTTCCCGGCGCCAGCTGAAAAAAAGGCTGGTGAACCGGGAAAAGACAGAGATTTAAGAGAAATTTAATAGTACAATAAGAGAAATTCGTGTATAATCGTACCGTCAGAGGCGTCTGTTTTTGACGCTTCCAGGGGTATTAAGCAATTGATGCAAGGTAAAACATTATGATAAAAGATAACCAAAAGAGATTGAACCGGCTGCATGTACTGATCGATGCATTGGTGATTGCGGCGGCCTATATCTTTAGCTGGTATGTTACGATCGGAAGCGGGTGGTTCCGCGCTGCCAATGAAGTTCTGCGGCCGGGAATCTATATGGGAGCGCTGGTAATCATTGTACCGGTTTACCTGCTGTTATATACGATTTTCCATTTATTTACACCCAAGCGGGTGCAAGGGCGCAGACAGGAACTGGCGAATATCTGCAAGGCGAATATAATCGGACTTTTGCTGATCGGCATGGTGCTGTATCTGGGCAGAAAAAACCCGTTTGCCAATCATTTTTCCAGCAGGCTGGTGGTTTCCTTTTTTGCGGCAAACGTAACGGCAGAGGCCTTGGAGAGGAATTTGATTCGGATCTGTCTGCGTTCGATTCGCTCTAAAGGATATAATCAGAAACATGTGCTGCTGATCGGCTACAGCCGGGCGGCGGAGAGTTATATCGACCGGGTAAAGGCGAATCCGGAATGGGGTTATCAGATCCGGGGGATTCTGGATGACCATAAGGCCAGAGGGGAAAACTACCGGGGCGTAAAAGTGATTGGTTCCACAGATAATCTGAAAACGATTCTGGATATGAACCTGCTGGATGAGATTGCTATCACTCTCAGCATCCGCGACTATGCGGGGCTGGAGAAGATGGTGGCTGAATGTGAGAAATCCGGGGTGCATACAAAGTTTATTCCGGATTATAACCGGTTTATTCCAACCAGGCCTTATACGGAAGACCTGCAGGGGCTGCCGGTGATTAATATCCGGCATGTGCCGCTGAATGATCTTCTGAACGCCACAATGAAAAGAATCATGGATTTGCTTGGTGCGGTTGCTTCCCTGCTCTTGTTTTCGCCGGTGATGATAGTTACGGCTGTTGTGATTAAACTGACTTCTCCAGGGCCGGTGATCTACAGCCAGGAGCGGGTGGGACTGCACAACAGGCCATTTAAAATGTATAAATTCCGTTCGATGGAGGTGCAGTCGCCGAATCAGGAAAAGGGACAGTGGACTACCCCCCATGATCCGCGGGTAACTCCGGTGGGAAAGATTATCCGCAGCACCAGCATTGACGAACTGCCGCAGCTTTTCAACGTACTGGTAGGAAACATGAGCCTGGTAGGGCCGCGGCCGGAACGGCCATTTTTTGTGGAGAGATTCAAGGAGGAGATTCCCCGTTATATGATCAAGCACCAGGTCCGGCCAGGGATGACCGGATGGGCCCAGATCAATGGCTACCGGGGGGACACTTCCATTGAAAAGCGGATTGAACATGACCTGTATTATATTGAGAACTGGACATTGGGATTGGATTTTAAGATTTTGTTTCTGACAGTATTTAAAGGCTTTATTAATAAAAACGCCTATTAGGATAAGACGAGGTATGTTGCATGAGTCGTGATTATGATGAGGAATTGAGACGCCCGGAGAGGAAAAGCCGCTTAAACCCGAAAGTGACAAGACAGGGGACGACCGGCAGGAGGCCCCAGGCTTCGGCGCAGGGATCGGGATACAAGGCCCGGAAGGCGGACGGATTGAAAGTGATGGATGATGCGTCCGTGCATCCGGTCAGGAAAGGCAGCGCGGGCAGGACTGCGGCAGGCGGCAGACGGCAGGCATTGTCCGGCAGCGGGAGGTCGTCCGGAGGCTTCCAGCACAGGGAACAGGAGAATGCCCGCAGGCGCAGACGCCGCCGGATTATCGGTATGATCATAGCGGAATGCTTTGCGCTGGTGTTTATTTTCGGATATGCCTATGTGACCAGGCTGATGAATCAGGTGAAGCGGCCTGTCATTGACATGGAGCAGGTGCAGAACCAGGATCTGGACGTGGTCACCATGGAAAAGCTGAAAGGCTATTGGACGATTGCCGTTTTTGGCGTAGATGCCAGGGATCATGCGATTGAGAAGGGTACGAACTCGGATGTAAACATCATCTGTAATATCAATCTGGAGAACGGAGAGATCAAGCTGGTGTCTTTGTTCCGGGATACTTATCTGAATATTTCAAAAGAGGGTTCCTACAATAAGTTTAACCAGGCTTATTTTGTGGGAGGCCCGGAACAGGCGATGGCGGCTCTGAACAGGAACCTGGATTTGAACATTACAGATTATATCACGTTTAACTGGAAGGCGGTGGCGGATGCCATCAATATTTTGGGCGGTGTGGATATTGAGCTGAGCAAGGCCGAATTTTATTATATCAATTCCTTCATTACAGAGACGGTAAAGGCTACCGGGATTGGATCAAATCAGCTGACGCATGCGGGAATGAACCATCTGGACGGCGTTCAGGCGGTGGCTTATGGGCGCCTGCGTCTGATGGACACGGATTTTGCACGGACAGAACGTCAGAGAAAGGTGATTAAACTGGCTTTCGAGAAGGCAAAAACGGCGGATTTTGAGACTCTGAACCGGGTTTTGGGTACGGTATTTCCAGAGATTTCCACCAGCTTATGGGTGGATGATATCTATGTCAGCCTGAAGAACATCAACAAATATCATCTTGGCGAGACCATGGGTTTTCCGGAGGCGCGGGGAGACGCCAACATGGGTAAGAAAGGCGCCTGCGTCATTCCTCAGACGCTGGAGACCAATGTGGTGAAGCTGCATCAGTTTCTGTTTGGCACAGAGGAATACGCACCCTCGGAGACCGTAAAGAATATCAGCAAAAAGATTGCGGCGGATTCCGGAATGTATAAAGAAGGAAATTATGTCAAGAGTGTGAATACGGACGGAGGCGTGATTCAGCCGCCCAAGACAACAGCGGCTGAGACAAAGAAGGCTGCCGAGACCGAGGATGATGACCGTTATGAATATATCAATGTGCTCAATGCAAACGGCAAGAAGGTGAAGAAGCGGGTGCCGAGGGAAACCGACGCAGACGGTGATTATATCGAGCAAGAGACTGACGAAAACGGGATCGCCACCGGCTGGATGCTTGATGAAGACGGAGAACTGGTACGCAGACGGAATACCACCACTGCCCGGGACCCGCAGGAGAGCAGCAGTGTATCTGACAGGCCGGGACAGCGGCCTACGGAGGCAGAGACGAATGCGAACGGAGATCCCATAGGGGAGGAAAATCCCGCACAGCCGGGAGATCAGACGCCGGGAGGCACGACATCGAGGCCGGGACTTCGTCCCACAGATGCACCGGATACCCTGCGGCCTACGGAACCAGAGACGGGAACCGGAAATCATTCCCAGGGCGGGCCGGGAAATTCGACAGGGATGACAGAGACATTCAATCCGTCGCCTCAGACAACTCCATCCCCAGGGGGGAATACCACCAATCCGACAAGTCCGACATCGGCTGGTAATGAGGGCGGGCCAGGCGGACAGAGCGCACCTGCAATGCCGTCTCCCGGGATATCTTCTCCGGGAGGAGACACCAGTGCGCCAGGCGGGCAGAACCAGGGGGCGGTCTCTCAAGGCGCCAGTGGAGTGGTCGCAGGGCCCGGACAATAGGGAAGGCCGCAAAAAAGATGACGAGTCTGTTCACATATAAAATATAATTCCATCACAGTTTTATCACAATTTCTGATTATATTAAATTCATAACATGAAGGCAGAAACAAGCAGTCACATGTAAATGGTACAGAGAAAGGGGATTGTGATTATGTACGAACACGATAGCAATTATAGAGAAGAGACAGAGACGACGGAAGAGCGCAGGCAGTCAGAGGCGGGATGGACCCGTCAGGGGGATTACAGTGATCCGTGGCATAGCCAGGGACAGGAGCAGCAATACAGCCGGATGAATATGTCCCACATTCCGCCGGAACCAGTAAAAAAACCTGTAAAGCAGAGGCCGATGGCGGCTAAGATTGCCGGGATTACGGCAGCGGCGCTGCTGTTCGGCACGGTGGCAGGCGGAACCATGTTAGGCGTCAATACGGCAGGGGAATACCTGAAAACCCAGTACGGCCCCAAAGAAGAGACGCAGGCCAGCCTGGCAACCGTGGAAACCCGGCCGGCGGCGGAGACAGAGCCGGCGAAATCGCAGACATCCGCAATGCTGGCACTGCAGATGGACGTATCTTCCATCGTGGAGGCTGCAATGCCGTCGGTAGTGGCGATTACCAATACGATGGTATTGGAACAAAGGACCTGGTTTGGTTCCAGCCAGAGATACGAGGTGCCAAGCAGCGGCTCTGGCATTATCGTAGGACAGAATGATGACGAGCTGCTGATTGTGACCAATAACCATGTGGTGGAGGATTCCAAGGAGCTGACCGTTACCTTTATCGATGAAACTTCCGTGACAGCTGCCATCAAAGGGACAGATTCGGAGAATGACCTTGCAGTGATTGCAGTGCCTGTTTCCGAGATCGATGAGGAGACCATGGGGCAGATCAAGGTGGCAACATTGGGAGACTCCGACGCGCTGAAGGTAGGAGAAGGCGTGATCGCCATCGGCAATGCCTTGGGTTATGGCCAGTCCGTGACGGTAGGTTATGTAAGCGCCAAGGACCGTGAGGTGAAGGCCCAGGATACGACGAGCAAATACCTGCTTCAGACGGATGCTGCAATCAACCCCGGTAACAGCGGCGGGGCGCTGCTGAATATGCGGGGGGAAGTAATTGGAATCAACGCGGCGAAATACTCTTCCACTGAAGTGGAAGGGATGGGGTACGCGATTCCGGTATCCAAGGTACAGGATATTATCAATGAACTGATGAACCGTAAGACCCGGATCGAGATTGATGAGAGCAGGCGGGGGTATTTGGGAATTCAGGGAACCAATATTGATGACACGGCAGCCGCCATGTATGGCATGCCAAGAGGCGTGTATGTCTACAAGATTGTGGAAGGAGGCGCTGCGGCAGCCTCGGACCTGCGGGAGAAAGACATTATCACGAAATTCGACGGGCAGACCCTTCGTACGATGGCGGATTTGCAAAAGATGCTGACTTATTATGAAGGGGACAGTACAGTGGATTTAACGGTCAGTTCTCTGGAGAACGGCGAGTATGTGGAACGAACCGTAGAGATTACGCTGGGATTCCGGCCGGCAGAGGAAAATTGAAACAAATAAAGGATAAGGCGGTTTTGCGGCAGGATGCTGCAAAACCGCCTTATAAATTTTCACTAATGTTCAAAAAGTATGCAAAAATGATGATTCGACTTTGACAAAGAACGTGTTTGTGCTATAATGGAAAAAATATGGTAATAGGCAGTATAAGGGGTGGTTGGATGATTCGGTTTTCATTGTTGAGCGACAAGGGCTGCAGGGAGAATAATGAGGACAATGTCGGCATGTACCAGGATGGGGAGACGTTCTGCTTCCTGCTGGCGGACGGTCTTGGCGGACACGGCATGGGGGAGGTGGCTTCCCAGCTGGCGATCGAGACCGTGGTGGAAAGGTTTGCGCAGGGGAACAGGGGAGCTTCTTTTCTTAAGGAAGCTTTTGAGGCAGCGCAGGAATCCATTGTCCGCCGCCAGCAGGAAGACAGAAGCTGCCGGGATATGAAGACGACGCTGGTTGTGCTGGATATGGAAGAGGGGCAGCTTCGCTGGGGACATATCGGGGATTCCCGATTGTATTATTTTGCAAAAGGGAAAATAAAGGAAAGGACGCTTGACCATAGCGTGCCGCAGATGTTGGTTTCGGCCGGAGAAATCAAAGAAAAGGAGATTCGTCATCATCCGGACAGGAACCGCCTACTGCGTGTACTGGGTACCGATGCGGATGAGGTTAATTATCAGGAGTCCCAACCGGTGAAAATTTCAGGCAGGCAGGCATTTTTGTTATGTTCGGACGGATTCTGGGAATTGATTGAAGAAAAGAAGATGGAAGCGACTCTGAAACGTGCTTCCGACCCGGAGGGGTGGCTTGCATCCATGCGGGAGATTGTGTGTAAAAATGGCCGTGGGACAAACATGGATAATTATTCTGCCGTTGCGGTGTGGATTGATTAATTAAGAGAAAAGGGATACAAGGGGGATATTATGGCGATTATAAAGTGCAGCAAGGGACATTATTATGACAGTACGAAATTTTCGCAGTGCCCGCATTGCGGCGTGCTTCCCATTATGGAGCAGGAGCAGCAGCAGGAAGCGGCGAAGCCGAGGCGTTTTTCTTTCTTTCACAAGCCGGGGATGAAAAAGCCGGAGATGCCGGTTTTGGACGAGGACGACGAGCGTACGGTTGCGATGCCGGTGCCGCCAAAGCCGTTTTTGCCGGACGAGGATGATGACGACCATACCATCGCGATGCCGAAAATGCCGGAAGCGCCGGCGTCAGAAGAGGATGACGATCACACAGTAGCGATGCCGGGACTGGAAGCGTCGGAAGCGGATGAAGACGACGACCACACGATTGCGATGCCGGCGGCGCCGGGGTTGGAAGCGTCAGAAGCGGATGAAGACGATGACCACACGATTGCGATGCCGGCGGCGCCGGGGTTGGAAGCGTCAGAAGCGGATGAAGACGACGACCACACGATTGCGATGCTGACGGCGCCGGGGTTGGAAGCGTCAGAAGCGGATGAAGACGACGACCATACGATTGCGATGCCGGCGGCGCCGGAGATAATTCCGTCGGAGGCGGATGAAGACGATGACCGCACGATTGCGATACCAAAGCCACAGATTGCGATGCCGGTGGCGGTTGGATCAGAAGATGAAGATGACGACCGGACCATCGCGATACCAAAGCCGCGGATGGCAGAGCCGGAAATGGCTGCGCCGGAGGATGGCCCTGCATTCGCAGAGCCAAAGACCCCGTCTGCAGGAACAAAACCCGCAGGTTTCGTGGTTGGATGGCTGGTATGTGTGGACGGGCCGGAACGGGGATGCGACTACCGCTTGTATAAAGGATTCAACCGCTTGGGCAGCGGAAGCCGGGTGGATATTCAGATAAAGGGAGATTCCCAACTGGGAGACGGTGCGGCGTTGGCCGTTGTCTATGATGACAAAAGCAATGAATTTTTTGCCGTGCAGCAGACAGGCAAAACCGCGTTCCTGAATGGGGAAAACCTGCAGGGGGCCGTTCGGCTTTCTTCCGGTGACGTAGTCAAGGCTGGTGACAGTGAATTTGAGTTTGTTGCATTTTGCCGGGAAGGAAGAGCGTGGGAGTCTTATGAGTGAAAATAATATCCTGCGGTTTAGGAAAGGACAGGCGCCCGGACAGATTGCGGCTGAGGCGCACAGCATTCTCGGAAACCGCAAGTCACAGCAGGATTTCGCAGGGATTCTGACATATCCGGACAGAATACTGGCAGTTTTGTGTGACGGGATGGGAGGCCTCAGGGGAGGAGAGCGTGCAAGCCGGACGGCGGCAACCATGCTTTTGGAAGACTATGACAGGAAACGGCCTGTCGAGGGAGTCATGGATTTCCTGTGCGCAGAGGCAGTCCATATGGATGCCCGGGTTCATGGACTGACAACGGAGGACGGAAAGCGCCTGGATGCCGGGACCACCATGGTTGCGGCAGTCGTCGGGGCAGACGGGCGGGCCGAATGGATTTCTGTGGGAGACAGTAGGATCTACCTGCTGCGAAAAGGCGTGCTGACCCAGTTGACCCGAGATCATAATTATCGGAGCTATCTGGAGGATGCGTTAAGAAAAGGAGCAATTACACAGGCGCACTATGACCAGGAGATTAACGGCCGGATGGTCGAGGCCCTGACAAGCTATCTTGGCAGCGGCAATCTCACACAGATTGACTGTTGCCGAACGCAATTGCAGCTGGAGCCAGGGGATCAGCTGCTGATGAGCAGCGACGGACTGTATAAAAGCCTGAGTCCGCAGCAGATGAAAGCCATGCTGACGGATAATCAGATCGACGCGCGTGTTTCTGCCAAGCGTCTGGTACATATGGCTCTGGAACAGGCTGTGAAAAAGCAGGATAATACCACGGTCGTACTGATACAGTATCGTGGCAGGAAGACGGAGGAACAATAGCATGGCACGCTGCTATCATTGTATGCAGGAATACCAGGAAGGGGCGAATTTTTGTCCGTACTGCGGTTATAGCCGGAAAGCCAAGGCTCATGACCTGTATTATATGGAGCCGGGAACGATGCTTTCCGATGGCCGTTATATGATCGGAGAATCTGTGAATGCAGGTGGTTTTGGTATTGTATACAAGGCCTGGGACAATACTTTTGGCAAGATGGTTGCCATAAAAGAGTATTATCCGGGCAGTATCGTGACCAGGACTCCGGGTACGATGGAGGTTCGTTCCTATTCCGAAAAAAATATTGAGGAATTTGAAAAGGGCAAGACCCGCTTTTTAAACGAGGCCAGGAAGATGGCCAGGTTTAACGACCATCCCAATATTGTGGATGTGTATGATTTTTTTGAAGAAAAGAATACGGCATATATGGTCATGGAATACATGGACGGTATGACGTATAAAGAGTATATAGCCGAACAGGGAGGGAAGGTCAGCCAGGCGATGGCAGTCGGCGTGGCGTTGGCTGTCCTGGATGCTTTAAGAGAAGTACATAAAGAAAAGATTGTCCACCGGGATATCAATCCCAACAATATCTTTATCTTTCATAATGGTGTGGTGAAACTGTTTGACTTTGGTGCGGCGCGGTTTGAGGCTACGGAGATGTCGACCGTGCTTACCCCGCACTATGCCCCGCCGGAACAGTACAGTACCAACGGAATCCAGGGTCCGCAGACCGATATCTATGCGGTAGGAGCGACGACCTACTTTGCCCTGACCGGCGTTAAGCCGGAGGAATCCACGGACCGGGTTCAGAAAGACCATCTGGCGGCGCCGCATAAGCTGGATTCCAGTATTCCGAAAAGCCTGAGCAATGCCGTGATGCGGGCGATGGCGCTGAAGCTGGAACTGCGTTTTCAGAATACCGAGCAGTTCCGTGATGCCTTGATGAGTAAAAAAAAGGTGCTGGATGTGGAGGAAGAACTTCGCCGCCGCCGGAAACTGCGCCTGGTTCAGATTACGGGGATTCTGATGCTTCTGGCCGGTGCGGGGGGCTTTTTCTTCCATCGATATCAGAAGCAGACCGAGGAGGCGACGCTTCAGCCGACCACGCTGCGGATCTGGGTGAGAGCAGACGGGAATGATACTCCTGCGGATGCCAGAGCACGGATGGAAGCCATGGCGGAGGATTTCCTTGAGGCTTATCCGCAGGTGTCGGTGGAGATCGAAGCTTTTGAAGCCGATGAGTATGAGGAAAGGCTGAGAGAGGCCTCAGAGACAGGCGGGATGCCGGAACTGTTTGAGAGCAGCGGCCTGGGGGCCGGATATGCGGATCAGATGGAACCTCTGGAGACAGCCCTGGCGATGATGGGCGACAGGGGGCAATACTGGTTTTTAGAGGAATACGAGGGACTGTTCCCGGAGAAAAAACAGATGCCGCTGTGTTTTCAGCTTCCGGTTATTTATGTCCGGACGAATATGGAAGGCGGGGCGGGAAAACAGAGTGTGCGGGCAGAGGACTTCCTGATTTATCAGGAACTGATGGGTGAGGAATGTATGAAGGCCTATCAGCAGCTGGCAAATGAGGAAGGAAAAAACATGCAGACGGACGCTTATCAGCTGTTTGTCGAGGGAACGGTGGAAAGCTATCTTTCGGATACAGGGGACTATCAGCAGCTGACAGAAGAACTTCCGGCTCAGTTCCGGGTAGAACTTCCTGAGGGAAAACTGCGTGCGCGGTTTGACCAGCTGTGGAGCGTCAGCGCGGCATCCGACAAATATCAGAAAAAAGCGGCACAGTGGATGCTCTGCTATCTGCTTTCCGGAAATGCCCAGAGTATTCTGGGGGTACGGGAGTTGGAAGGAATTCCGATGAACCGGGATATGTGCGAAGTGTTTGCCGATGTCTATCAGAGTGATCTGGCGTCGGTAGTCGGAGAGATTCCAAAGGCACAAGCTGGCGGAAGTGAATGGCTGGAAGAGAACCGGGCTTGTCAGGAAAGCTGGGAATAAAAGATGGAACAGTTACGGATGACACGTTGTTTGAATTGCATGAAAGAGTATCAGGAAAAGGAAGGCGCCTGCCCTTATTGCGGCGGAGTGGAAAACCGTGCGCCCAATACCCTGAAAGAAGGGAGCATTATAGACGGGCGTTATCTTGCAGGCGCAATCCGCTGCCAGGGAGAAAAGGATTTCTGGTATATTGGATGGGATACGCTGTTTCACCGCCGGGTGTTAATCATGGAATATTTTCCGCGGGAACTGGCTTTGCGCGAGGCTGGCGGGGCAGTGAAGGCCCAAAAGTCTCACAAGGAGACATTTGCCATAGAACTTGACAATTTTATAAAAGAGAGCAGGCAGCTGATCACCCTGGACGATACGCCAGGCCTGCTGAATGTCCTTGCGGTGACGGAGGATCAGGGGACAGCCTATGTGATTATGGAGTACCCGGAGGGGACCATTTTGCAGAAACTGCTGCAGGAACAGGACATCTGTCCGCCGGAGCAGGTACAATGGCTGGTTCAGGAACTTTCCGGCCCGATTGCGGCAGCGCACCGCCGGGGGGTGGTTCACGGACAGATCAATGCAGAACGCATTTTTGTGCTTCCGGATGGCGACTGCCTGATTGGAGGATTTTATGGAAGCCTGGCCGGGAAAGATTTTAAGACAGGGGTCGAGGCGGATATTATGTCGCTTGCCGGTCTGGCGGGCAGTATGCTGACCGGAAGGGTACGGTGGAAAGAACACTCATTTGAAGAAAATCTTCAGTATCTCAGACAGTTCGTACCGGAATGCGTCACGGATGCGTTGCGGGCAGCCTTGGGAGAGGAAAGAGACAGAAGGCCGGGAAGTATGCGGCGGTTTGCCGATCTGTTTTTGGATGAGGCAACGATTGAGATGTATTCGGAATAGGAAAACAGAGCAAGGAGGGATCAGCGATGAATCTGAAAAAATGCGGAAACGGCCATTTTTATGATGCGGATGAATACCCTTCCTGTCCGAAATGTAAAGGGCAGGAAGAGGCTCCCGTGAAAAAGGAGCCGGTGACTGGCTGGCTGGTGTGCACGGAGGGCGGACAGTATGGTCAGATTTTTGAATTGAAGAAAGGCAGGAACCAGGTAGGCGGTTCGGCAGACATGGATATCGCGCTGACCGGAGACGCTCAGGTGGCGGCATGCTGCCAGGTGCTGGTGACTTATGATGAGGAAAAAAAGGCATTCACGGCCAACGCCGGGGAAGCCAGGGAACTGTCTTACATTAACGGCCAGGTGTTGTTGTTTGACCAGGAACTTCACAGCCGGGATGTGATTCAGGTCGGAGGGAGCAAGCTGATGTTTATCCCCTTGTGCGGACCGGATTTTTCATGGGCTGAATGAGTTGAAAAACGAAGATAAGGAACAAGACTATGGAGACGCTTTGTTTGGGATGTATGCAGGAGTATGAGGGCGATTTTAATGTCTGCCCTTACTGCGGCTATGAGCAGGATGCCCCCGCGAAGGAGGCCTATCATATCATGCCGGGGACGATCGTGAGGGATCGTTACATAGTGGGAAAAGTATTAGGATTCGGCGGTTTTGGCATCACCTATATCGGATTTGATATGACTCTCCAACATAAAGTGGCAATAAAAGAATATTTCCCATCGGAGTTTGCCACCCGTATGCCGCAAGAGACCATGGTACGGGTTTACGCCGGAGAAAAGAAGG
The DNA here is from genome assembly GCA_947063875.1 of uncultured bacterium. GTDB lineage: Bacteria > Bacillota > Clostridia > Lachnospirales > Lachnospiraceae > Brotaphodocola. The sequence goes on from CAMSTY010000001.1 coordinate 92,042, forward strand.
AACAGTTTGAGGCCGGCATGAAAAAGACCTTGGACGAGGCAAAACGCCTGGCGGAGTTCCGGCAGACGCCCGGGATTACGCAGATCTATGACTTTTTTGAGGAAAATAACACGGCTTATATCGTCATGGAACTGCTGGAAGGGGAGACCTTAAAGGAACGCTTAAAAAGGGAAAAACGAATTTCGGTGGAAGATGCCATGCCGGTCGTTTTGTCCGTAATCGGCGCGTTGAAGGAGGTTCATACCAAGGATATTATTCACCGTGATATCTCTCCGGATAATATTTATCTGCTGAAAGACGGCCAGGTGAAGCTGCTGGATTTCGGCGCGGCGCGTCAGGTCACGACAACGCACAGTAAGTCCCTGACCGTGATTTTGAAATTGGGATATGCTCCGGTGGAGCAGTATCAGAGCGGAGGGAATCAGGGCCCATGGACAGATGTGTATTCTTTGGCCGCTACCTTCTATAAAATGATTACCGGGGTGCGGCCGCCTGAGGCGCCGGACCGCCGGGTGAAGGATATGCTTAAGGAGCCGTCAAAGCTGGGGGTAACGATTGATAAGAACATTGAGAATGCTCTTATGAACGCTTTGCAGGTACGGATTGAAGACCGGACAAAAACAGCGGCAGAATTTGAAAATCAGTTGAATTCTGACAATGTAAAGCGCACGGCTGCCAAGGTAGAAAAAAACGACATGGGGAAATGGCCTTTGTGGCTGAAGGCAGTCTGCAGTCTGGCAGGTGCAGCCGTGCTGGGCGCCGGCGTACTGGTAATGACCGGAGTGGTTGATTCCCCCTTCCCCGTACTGCCGGTATTTCAGCAGAGAGAGGGAACCGTGTGGATGCCGAGCCTGGTGAATATGTCACAGAAATCTGCGGAGGAACGTCTGGAGAGTCTGGGACTGGGATGCCGGATCGGGGGGACCCGGGCGTCTGACACCATTATTGAAGGATATGTGCTGGGCCAGACCGACGAAGAGGGGAACGTGATATCTCCCGGTACGGAGATGGAAAACGGCGCTGAAGTCCTGCTGATCCTCAGCTCCGGAAGCGGAAAAACCCTCGTCCCGGATGTGGTGTGGATGAATGAGGAAAATGCAATGGCAATGCTGTCAGAGAACGGATTGATAGCGGTAAACCGGGTAGAGGACAGTGAGAACTGGGCCCCGGCCGGCATCGTAACCGGGATCACGCCCCAAAAGGATGCCGAGGTGGAAAAGAGCGAATTGATTACGATCCGCATTTCATCCGGCGGGCAGGAGGCGGGCAGCGGGGAGACCGAAGTGCCGGATATCACGGGCAGGATGGAAGCAGACGGCCTCGAAAGCCTGAAAGAGGCAGGACTGTATCTGGAGAAAGAGGAACTGCAGTATAGCCGGGAGATTCCCAAAGGGCAGATTATCAGCCAGACGCCCTCTGCCGGGCAAAAGGGAAGCCGAGGGGATACGGTAAAAGTGGCTATAAGCCTTGGGGCGCGGCAGGTCCGCCTGGTCAGTATTGTAAACCAGGAAAGGGATGAGGCAGTGGCCAATCTGGAAGAATTGGGAATGGTTGTGAACGTGACGGAAGAATATCACGATTCCACAGAGGCCGGGAGGGTGATCTCTCAGAGCGTGGCTCCGGGACTTGTGGATGAAGGGACAGAGGTCACGATTGTTGTGAGCCTGGGAAGAGAGCCGCAACAGACACCGGAGACAAGACCGGCAAACAGGCCCAGCCAGAACAACAATAACGCGCAGAGGCCATCGCAGACGCAGGCGGCACCGCCGCAGACGCAGGCGCCGCCGCCACAGACGCAGGCGCCGCCGCCACAGACAGAAGCGCCGCAGACACAGCCGGCAAATCCGGCGAGAGATCCGATGTTTGATCAGCTGTAAGCAGAAAATCAATTTTATGATGTTAAGGAGGAAAGAGACATGAAAAAGTTATTAGCAGGTTTTGGGATTGCGGCTGTGCTGTCCTGTATGACGGCAGGCAGTGCATTGGCTGCATGGGAGCAGAATGAGACCGGGTACAGCTACCGCAACGACAGCGGAAGCTACGCCAGAAGCCAGATTATGGAGATCGAGGGTGTGCGGTATGGATTTAATGAGCAGGCTTATATGGTCACTGGCTGGGCAAGATTTGATTCCAACTGGTATTACTTTGAGCCGAACGGAGCAATGGCCCTGGGATGGAAGGAACTGGACGGAAAATGGTATTATCTGGATGCGGGCAAGGGCGGCGCAATGCAGGTGTCATGGCTGAATCTTGGCCCCAAACGTTACTATTTCAGAGAAGACGGTTCCATGGTGACAGGCTCCTTTGACGTAGGCGGACTGGTGTATTTTGCAGAACCAACCGGAGAGTTGCGCCGCAATACCTATGCAGAAGAGAATGGGATTACGATCCGCTATGATGAAGATGGCCGGGAATGGTACAGGAACAAGGAAAATGAGGTAAGCAATAAAGGCGGCGGGGAACTGTGGTTGCCGGTACTGGCAGGGAACGCGCTGGCAGAGCAGAGGGAATCCGTCCAGCAGGGCAATCTGGACTTGATTGAAGAGGCAAAGGAGGAACTTTACGAGGAATACAAGGAGAAGGTTGTGACGGCTTCCTCCAAAGCACGGGAATCCAGAAGGACCAGATGGGAAGAAAAGGTGAAGCGCGAACTGGCGAAATACGCGGTGGAAGAGCAGGAGATAACAGAGTTTATCTCACAGGTAAAGTCTGGCTATTTCGGCAGCGACGCCTATTATGAAGAAGATGACGAGGAAGAGGATGACTGATCCGAAGGGAAGGACTGAGACATGTTTTGCACAAACTGTGGAAGAGAACTGAGTGATGGTTTGAAATTCTGTATTTACTGTGGAGTGCGGTTGGAAGAGGAGACTGTGGCAAAGCCGCAGCCTCCGACAGAGCATGTGCCGACGCCGAATGATTGGGTTGTGCAGCCGGTTGCCAGCAGCAGAGTGGAACCCATACAAGACGAGGAAGCCGTGACAGGGGAAGCTCCCAAAAAGGGACTTTTGGTATTGCAGGATGTAACGGACAGCAATAAATTCTACGGATGCGGCCTGACACGTCCGGTGATCCTTGGCCGCGAGGCTTCCAGCTGCGATATGGTGATTGAGGGAGATAAATCGGTATCCAGAAAGCATTGCCGCTTTTTCTGTCAGGGAAATACCTGCTATGTGGAGGATCTGAATTCCTTTAATCATACTTTTTTAAATGGTGCGCTGGTGGAAATTCCTCAGAAAATCCGAGTGGGAGACCACTTAAGATTTGGCATGGTGGAACTAGTGGTGGCCGAATGTGAGACAGGCAGTTGATACCGGAGAGATGCTTTGGCGTTTATCGGTGGGATGGATGCCAAAGTATTTTTGTTATAAAGAGCCTGGCAGAAAGTGTAGGCGTTGAAGTTTGCCGGATTGCAAGACAGCATGGGAAATGAGGAGGAGAGAGCATGTTTTGCCCAAAATGTGGAAAGGAATTGAAGCCAGGAGCAAAATTCTGTAACGGATGCGGGGCATCTCTGGGAGAAACCCCGCAGGCTGCGTTGGACAACCGTTCCCAAAAGCCGAAGAAGGGGAAAGGCGCAGTGACGGCCCTGCTGCTGGTTCTGGCTGTGCTTCTTCTCTTAGGAGGAGGCGCAGTGGCGGCTTATAAATTGAATCTGTTTGACAGCCTTTGGAACCCATCATCAGAGAAGATCCATGCGGACAAAGATAAAGACGACAAAGACATGGATGAGGATGACGAGACCGGCGAAAAAGAATCGGATGAGGATGACGAGACCGATGAAAGGGGTTCGGATGCGGCTGATGAAGGAGACAGCGGGGATGCTTTAGGCAAAGAAGGTGCAAAGGAAGCAAGGGATGAAAAGCATACAAAGATAAATGATTTGTCAGGGAAAGACGAGGCCGCAACGACATCCGGCTATCCGGCGCAGGCATCTGGCTATCCGGCAGAGACAGCGGCATCCGGCTATCCGGCAGAGACGACGGGGGCCGCACAGGCGTATTCTGATTTTACTGCGCCGGGAGTTGGCAGCGGAGCGGCCCCGGAGACGGCGCCAGCGGCTGCCGCCGCTGGAAGCGACGGGAGTTATATGATTATGGACAGTTCGTCCCGCAGGTTGACAGCTTCCGATCTGTACGGTCTTTCCAAGGAGCAGTTAAAAATAGCCCGCAATGAGATTTACGCGCGGCATGGCAGGCTCTTTGACAGCGAGTCCCTTCAGTTTTATTTTAATTCCAAGTCCTGGTACCACGGCACTATTGCACCATCCGCATTCAGTGAGGATCTGCTGAGCCAGGTGGAGAAGGACAATATCAAGCTGATAAAAGAAAGAGAGGCTTCTATGCCATAGAGATATGGATGAAGATACATGAGGAGGAAAAGAGGATGAAATGTTATAAGTGTGGTGCGGAGATGATTGAGGGAGCCTTGTTCTGCGGGAATTGCGGCGCAAAGATGGAAGATGCTCCTCAAACACCGGAACCGGCCGCGGCTGAACCGGAAAAGGAAAAAGCAGAGCCGTCAGTACCAGAAACGCCATTGGTATCGGAAACACCGGCAGCAGGGCAGGAAGCCATTTTCTGCCCGAATTGCGGCAAAAGGCTGACGGCGGAAGACGTGTTTTGTGACGAGTGCGGATATCAGCTGTCCGGGGCGGGAGCCGGCGACTCACCGGAGAAGAAGAAAAATAAGCTGCTGATTCCCGCTGTGGTGGCAGTAGCGGCGGTAGCGGTGATCGGCGTTGGGGCATTTGCCTTATCACAGCTGGGCCGGGGCGGTTCCGGAGATGTATCAACGAAGGTGATTTATGCCAAGGACGATTCCCTGATGATGATTGACGTATCAAAGAAGAAATCGCAGCCGGTGGAATTGACAGACAGCTACGTAAAAGAGGACGATAACCGGTTTACCGGAATGGATTCCAGCAGTAAGTTTATCAGTGAAGACGGGAAGTATATCTGTTATGTGGAAGATATGGATGATGATTCCTATGACCTGTACCAGGCAAAGATGTCAAAGCCGACCGAGGGGACAAAAATAGAGTCCAAGGTGAATGACCATGAGATTCTGAAGGACAACTCGGTTATGTACAAGAAAAAGAGTACTTTGTATCGCTATACAGGAAAGGATTCCATAAAGTTTGACAAGGATGTGAGCAGATATTTCCTGGACAAGGATCAGAAATATGTATGCTGGGTCAGGTCAGACAAAGGCGAGAATACCTACTATCTGCAGGATATCGCGCAGAAGACAGATAAGGTCAAGCTGGAGGACGATGTGGATTCTTTCTACTATATGGAAGATTTTTCCCAGTTTTATGTGAAAAAAGATGATGACCTGTATGCGGTGAGCCGGACGGGCGAGAGGAATAAGGTTGCCAAGGATGTGATGGATGTGATTGCTTTTGACCGTAAGAGCGGCAGATTCCTCTATACAAAGGAGAATTCCCGGGAAGTTCCGTTTGCAGAATTTACTTATGACGATACCGGCAATATTTCAGAAAACAATGTGCAGCGTTTAAAGGACAGGGTTTATACTTTCGACTTCAAGGAATTGTATCTTTATGACGGGAAAGAGGAAACCTTGATCTCGGACAGTGTGACCAGCTACTTCTATTATTCCATGACAGATAAAGGCTATTATATCCTGTATCGGGAATGTCCGCTTGACGGGGATCAGGAGCCGAATATCGAGGTGGCCTGGTCGGCATTGGACAGTGGCTCCTGGGACTTTGTCACGGGAGAAACGCTTTTGGAAGAGTCGCACACGATGATCGCCGCAGACGGACAGATGCAGGAACTTTCGGAAGATATCCTGATTGCGGATACCAGATACAACGCAGATTCCGGGAAGCTTTATCTCTATTCCGTAGATGAGGATGGAGAGGATGGCGTCATTTATGTGACTTCTACCAAAGGATCGGATGTCGGATTGCTTGAGGAGTATGATGATGCGGAGGATGCCAGTCTTTTGACTGCCACTGAGGATGGACTGTATTATCTGAAGGATTACGAGAATGGTGGCGGGGATCTGTATTTTAACGGAGAGGAAATCCTCTCGGACGTAGCGTCGGTTACGAAAATCGGGGACAGCAAGAAGATGGCTGTTCGTGCGGACTGGGATTATGACGACAGCAGTTACACGATGAGCATGTGGGACGGGAAAAAGAATGTTCAGATCGCAGAAGACGTCAATATGGCTGAATGTGCGGAGGATGGGACGGCAGTGTTCCTGGTGGATTACAATTACAAACGCAGCGAAGGCGATCTGATGTATTTTAACGGAAAAGAAGTGCGTACGCTGGATCAGGATGTGTCCGGCTTCCTTAAGAGAGACGGCAGCGAAGGCGTATAAGATGAAATACAGGCAAAGGAGAACGGGATCATGGCATTGGATTTGAAACAGGGAATATCAAAACAGATCACAAAAATCAACATGAAAACCTCTACGTTTCTGGAGGAAAATAAGATAAAGACTTATATTGCCACATTGGAGACCGATATTCATGACTTGAAAATGAAGGCAGGAGAGACCGGATATGCCATGTGGTCGGCAGGTAAGTTCGATGTGGCGCAGATTGAATCCTTTTACCGGGAAATTGCGGTCAAACAGCGTCAGATTCAGGAACAGGAACAGCAGATGCGGGAATTGATTATGAAAAACCAGCAGGTTCTCGGGCAGAATTCTGCAGAAGCGGCGCCACCGCCTGTAACTCCGGCGGCTGCGCCGGCAGGAAACGCTGTTTTCTGTCCAAAGTGCGGGGAGGCTTGTGCGCCTACGGTTAATTTTTGTAAGCGGTGCGGCAATAAGCTGCGATAACGCAGAGAGGGAGGAAGAAATTTATGTTTTGTCCCAAATGCGGAACACAGCTAAAGGATGGCGCAAAGTTTTGTAATAAATGCGGGGCGCAGCTGCAGGCAGCGCCTCAGCCGTCATCCAGGCAGCAGGCATACAATCAGCAGAGCGCAGCCATGCAGCCGCCGGTGAAGAAAAAGAAGACCCTGTGGGTGGTATTGATTTTACTGATCTTGCTGCTGGCGGCGGCAGGCGGCGCTTTTGCCGCCTATCGGCTGGGGATGTTTGACCAGTTCCTGCCGTCTTCGTCCCAGGAAAGGAACAGCAGTAATAGAAGTAGGAACAAAGAAGACGACGAGGACGATAAGGACAGTAAAAAGAAGAGTATTGACGACGAGGACGACGAGGAAGAGACCGGTAAAAGCGAGGAAGAGGAGGACGGCGAGGACAGTGGGGATAAGATAAATGAAGAAAGCGCTGCCCACCCGCCGGCAATTGCGGATACAAGCGCCGCTGCCGAGACGGCAGCCGAGACATCGGCTGCCATACTTCCGCTGACTGCCACGGCCAAATACGCCAATCAGGTCAACTTTTCCGGATTGTCGAAGGCCGGATACGTGCGCGACACGGCATATGGTTCTTCCAACGTGGTGCAAAAGGGAAATACCATTGACAACTCTGCCTGGAGTGCATTTGACGGAGACAGGATTACCAGCTGGCAGGAAGGCAGGGAAGGGGACGGGATCGGAGAGTTTATCGGTATCGGCCTGGACCGCACTTATCAGGTTAAAGTGATCACTGTTTGGCTGGGCAATCACCGCACTGCCGAACTGTACACCAAAAACAACGTCCCCAGGACCTTGACATTCCAGATTGGCGGACAGGATTTTCAGGCTACCTTCCCAAATGAAATGCAGGAATTTGCCCTGGAGTTTTCCCAGCCGGTTGAGGCATCCGACATTCGGATCACGGTCAATGATGTGTATAAAGGAACCGTGTATGCAGATGCTTCCATAGCAGAAGTAGAGGTGTACGGATATTAAATGCAGAATTCAGAGAAAAACAAAAGCAGAAAAAAGAAGGATTCCAGCCTGACCGTGATCCTGGCGGTGATCTGTGTGGCGGTTTCGGTGGCGGCGGGAATTGCCGTCGGGGCCCTGCTCCAGCAGAAGCAGGCGATTGTCAGGCTCACTGAGGAGAATGACGCCTTGAGACAGGGATTGGAAGAATTGCAGGAAGCGCTGGCAGAAGGGCAGGAACCCCGGGACGGCAGTGAAGGGGTTTCTTCGGAGGGAGAATCATTGCCGGAAGAAGAGGACGGACAGGAGGAAGCGGCAGAGACGGAGACAACCGAACCAGAGACAACTGAGCCGGAAGAGACCGCCTCCCCTTATCTTACCAGTTTGTCCGGACTGGAAGCAGGAACCGTATTGCCGAAAGAGCAGATCGATTTTTCTAATCTGGATGCCTACTTTATGGCCTGGGAAATCGAAGAAGGGGATAACCTTTACCAGCGGATAAACGGGAAATCCTACCGGAAAAACGATTATGTGCCGCTGGAATCCCTGCGCTACATTAAAATGCCTCATTATAATTTTGAGGGGCAGATTCAGGTAGGGGAGATGGTGGTAAGCAGAGATATCCTGGAAGACGTATTTGCGATTTTTAAGGAATTGTTTGAGGCGGAGTACCAGATTCAGTCCATGTACCTTGTGGACAATTATTGGACCGGAGACCCGGATACGACGGATTCGGCGTCCATCGATGTGAACAATACCTCGGCATTCTGTTTCCGGATGGCGACAGGCTCACAGAAGCTTTCCAATCATGCTTACGGAAAAGCCATTGATCTCAATCCGCAGCAGAATCCGTATGTATCTTATTCGAGCGGAAAAGCGAAGTGGTCGCATACGAATGCGAATGATTATATTGACCGTTCTACCGGACTTCCTCATGTGATTACTCATGAAGACCTGGCTTATCAGGTGTTTACCAGACATGGCTTCCGGTGGGGCGGAGACTGGAACAATCCTAAAGATTATCAGCATTTTGATAAAAACTAAATGAAGAGCAGGAAAGGGCGTGCCTGGGCACGCCTTTTTTAGAAGGCGGCAGGGGGGAGAAACTATGTTTTGCAGAAATTGCGGAAGAGAACTAAATGGAGAAACTTTTTGTCCGAATTGCGGAACACCGGCAGAAGCCTGGCAGGAGGAGCAGATTCTGCAAAATGAGCCGAAGAAGAAAAAGAGAAAGGGAATTTTCTTATTATGCCTGTTGGCAGTGATATTTTTGCTGGCGGATATCGGGTTGTTCTATGGTCTGTTCCAAAAGGGGAAGGAGCAGCCACAGGAAGAAGCGGTTCTGGAAGAGACTGATTTTGTGGAGGAAAGGACAACCGTGCAGGAAGGGGTGGAGATGACGACATCCTTTGCGCGGATGCCGCTGTCCTACTGGAAGGCTACGCCGATGAAGGTAGTTCTGACTAATATCAGTGCAGGAAAGATCGAGAAATTTACCGGAACCTGGCAATGTAATGAATATGTGCGTGTCAAGGGAGAACCCGTGATTGAGATAGACAGGCTGGGGCCGGGAGAGTCGGCGGAATTTGTGGTGGAGGTTATTCAGAAAATTCCGGTTGCCGTTCTTGTGATACTGTTTGTGCTGTTTCTTTTGCTTTTGCTGTCAACACTGGTAATCGGCATCATCAGAAAGAAGAAACGGATACGGGCGATGATGGCGGCAGTGCTGGCAGTTTCCCTTGTTTTTACGTCCCAGAATCTGTCCGTACTGGCGGCAAACTCCTCGGTTGTAGTGGACGGCAGTTCTTATAAGGCAGTTTATGAATTGCAGGAAAAGCGGGAAGGAGAATTTTCCCGCACATTTACCAGCCACAGGGTCGAACTGAAGGTTATTCTTGACTCAAAATTTACCTATGACAATGTTCTGGCTGTAAAAGCGGAGGCAGAGGGGGATGGAATCCGGCTGCGGTGGGACCCGGTGGAAGATGCAAAGGCTTATCGGATTCTTTTATGTGATAAGGATGGGAGCAGCCGGACCTGGAAACGTCTGGATGAGGATGAAACGGAAGCCATTCTGACATGTGAACCAGGGGAACTCTGCGTATGTCAGGTTGCCGCAGAAATGAAGGGCGACAAGCTGTTCTTGTCGGAGAGAATGAATCTGGCTGTCGGGGAGAACGGGAAAACATTTATCGATTCGGACGGGGACATGCTTTCTGATGAGTTTGAGGCGGCATTCGGGACAGCAACCTACCTGGCGGATACCGACGGGGATGGCCTCAGCGACATGGATGAAATCACGATCACCATGACGGACCCGCTGAAAGCAGATACGGATGGGAACGGAACTTCGGATGGCGAGGAAGATCCGGACGGGGACGGTCTGAATAATCTGGAGGAGATTCGATACGGAAGTCAGCCGCACCTGGCGGATTCCGATATGGACGGGCTTTTCGATGGTGTGGAAGTTGCGGAGGCAGGTTCCAGTCCTATCCTGGCGGATACGGATGAGGATGGCCTGGATGATGCGACGGAATATCGTTTAGGAACGGACCCTAGAAAAAGTGATACCAATGATAACGGAATCGGAGATGCGGATGAGATATATACGGCGGAGATTAGCAGCGACCAGACCGACACGGTTCTGACGCTTGAGGCAGCTGGCTCGGTGATTGCGGATGCCAGGGTCATCAACCAGACAGAAAACGTATCTTTTGCCAATTTGGAATATGTAGCATCGGACATCGTGGATATTCATGTGGATGGGGAGTTTGCATCGGCAACCATCAGCATCCCATATAAGGAGTCTTTTGCAGGAAAGGAAGATGGCCTTGCTGTCTGCTATTATAATCCGGACACCTCTGGTTTTGAAGTTCTGGAAGGGCAGACGGTAGATAAAGAGAAGGGAATCGTCCTGGCAAATACCACGCATTTTTCCACTTTTGTGCTGCTTTATGTTCCTAACTGGCACGCCCAGTTTGAAGATCCCTTTGCCCCGGACCGGGCGGTCCAGACGCCGGTGGACGTGGAATTGGTCATTGACGAATCCAGCAGTATGGAGGATAACAGCAAAGGCACAACCAATGATCCCGACCGCTGGCGAGTCACGGCATCCAAATCCTTTGTTGATGCGTTGATTTCCGGGGACCGTGTAGGAGTAATTGGTTTCAGCGAGAACATCTCCATAAAATCGACGCTGACGGATGATTTGATGAGAGCCAGATCTTCGATCGATTCGATTGTAGGAAATGCGGGAGGCACGGCATTGTATGCCGGTTTGGAAGGGGCTTTGAATGAGTTGGAGGAGGCGGCGGCTCAGGAAAGGGCGATTTATCCGGAGGCGGAGGAAAGGCTGCGTCTGCCATTTATCATAGCCCTGACAGACGGAGAAGACAGCTCTTCTGATGGGAACCGTTACGATGAAGTCGTGAGACGGGCCAAAGAGTTGGAAGCGCCAATCTTTACGATCGCCCTTGGCTCGGATATAAATTCGGGAAGGCTTAACTGGCTGGCCTCCCAGACCGGCGGTGATTATTTCCATATCAGAAGTGCAAGCGATTTGCCGCAGGCGTTTGACAGGATTGTCAATAATGCCGTATATGGGGAGGATACGGACGGGGATGGCCTGGCAGATAAGGTCGAGGAATATGGCTTGCGGGATGGCCTGGGCAAAAAATATTTTACAGATCCCAACAATCCAGACAGCGACGATGACGGAATCAGTGACGGCGACGAGGCCGGGAATATCTTTAAGGCGGATGCGCAGAACCTGTATATACAGTATTATATCATGCTCAGTGATCCCACAAAGGAGGATACGGACGGGGATGGCCTGGATGACAAACAGGAATTGGAACTGGGAACAAAACCCTGGTGCAGCGACAGTGACGGAGATGGCCTGAGTGACAATCTGGAAGTTTTGGCAGGATTTGATCCGTTGTCGGATAACTCGGATGGCGACCGCTATTCGGATTATGAGGAGTATTACGATGCGGCATATGAGACGGGCATTTATCAGGCTTATTTGGATGCCCAGGACGGAACCTTTGAAAAAATCGTGTTCCGGATGCTGGATATGGCCCTGGATCGGGACCCCTTTGACTATGACAATACGCTGCCGGAAAATCTCTCGGCTGTCCTTTTGGGAATTCTTCTGGGAGATTTTGGGGAAAGCTTTGTGGAATGGGAGATGCTGCCGGAAAACTATGTGGATTGTTTGTGCTATATTGTGGGAAATATTGCAGGAAATTTTGTTCCGTTCGTATCGGTGATTACGGATGTGAGAGATATGATTGCCAATCTGATCAACGGCGACTATGCGGCAATGGTTTTTAATGCCATTGGGGCGATTCCGGTTCTGGGAGATGCCGCCGCAGGTGCCGCGGATCTGGTAAAGACATTGGCCTCTCACATGGATGATACGGCAAAGCTGACCAAAATCCTGGTTTTTGTAGCTGATTGTTTCCAGAAGGTTTCCGTACAGCTGATGAAAATATCGGATGGAATCGAAGCGTTTAAAAAAATGATCTCGGAAGGAATCCGCAGAAAGGCCAATAAGATGGCCGGGCGGGTGACGGAACTGACGGGAAGCTTTATCAAGACAACCGGAGACTATGAGGCTGCTGCTTGTGCAAATGACCTTTTGGACCTGGGGACATCCAGACAGATCACCTTGAAAGTATCGGGGGAGACAACGAGCAGAGAAGCGGCAAAAGCAGTCCGCAGCAGTATGGGGAATGTACCAGGAGGAAAGCTGGCACAGACCGCTTCCGGCACGGCGTATGAGAAATTGCGTGTTTTGGATTTGCAGTGTGAAAGCTATAAAAACGCCTCTGCTATTGAAAGCACGTTGCGAAGAAACCTTCAGGAAGTAGCCGATTTTTCCGGAAATGGAAAGATTTCCGGGGAGTTTCAGACGCGGATTCTGGACGTGGCGCTGCCGGATACCATGATTTCTCATGAAGCCAGACAGGCATTGATGAATATAAAGCAGGAAGCGGCGGATATGGGAGTCAGTTTGTTTTATCATACTTATGATCTGCAGGGGACTGGCGAGGCAGTGACGATCAAACTTCTGAAAGAGACGGCGAAGGCGGCAGCAGGGGAAGCCATGGATCAGATGACGGAGGATAAGGATGAGGAATCCAAAGATCAGGAGAGACAGGAAGAATAATGTTATATGCCGCAGGCGGATGCCTGCGGCAGCTGTTGTGCTGGCAGTAGTGATGATGTTTGGAGGATGTACTCCCAGAGGACATACCATGGAAAGCGCGGATATTTTGGGCCGGGAAGCAGTGCCGAAGGAAGCGAAGCGGCTGTCGGGAGGATCGGGACAGGAGGCGGAAGAAGAAAAGCAGGAAGACAGAGAAGCCTGCAAAGAATACGCAGAAAATCAGGATAAGGATTTGGATCATCAATTGCAGACAGCAGTAGTGCTTTTTTCCGACTCTACGGACATGCTGGCAAACGGAGAGAGAAAAGCCGCCATGCATACGATGCTTGTCGAAAACGGCCTCTTCTATGTTCCGGTTAATGGAGTTGCGGAATATATGGGAGCCAGTCTGGCGGAATATGAGCAGATGCTTTACATCAGCAGCCAAGGGGTTCTGTCCGTAATTGCAGAGCCCTATAATATCGCGCTGACCGGTACGACTGCAGAGATCCTGAGAGGCTGTGTGATGAAGCGGGAGGGCTGCTATTATGTTCCGGCGCAGAATCTGGCTGCCCTGCTTCATGTACCAGTAGTTTGCAGTATTCTGCAGGGAACCGTGATTGTAGGAGGCCTGGGGGAATTTACGGAAGAAGATATCCGGAAAATCCGCTATGAATTCGGACTGAAGGAAAGAAAAACTACAATTGCTGAAGAACTGGAAAAAGCGTGCGGCAGCCAGAAGGCGCCGATGTGGCAATGCCTGGAGGCGCTGAACAGAGGATGTCTGTATCGGACGGACATGGACGGACGGATAGGAAGATGGGAGCTGCTGGCGGACGGGAGTATGCGTTGGGAGCATATGGAATTGGATATGCGGTATGAACCGAACCGGCTCTATATGGCCGGCAGAGAGAGCAGGAGCCGGCAGTTGTATCTAGCCGGAAAGGAATCCGATGCAGTGGGATGGATTCCGGAATTGCAACAGGAGGAAGAATTGCGGGAAGAAGTAAAAGGACGCATCGAGGAGAAAGCCGCCCGTGAGCTGTCCGTGTATTTTCACGGATTTAAAAAAGTGCAAAAGGAAGAGTCAGATAAGCTTTGGGAGCAGCTGGAGAAGGAAGCACAGCCTGGTGATATACTGCTGTTCCACAACCCTTCTTCTGCTGCCCGTTACGGTTATCTGAATCACAGTGCCCTGATACTGGAAAAGAGTGAGCAGGGACTTCATCTTTTGCAGGCCAGAGGGAGTGAGGACGGCGTCGGGGCGGAGAAGGAGATGGACTGGCTCTCTTATGAGAAATTTCACGAAAAAGGTTACTGGCAAGGCAATGAGGTGATCCTGCTTGGCCGGGTGGAAGATGCCCCAAGGGATGTTAGAAACAAACTGGCACGGGAGGCTCCTGGTTTTTATAAGGGATATCAGTTTGGCTACGGAAGTTTCCGCGGACAGAAGGAGACCAATTGCGCGGAACTGATTTCCGAGACCTATGACAGAGCAGGAATCCCGATTCTGGAAGAGAAGGGTTCCCGGCTGCGGATGCTTCTTGAGGGCAAGGCAAAGAATCTTGTGGTGCTGCCGGATGATCTGGCGCTTTCCGACAAGCTGAAAATCCGTGCATTCTGGCTGGCAGAGGAAGAGGAGGCGGGAAGATGAAAAATCCGGAAATTCCGTTGCTGGAGTTGAGGAAGATACAAAAGTCTTATTCGGAGGGAGAGCAGAGGCTTTTGGTGCTGAGGGGAATATGCCTTGCTGTCTATCCTGGAGATTTTGTGGCGATTCTGGGAAAAAGCGGAAGCGGGAAGACCACTCTTTTGCAGATTATGGCCGGGATTCAGGCGCCAGATGAGGGAGAAGTGCGGATGGAAGGAAAAACCATCGGAAGAGGCGAACGGGCGCGAAGCAGCTACCGGCGTCTGCAGGTAGGGCTGATTCAGCAGGATTACGGGTTGATAGAAGAACTGACAGTGCTGGAAAATGTGGAACTGGCGATAAAAATGGTTCGCGGAAGACAGGACCCGCGCAGGATGCTGGAACGATTCGGACTTATTGAAAAACAGAACCGTTATCCCCGAAGCTTAAGCGGAGGGGAAAAACAAAGGACGGCCATTGCGCGTGCATTGGCGAAAGAACCTCGCATTCTTCTGTGCGATGAGCCGACCGGAGCGTTGGACAGGATTTCGGGGGGAATGGTAATGAAAGAACTGTTGCAGGCGAGCCTGCAGGGGCAGACAGTTGTGCTGATCACACATGACCAGGAGCATGCACAGCTAGCGTCACATATTTATAAATTAGAGGATGGCAGACTGGAAAAATGGGAAAAATCGTAATACGTGGATTTTTCAGAAACCGGCGTTATTGGTCTTTGCTGGCAGTCCTGAGCCTGGCATTTAATACAGCGTTGGCCATTCTTAGTTACGGGGACGGCTTGTTTGAGCGGGAGTGGAGGAATTTTCAGAAAGGTCAGGAGATTCCCCGGCTTGTGCTCTATAGCAGGGAAGAGAAGGCGCCAATCATTGAGAAACGGCTAAGTCAGCATCCGGATATCCGCAGCGTCCGCCAGCCGGAAGAGATCGCCTTTGAAAACAGACGTTCTTGGTATCTTGTGGGAAACCAGGAAAAGCTGGAACGGCTGGAAGAGGATGCCAAGCGGTGGGAAGGAGTATCCTGTCAGCGGTACACGGACACGTCGCATTTTGCCAACGCCTGTGAAATGAGCAGGATGTTGGGGCATATTACCGTGTTTTTTTCTGTCTTGTTTGCCCTGGCAGAAGCGGCCTGTCTATTAGCCGTAACGCTGGCCGTGAAAAAGATCCGGGAAAGAACAGATGAAAGTTACCGGATACAGGGAGTGGAGGGAAGCGTTCTCCTGGCAGGCTATGTTGTCTATCTGGGGAGTGCGCTTGCCGTAGGAATGACGGCTGGCTGTTGGCTGGGGGGCCGAATCGGAATAAAGCTGGCGCAGGAAGGCCTGACGCGCCTTGGGATCTCGTGCAGTCTGGCGGGAAACATAAAGTTTCCCTGGTATCTGGCTGGTATCCCCGCGATGATTATGTTGACGGTGTTTGGAAGAGAACGTCCTGGATTTTTAAGAATCAGCAGCCTGTGTGCTCTGTTTCTTGCGGTGGTCGTGACGACGGCAGCATTACAGTATGAGAGGGCGCGGGTGAAACTGACGGATGATATTTTTGAGAAAAGGTATCATTATAAACAACTGCTTCTGTTTGATGATTTTCTGGAACGGGAAATAGCCGAAAAAAAGATGGAAGAGGCAGGAGAGACGGATTATGAATGGATGGCCGGGCTTTTTGTGACACTCAAAAAGGATGGTTATAAGGTGCATTCCCAGGTTATGGCAATCTGTTCGGACAGCAGGGCCGTGCAGCTGTATGATCAGAAAGGACAGAGGATATTCCCGCGCAGCAACCAGATTGTGATCAGCAGCCAGACAGCAAAGCGTCTACAGGCAGACAAAGGGGATATCCTGTCCTATGAGGCTTTTCCAGGTGGGCATTGTGTGAAGGGAAGCTGTCTGATCGGAGACGTTTCGGAGCAGTACAGCCAGTTTACAGAGTATGTACTTCTGGAGGATGCGGCAGGTTATCTGCAGTCCGGAGGAGTGGTTGGCGGATGTTTTTTGATGGGAGAAAGCGGGCGGAGGACGGATGGAGTCCGGTATCTTGGCGGGACCCGGGAACAGAAGATGAAAATGGAAGAGTCTTTTCATACCGTCGCTCAGATCAGCAGAAGCTGCTGCCTGGCCTCTGTTTTTATCGGAGGCCTGATGGGTTTTCTCTTCTGCAGGAGTCTGCTGGACACGCATAGAGAAAGCTGTCGCTGCCGGTATTTCCTGGGGCAGAACAGATGGGAGATTTTCTGGTTCCTGGTCAGGCAGGGGCTGTATCAGCTGTTACTGGCAATAGCAGGAGGCTTTGCGGCAGGTACAGCGGCAGCGGCTCTGTTTTTGAAGGAGATATCGTCGGATCGTTTTTCTTATCCGCCCGTTTGGGGAGAGGAAGTATGGTTTTCCTTGTATTCTCCATGCCTTTATACTATAATATGCGTGGTTGGAATGATGTATTTTGTCCGTGGAAGGAAGCGGATGGAAAAGACAGACAGAAAATAGAAACAGGAATGGAAAGCATATGACAGAATTGCTGGTGCGGAAATTTATAAAAAATTATGAGCAGACCGAGGAACCGCAGGTGCGTGCCGCCTATGGGATGTTGGCCGGCCTGGTTGGCATTTGCTGCAATCTGATTTTATTTGGGGCAAAAGTGGCAGTCGGAGCAGTGACCGGCAGCATTTCCATTATGGCAGACGCCTTTAATAATCTGTCGGATGCCGCGTCTTCCATTGTGGGGTTTGTAGGGGTGTGGCTGGCGCAGAAACCCGCGGATGAGCAGCACCCTTTCGGACATGGGCGCATTGAATATATTTCGGCATTTATCGTATCCTTTCTGGTGATTGAGGTGGGTTTTTCGCTGCTTAAGACATCGGTGGGAAAGCTTTTGCACCCGGGCGAATTGTCTTTCGGACTGATTCCGGTGGGGATATTGGCTCTGTCAGTGCTGGTAAAGCTGTGGCTGGCGTTGTTTAACCGGAAGCTGGGAAAACGAGTGAACTCTGCGGTTATGACGGCTACGGCAGCAGACTCGTTGGGAGATGTGGCGGCGACATCGGCCACGATTCTGTCGATTCTGGTGTTTGGACTCTGGCAGGTGAATATCGACGGCTTGATCGGACTGGCTGTCTCGGCGCTGGTGATGGTCGCCGGAGTCAATATTGCAAAAGATACTCTGGAGCCGTTGATCGGACAGCCGATCGATCCGGAAATATACCGGCGCATTGTGGAATTTGTGAATGGTTATGAGGGGATTGAGGGGAGCCATGATTTGATCGTTCACAATTATGGTCCCGGGCGCAGTATGGCTTCCATTCATGCGGAGGTACCCAGCGACGTGGACATCGAGGTGTCTCACGAGATTGTGGACCGGATCGAGAGGGATGCGGCAAAGCAACTGGGGATTTTCCTGGTGATTCATATGGACCCGGTGGCACTGAAGGATTCGCGGGTTCAGCAGCTGCGTCAGATGACGCAAGAGGTCTTAAAAAGCCTTGATGAACGTCTGACCATGCACGATTTCAGAATGGTCAGCGGGGAGCAGCGGATTAATCTGATCTTTGACCTGGTGGTGCCACGGGACTATACCGCGCAGATGCAGGAGGCGTGCAAGAGGGAGATCAGCCGCAGGATTCAGGAACGGGATGAACGATGCTTCTGCGTGATCACCGTAGAGTGTACGTATTGCCAGCGAAGCTGCTAGCGTACTGGCTCATTTACTTTCAGCCAAATGACGCAGAATGAATTTTCGGTCTGTAAGGCGGCGGAGGAAGGCGATGCGGTGGCATCGTTGACCGACAACAATGCAGCAGATGGAAATTCAGGCAAGTCATTTGGCGAAATGTAAATGAGTCAGCACACCAGTGCGTTGAAAATTGCTGACTGCGTTAGTTATCAGTTAATAAGGAAGAATCTGGAAACAAAAACTTTATCCGATGGTGCAATAAGAAATGGTTTTGTTGCATTAAACTATCAGAAAGGGAATTCGATTGGACGACGAGAAACTTTTAAAGCGAGTGGCGGCGGGGGACGCGGAGGCATTCCGACAGCTGTACCACAACACAGACCGGACAGTTTACAGCTTCATATTGTCTATTTTGAAGAATCCCCAGGATGCGGAAGAAGTAATGCAGGAAACCTATTTGAAGATATGGACCTCCGCAGCCTCTTACCAGTCACAGGGAAAACCGCTGGCATGGATTTTTACCATCGCCCGCAACCTGTGTTACATGCGGTTCCGCGATCAGAAACGCCAGGCGGATATCGGACTGGATGATTTGAACGGGGAGGAGACAGGAGAGGTCTGTCTTCCGCTGGAGAACATGACGGATGCGATTGTACTTAAATCGGCGTTGGAGATCTTAAAGGAGGACGAGCGTCAGATCGTGCTGCTCCATGCTTCGGCGGGACTGAAGCACCGGGAGATCGCTGCAGATCTGCAGATGCCGCTTGCTACCGTACTGTCTAAGTACAATCGGGCCATTAAAAAATTAAAACAATATTTAAGAGAGGAGTGAGATGTGTGAAACAACTGAATAACAGGCAGATCGAGATGCATCTGAAGTCAGCCGTGGACGCGCTCACTCCCAATGTATTGGATCGGATTGATTTGTCCGTTCCCCAGATACAGTTATCGGACCCGGAGCGGCAGAATCAGGCAGTGATCCTGCGTCTGCAGCGGCGGATGCGCGGGTTTGCAGCCGTGGCCGCAGTCTGTGTGTGCCTGGTTTTGGCTGGCGGGGGGACTTTCCATTATCACATGGAAAACCGCCGGGTTGAGTCGGTTATCGGACTCGATGTGAATCCCAGCGTGGAACTTTCCATCAACCGTCGGGAACAGGTGCTGGAAGCCCGTGCATTGAATGCGGATGCGGAAGAGATTTTGGACGGCATGGATTTAAAGGGTGTGGAGTTGAATGTGGCGGTCAACGCAGTGGTCGGTTCCATGGTGACCCACGGCTACCTGAATGACCTGGACAATGCGATCCTGGTGACGGTAAGCAATGATAGTGTACGCAAGGCGAAGGAACTGCGTGCCAGCGTAGTGGACGATATAGAGAGAACCTTACAGGAGAACCAGGTAGAAGCCGTGGTTTATGACCAGCAGGTGATTGAAGATGAGGAGATGGAGGCGCTTGCCCGTCAATATGGGATTTCTTACGGCAAGGCTTACTTTTTAAAAGAACTGATTGAGCAGAACGATTCTTTGAGCATGGAAGAGATGGAGAAGCTGTCTTCCATGACCATGGAGGAGATCGCCCGCAGGATTGCGGAGGATTCCTACGAACTTGGGGAACTGGCGGACAGGGCGACCGAGCCGGAGACCATACCGCACACGGAGGAGGCCACAGAGCCGGAGAGCGCCGCACAGGAGACATCCACGGAGGAGAGCAGCACAAGACAGCCGGAGAGCAGTGAGGAGACGCTGCCAGAGACAACAGGAACAACGGCGGCAACGGCAGCGCCGGAGACCACCAAAGAGCCGGAGGAAGAGGCCGGGGAGGATTCGGTGGAGATTGATTATGTGGACTGTGAGGGAGGGTTGATCTATGTGTATTTTAAGGACCGGATAAAATGGAAGAATCCCTCGGTGGTCGTGCGCGACGAGGAGGGGAATTCCTACGCGGCGATTATGGATGAGACATCCCGCAACGAATGTTCGTTTGAGGTAAGCGGACTGGAAGAGGGAGAGAATTATATCTTTGTACTGGGCGGCCTGAGCCGTGCCGGCAGTGATGTGTTTACTACGGTGACAGGGTATTTTGAGAGTCCGGACATTGATGAAGACGCCTGGGATGGGATGGAAGAGGACCCGGATGATGAGACCGAAGATGACAGAGAGACAAAGAATGAGACATGGCCCAGCCAGGAAGAGTCCTCCAGGGAGATGACGACAGAAGACGAAAAACAGGAGGAATCCCAAGAAACGGAAAGTCCGGATGAGAAGGAGGAGGAGGAATCCGGACAGCAGTAGGGAAAAACGGCAGACAGCGACACACGGAAAGGGTTATGGGAAATTTATAATAAAAATATTTAAAAACCACTTGACGGATCAGATGCTTTCGTGTATAATGGTCTTCGTTGCAGCGATGGGCTATCGCCAAACGGTAAGGCAACGGACTCTGACTCCGTCATTTCAAGGTTCGAATCCTTGTAGCCC
>CAMSTY010000002.1 GCA_947063875.1 uncultured bacterium
ATAATATAAGATTTTCAGCAGATAAAGAAAAATACATATATCTAAATCCTAATTATTATAGTGATTTTATGCTTCATAATGAAGATGTATTGTTTTGCACAGATGCAAATATAGGAGATTGCTGCCTTTTTATCAGCGATAATGAAAAAGTGATTTTTTCATCAGGGATGATAAAACTCAATTTTAGAGAAAGTAAGTACAAATATTATGTTATGGCATTTATGAGAGATGATTATTTTAGAGAACAGTTAAATGCAAGAACGCCGAAAGGTGCAACTATTAAACACTCTGGAGATGCTTTTCTTGAATGTTTAATACCAATTTGTCCTGAAGATTGGGTTTATACATTAATTGGAAACTTAGTAAAAAATATTGCATATGCAGAACATATTTGTAATTCAAAAATTAGAATGACTGAAAAAATAATAAAGGAAGAGATTATTCTTAAAGAGTATGAATATGTAAATCCAACTATTAAGGTGTTAAAGGATAAAGCGAGACTTGATTCTGGAATATATTCTGATAGCGTTTTTCAATGGAAGAAAAATGTTGAAAATTATAAATATGGATATTCAAATTTACATGGTTTTGGCTTCAAAACACAAAGGGGACCAAGTTTGCAAAAAAGAGATCTTGGACGTTCAATTCAAACAAATAAATTTAGAAAAGGATATAATATATTAATTTATCCAAGTGATATATCTTCCTCTGGATATATTGAAAAAGTAGCATATTTAGGTACTAGAAATCCTATTTGGTTTTTGGGAGAAAAATATATTCTATTTGCGTCTGAAGGAACGATTGGTAAAACATTTATAGTATGTGATAATAGTATGCGTTTTACTACAAATATTCATGGAACTATGATTTATCCATTAAATATGCAGACAAGTATAGAAAAAGTCATATTTTTGGGATTATATTTGAATTATTTACGGAGTGATGATGTTTTAGTCAAAATGTCTGTTGGTGCAAATGGTGGAAGTTTTGCTGTTGGTTACTGGGACAATATTATTATTCCTAATGTTTCTGATGAATTTATGGGGAAGTTAGCCGTTATGTATAATAATGATGCAGAACTTAATCCCGCTTTTTTTGATAAAAAGGAGTTACAAGTAGCAGGTGTTTATCAACTAAATAATTTTTTAATTAGATGTAAAGCTTTATTAGAGGTTATTTGTGGAGATTTAAAAGGAAATAAATTAAAAGAAGAACTAGAATATATAAATTACACAACATGAAATGGATATAGAAACAATGAAATTAAGGGGAGAAGTATGAAAAAAGCAGATATTCTGGAAGCAATAATTTTAATTACACAAGCATTGATATTGATTGGACAACTTTTTCTTAGTTGAAAAATAAACCAACAAACTATATCAAGAGAAAAAGGATATTTTATTATTTAAAGGAATAATATACCTACAATAAAAGGCGAGGAAGCGAGGTTTTTAGATCGGTTCAATTTAAACGATGGTATTGGAATTAGCTTTTATTGCATAAAAGCTGATGTGATTTTACGGAGCACAAGTTATAGTGTAAATGGCGTTACATATGAAATTGGATAACTTGTAGATGGCTTTTTACAGAAAATAATAGGTTTAATAAACTAAAAGTTCTACTTGACTTAAAAGAATCAGATTTGCAAAAGACTATCTGGATGTTGAATTTGTTTTTAAGTAAGAAACACAGTAGGTTATGAATATACAGAAACGGTAGATATCAGATTTTGTAAAATGGAAGATGTGCTATGGCATTATATAAGTAAATATAATAGTCTTTTGATAAGTAAGAAAGAATTGATTATGGGTATACAAATTGATAATGGAAATAAATTTATAAACTCTGATGTTACAAGAAGATTGAAGGAAAAATTATAAACTCTAATGTTGTAGAAAAGACAGAGCCTCGAAAAACGGAGGAAAAGATTTCCGATTTATATATTTGATTATAAAATGTTTGTTTGCAATGCATAGATATTAACTCGATTTCAGCGGATACACAATTCCGAAAAAGGAGTATAATATTTGTAGCAAGGCCAACAACCAGCAACCGTAAAAAACATCGGTGGAAGCGCCCGGGCCTGGCAAGGTTCGGCGACTTTTGCAGGGTCTTGCTGTATCTTAGGCAAAAAGACGGCAGTTGTACGAATCCCTTTGAGGTAGCAGCAACGTGCGAAGACACGGCTGCGTAAGAACACCTCACCGTGACTGCCGTCTTTTTGCCTTAGAGACAGCCGACCCGAAACGGGAGCCGAACCTTGCCAGGCCCGGGCGCTTCCGCCGATGTTTTTTACGGTTGCGTACCCCTGCCAAAATAAAAAATCCAAAAAAATTCTCAATAACTATTGACTTGGAGCAACTCCAGTATGGTAAATTATATTAAAGAAAGCAGCCGTAAGACTAATTGCTGATATAAGGAGGATGAGAGTTATGGCTTATTTGGGAGAAGAGATTAAAAAACTGGGATTTGGGCTGATGCGTCTGCCGATGAAAGAAAATGTGATCGATGTAGAGCAGACGAAACAAATGGTAGATCGTTTTATGGAAGATGGCTTTACTTATTTTGATACGGCGTGGGCCTATGCAGGAAGTGAAGACGCGATCCGGCAGGCGCTGGTGGAGCGTTATCCCCGGGAGTCTTTTCAGCTGGCTACCAAGAATGCGGCGTGGATTAATTGTAAGACGAGAGAAGAGGCTGTGGCACAGTTTGAGACCTCTTTAAAACAGACCGGGGCCGGTTATTTCGACTTTTATCTGCTGCACAATCTGGGAGAGTCGCGGACGCATTTCTTTGATGACTATGATATGTGGAGCTTTGTGCAGGAGAAGAAAAAGGAAGGCCTGATCCGCCATGTGGGATTTTCCTTCCATTCCACGCCGGAGGAATTGGAGGAGATTCTGAAGGCCCACCCGGAGATGGAGTTTGTCCAGCTTCAGATTAATTACGGAGACTGGGAGAATCCGGCCATTCAGTCCCGGGGATGTTATGAGATGGCCAGAAAGTACGGCAAGCCGGTGGTGATCATGGAGCCGGTCAAGGGCGGGATGTTGGCGAATCCGCCGGAGCCGGTGGCTGAGATTTTCAGGAAAGCGGATGAGAAAGCCTCCTATGCTTCCTGGGCGATTCGCTTTGCGGCAGACTTAGAGGGCGTGATCACGGTCCTGTCCGGAATGAGCAATATGGAACAGATGGAGGACAACCTTTCTTACATGAAGGGTTTCACCCATTTGTCTGTGCAGGAATTGAAGACTTTAAATGAGGCGCGGAAGGCGTTGGCGAAGATTCCGCTGATTCCCTGCACCACCTGCAATTATTGTGCCAAGGTGTGTCCGCAGGATATCGGGATATCCGGTTCCTTTACTGCCATGAATTATCTGACATTGTATCGTGATTTGAATGCGGCGAAGCGTCAGGAGGAATGGATGGTGGCCGGGCATGGAAAGAAGCGTGCCAGTGAATGTATTAAGTGCGGCAAATGTGAACAGGTTTGCCCGCAGCATATCCGGATTCGGGAAGAACTGGTGAAGGCGGCTGAGGGGCTGGGATAAAATATACGGAAGAGAAAAAGGAGTGCATAGAAAGCGAAAAGGGCAGAAACTGAGGGTTTCTGCTCTTTTATTTGTGCGTTCAGTACGGGCACAGCCTAATATTTTGCTTATTTCATGGCTGCTTTTACGTCTTTTTTAAACTGCTTCCAGGCATCTTCATTTTCCACATAGTATTTAGGGCAGTTTTTACCGGAAACGTCATGGTGGCGGATCAGGTCCTTAGAAGAAAGATCCAATTCCTCACAGAGCCATGATGTCAGCCTGACAAGAGAGTCATAAGTGGGCTGGCTGAATTTGCCTGTGTCATCCGGATGGCAGACCTCGATGGATATGGTGTCGAAGTTTCGAGGAGCGGCGGCGTAGGTTACTTCTGAGATTGGTATGATCTGAAGAACCTCTCCCTCCAGCCCGACAATAAAGTGGCATCCTCCCACGGTGCCAGGCTGCTGTGGGTCCTGATCCGCCAGATTGTCAAAATAACGGCGGTTGGCGGCAGCGGAGGTGTCGGTGTTGGCTACATAATGGATCACGATGCTGTTTACCTGTTTCAAGGTTACGTCCGGGCGGGAGAACAGATTCTTGCGGATAAAGTCCTGCTCGATCCAGGCCGGGGTCTCGATCTCCTTAAGATTGATTGTGTAGGGTTTTTCATAGCCCCACAGACAGTATCCGCCTCCCAGGCCGGCTCCGGCCCCGATTGCCAGCGCCAGCAACGGAGCGGCAATTTTTGTAAGGGAAAACGCACCTTTTTTGGGGCGGCTTTTGCGGGAGGGGCGGCGGGTCCGGCTTTCGGCGGGACGGATGTTCGGATTGCTGTTTTCACTGGCACGGGGCTGGATCTGCCGGATCTTGCTATAGTCCTTTTCAAAAATGTCATCTTTTTCAGGTCTGCTAGTGGTACTTCTTTTTTCTCTCATTATGTACTCCTTGATAATGTATGTCAGCAGCAGTCTGGATATCTTTGCTGTTACTGTTTTGTTACAGTCTATTCGTTTAGAGTGATGATATGTTTTTGTGCACAGTATATCACATTATCTAAGGGTTTTCTACTGGTAAAGCAAGCCTGATTTAAAAATGAATATAAAGGGGCGATCCAAAATGAAAAGACTCAGCGGGAGGCAGGAATATATTTCCCGTGACGTTCTGCCAGGATCTTTCCGTTTTTGTATACCTGTTTTCCCCGGACAAATGTGGAGACGACCTTACCCTGGAAGGTTTTCCCCTCATAGGGATAACGGGGGGATTTGGTGTCATAAAAGGTATCGGCAGCATGGAATACCCATTTGGATTTCGGGTCCAGGACAGCAAAGTCCGCATCCTTGCCAACAGTGATGCTGCCCTTACAGGTGTCGAGTCCGAATATTTTTGCCGGATTAGCCGCGGTGACCTGTGCCAGGCTGTTTAAAGAAAGTCCGCGTCTGAGAACTCCCTCATCAAAAAGGCCGGGAAGAATCAGGTCAAGACCGGGGAAACCTCCGGGGGCGGACCAGAAGGAACCGTCTGATTTTTGAACGTCCGTATAGGTGGCATGGTCACTTCCGATCATGTCGATTTTGCCGGTGAGTATGGCTGCCCAAAGTCCATCGGCCGTATTCGGGTCCCGAAGGGGAGGCGCACATTTGGCCCAGGCCCCGCATCGGATTACGTCCTCGCTGTTTAAGAGAAGGTAATGGGGACATGTCTCGGCGGATACCTGCAAGCGTTTTTCGCGGAATTCCTGGATGATGTCTGCCACCTGACCGGATGAAATATGGCAGATGCTGACAGGCGCATGTTCATGCAGGGCGAGAGTGCAGAGGCGGCTTACGGCAAGGACTTCCGAAAGGATCGGGCGGCTGTCGCTGTTTTTTTCAGCCCCTTGCCCGGCGGCAATGATTTTTTGAGTTTCCATGGTGCAGATGGATTGAGATTCTGCATGGACGGCAACCAGACATCCGTAGTTATGGGCAATCCGGAGCAACTCCCTTAAACTGGCATCGTCAAAAGAACCGTAATCGCCGGCATCGCTTAAAAAGACTTTAAATCCAACAACTCCTCCCTTGATCAATTCTTCAACATGTTCCATATGATTGGCTTTAACGCCTCCATATAAGGCGCAGTCTACGACAGAGGTTTCATCGATAGAGGCGATTCTCTGCTTTAAAATGCTTTCATCCCAGATGGCTGGGAGATGGCCGGATTGGGGCATCTCTACAAGAGTAGTGACTCCGCCGCTTGCTGCCGTGCGGGAGCCAGAGAAAAAATCTGAGCAGTAGGTAACATGAGCATGAGAATCAATAACACCGGGAAAAATAATCTTTCCGGTGAAATCAAAGGTTTCTTTTGCGGGAATTTCGGACATGCAGTCAAACAGACCTGCAATTTTTCCGTCCTTGACTGCAACAGACAATTTTTTGGGGCCTTCCGGGGTGACGGTGAGACCGTTTCTTATAAGCAGATCAAACATGGCATTGCCTCCTTTTTAAGTGGTGCCGCCTAAGTACAGGGAGGGAGAGATGCTGTAAGGCTCATTGCTGATTGCTTCCCCGGCCAGAGCAGCCAGAAGCTTTTCCACGGCGACGTCTGCAAGTTCCTGGATTTTTCCGTCTACAGAGGTGAGAAACGGAGGGGTGAGTTTTCCATAAATGAGGTTGTCAAATCCACTGACGGAGACATCCGACGGAATGGAATACCCATATTGGCGCAGGATCTGAATCACTCCCATGGCGGGAAGGTCAAGACTGCAGAGAACCGCATCAAAGGGGATTCCGCTGTCAATAATTGCCTGCCCGGCCTTGCATCCGCCTTCAAAGTCATCACTGGGAGATTCAAACACAAATTGATCGGAGAATTCCAACCCTAATTCTGAAAGCTTGTCCCGAAAACCGGATAATTTTCTTTGGCTGGCGAGATTCTGCCCATAGTTGACATATAATAACCGACGTTTTCCCGTACGGTAAATATGGTCCGCCATCATCTGCATTCCCCGGGCCTCATCGCAGATGACGGATATAACATTAGGGAGATCCACATATCCGTTGAACATCAGAACCGGCTTTTTCGGGCAGTTGGAAGCAATAAAACTGCTGACATCCTGATTGCTCATGGAGGAACCGACAAAAATGAGAGAATCAAACTGATGCTGGGAAAGGAGGGAAAACAGGGAATCTCCTTTCGTACATGCATTGAAAACAATGGTGGTATAGCCTTGCCTGCTCAGAAGATCTTCCAGATGATAGATCACATGGGCGCGGTACAGATTCCGGATATCATCCACCACGATTCCGATCATATTCATGGAATTGTGTTTCAGGCCCCGGGCGATGGCATTGGGACTGTAGCCGGTTTCGTTAAGAACATCCATGACCTTCTTGTAGGTTTTTGGACTTATATTCGGTTTGTTATTTAACACTCTGGAAACAGTTGCAATAGAAACATTGGCCTGTCTGGCGATTTCGTGAATATTCATGAGATTCCTTTTTTTGTAGGCAAAAAGCAATTCGGGTTACGAAACTATCATAACATAATTTGTTGAGAAAAGCAATAAAAACGATTACAATTTAAAAAAATAAAATTGGAATAAAATAAAGAAAAAACCATAAAAATAGTGAGAAAATCGAAAAAATCATAAGAAAATAGCACAAAAATTTAAAGATAAACAGAAAAATAATGTTGACATTGGCGAATGCCTGTGCTATCATTGTGTTTGTAAACGATTACAAAAAAAGCATTGTGTTTTTGAGAATCGTGTAAGAATAGCAGCAATAGATTATGGAAAGAGTATAAGGAGGAAGCGAAATGAAGAGACGAATTGCATTGCTGGCGGCTGCGTGTATGACGGTCATGGCGCTGGGGGGTTGCCAAAAGGTAAATGAGGCGCCGGCAACGGAAGCTGCCAGCCAGGCCGAAGCCTCCGGCCCAGCCGGAGCGGAGGCTTCGGAGGGCAAAAGCGGCAATAAGGTTGCCTATATTACGGCTCAGAGACTAGGAGATGACGGTCCGGTTGATATGGTATACCGGGGGATCAAGGCGGGTTGCGATGAGGCCGGAATTGAAGTTCATGTAGTGGAGGCAAAGAAAGGTGAGTATGAAGAAAGCATGCAGGCAATGATCAGCGAGGGATATAATCTGATTTTTGCCGTATTTCCGGAACTGCTGGATTCGGTAAAAAATGTGTCAAAGCAGAATCCGGATGTTTCCTTTATTCATGCCATATGCGCCACCAAGGGGGATAATCTGGAGGGAATCTGCTGCTATGAGCAGCAATCTTCCTTTGTGATGGGAGTGCTGGCAGCGATGACAACAAAAACCAACAAGGTGGCTTTTGTGGGCGGTGTCGATAATCCGGATACCCATCGGTATCTTGACGGATACGAAGAAGGGATTCAGTACGTGAATCCGGATATTGAGGTGCAGACAAGCTGGATCGGAAGCTTTGAGGACCCGGCAAAGGCTAAGGAACTTGCACTTGTGCACTATCAGAACGGCGTTGACGTGCTGTGGGGTTCCGGCGGAAAAAGCGCTCTCGGACTCTATGAGGCAGCAAAGGAGATGGGAGAGGGATACTATGTGATGGGTTGTACGGATGATAACAATGACAGATTACCAGGGCAGGTCCTTGCCTCGCATTATGAAGCATGGGATACGGCAGCAAAAGATTTGATTCTTGACTGGAATAACGGCGTGTTTGAGCCGGGACTTAAGGTACTCACTTTGGAAAACGGATATGCTTACTGCAAGCTGGCAGATGAGTCCCAGTGTGAGATCCCGCAGGAGGTCAGGGACAAGGTGGAAGAGGTTACCGAGCAGATTAAGTCGGGGGAGATTGTGGTAAAATCCATGCCTTCCTATGAGGAGGTTATTGCCACGCTTGAATAGTGGAAAGCAGTATGAACCGACAGGAGCATGTGACGAAAACATACAGAGAGGTATCCCCATGAATGAAGCTGTTTTGTTGAAGGATATTGTAAAGGTCTTTCCGGGAACAATTGCAAACGATCATGTCACCATTACTATCAGGAAAAATTCAATTCATGGAATTGTCGGAGAAAACGGGGCCGGAAAGACAACGCTTATGAAACAATTATATGGAATGTACAGGCCGGACGGAGGAGAAATCTGGCTGAACGGCAAGAAGGCTACATTCCATTCCCCCAAGGATGCCATCAGCTGCAGGATCGGGATGGTGCATCAACATTTTACGCTGGTCAATTCCATGTCGGTCGTAGAAAATATTATTTTGGGCCGTCCGGTTATCAAGCATGGCTTTGTGGACATAAAAAAGGCAAAAGAAGAGATCTCCCAATTATGCCGGAAGTATAATTTTGAGATGGATCTGGATGCGAAGACGGAGGATTTGCCGGTAGGCTTAAAGCAGAGGGTTGAGATTCTGAAGGCGTTGTATCTGGGGGCAGATGTTTTGATTATGGATGAACCGACGGCGGTGCTGACACCTCAGGAGATTACGGAACTTTTTGCGACGCTTCGGAGCCTGCGGGATCTGGGTGCAAGTATTATTCTGATTACCCATAAGCTGTCTGAGGTGATACAGCTGACAGATGAGGTGACTGTGCTGCGGGATGGAAAAGTGACAGGGCATGTCTTTACAAAAGATACCAATGAGCAGGAACTGGCCAGAATGATGATAGGAAGAGGGCTTCAGCTGCATATTGACAAGCAGGAAACAAAAGACGGTGAAAAAGCCCTGTGCGTGAAAAATATCAGATGTAGGAATGATGACGGTATTATGGTTGTGGATGACGTCTCTTTTGAGGTGCGTTACGGCGAAATTGTGGGAATTGCAGGCGTACAGGGGAATGGTCAGACCGAATTGATAGAGGTAATCTCAGGGATGAATCAGGAGTACGGAGGTACGGTGGAAATCGACGGGCAGGGGGTTCCGATGAAAGCCTCTCCATGGCAGCGCAGAACCATGGGGCTGGGACATATTCCGGAAGACAGGCAGATACAGGGTTCGGCTCCGGAGGCAACCATCGAGGATAATTTTCTTATGACCACATACCGGAAGCCGGAGATCAATTATCATTCGTTGATTTCCAGAAAAAAGGCCATGGGTGAACTGGAAGCTATGGTGGGGAAATTTAAAATTAAGATTCCCGGCTGTAAGGCAAAGGGCAGTTCTCTGTCAGGAGGAAATATGCAGAAGCTTATTTTTGCCAGGGAATATAACCTGAATCCCAAGTGCCTGATTGCAGCGCAGCCCACGAGAGGGGTGGATATAGGCGCGATGGAATTCATCCACAATCGTCTGGTGGAAATGAGAGACCAGGGAAAGGCGGTTTTGCTGGTATCCAATGAACTGTCGGAGATTATGCTTCTGAGCGACCGGGTCCTTGTCATGTACGAAGGAAAGATTTCCGGCGAAGTAAAGTCGGGAGAACTGTCAGAGGAGAAGATCGGATTGCTGATGGCCGGAATTACCGGGGAAAAGGAGGCGCAGGATGTGGAATAAAATGAAACAGTCAAATATCAGTATGGTTCTTATGGCTGTGCTTTTGAGCCTGCTTTTCGGCGGAATGGTAATTCTGATGTCCGGCAACAATCCGTTCCTCATATATGGGAAGATGCTTCAGGGGGCTTTGGGGTCTCGGTTTGCAATCGCTTCCACTATCCGATGGACAACACCGGTTCTGCTGACAGGAGTTGCGGCGGCAATCGCCTTTCGAGGCGGAATGTTTAATATTGGCGTGGAGGGGCAGATGTATATCGGCGCCATGTTATCGGCGCTGGCCGGATATATGATTAAAGGAGTTCCGGCGCCGCTTCATATCCTGATCTGTGTGCTGGCAGGCGCTTTGGGAGGGATGCTATGGGCATTCATTCCGGCTGTAGCGAGGGTTTATTATGGTGCGAGCGAGATGGTGATTACCCTGATGATGAACTATGTGGCGATTAATCTGACGGATTATCTGGTCAAATATTATTTCCTGGCCGGCGGGGCATACGGCTCTACCCTTGTAACGGCAGAAATCGAGGAGACGGCAAAGCTATCCAAAATCTGGCCGAATTTGTCCGCACATACAGGAATCTTTTTTGCGCTTTTTATTGTTCTTGTGTTCTGGTTTTTGCTGAACAAAACACAGCTGGGATATGAGATACATATTTCCGGTTTGAATCCCCGTTTTGCAAAATGCGGAGGAGTGAGTGTCAACCAGGTACGGATGAGCGTCATGCTTCTTTCCGGAATGGTGGGAGGAATTGCCGGATCGGTGGAGGTCCTTGGCTACCTTTACAAATTTATGTCTCAGTTTTCTCCGGACTACGGATTTGACGGACTGGCTGTTGCGCTATTGGGGGGCAGTACGCCGGCAGGGGTCTTTTTGGGCAGTATTTTTATGGGAATCATCAAGGCCGGCTCACTACAGGTGGAGAGGGCTACGAATATTTCAAGGTCGTTATCCATGATTATTCAGGGAATTATCATCACATTTGTGTCCTGCAAAGCAATTGGTGTGAATGGAATATGGAAAAATAAAAAGCAGACTGTCCGGGGAAATCACTCAGGGAGCGAGGTGTAAAAATTGGAGGCTGTATACTCGATATTTATGGTAACTGCACGTGTAACCACACCGATTTTGCTGGCGGCTACCGGCGGAATCTATTCGGACAAAGCCGGCCTGCCCAATATTGCACTGGATGCCATGATGATTATGGGCGCATTTATGGCAGTATACGGAAGCTTTTTCTATGGAAATGCTGCTGTCGGGGTATTCTATGCGATTATCATAGGATTGGCAATCGGATTGTTGTATGGATTCATTTGCATCTATCTAAAAGGTGACAATACGGTGGTAGGAATCGCGTTTAATCTGATTGGCTGGGGTCTGACCACCTTTTTGCTTCCGGTTATTTATGGCACGACAGGGTCCTTCGTATCGGAACTGATCGTTTCTTTAAAGAAAATCACGATACCTGTCCTTCACGCCCTCCCGGTGTTGGGAGGCATATTCAGAAATCAAACCATGATCACCTATTTTTCCTGGCTCTTTGTGGGGATTACCTGGGTGATCCTGTATAAGACCCAAATGGGAATGATCATCCGGGCCTGCGGGGAGAATCCGCAGGCGGCGGAGACGGTTGGATATAATGTCAGGGTAACCAGGCTGATCTGCTCTGCAATTACCGGAGTTATGTGTGCCGTGGCAGGGGCCCATCTGTCTCTTGGATTGATGACATTGTTTTCTGAAAAAATGACAGCCGGAAAAGGTTTTATCGCTCTGGCTGCCGTGACTTATGCCAAGGCAGAACCAAAGAAGGTATTGTTTATCTCTCTGTTGTTTGGATTTTCCAATGCCTTGTCCAATCAATTGCAGCTATTGCAGCTGCCCTCGGATTTGATTTTGATGGTGCCCTATATTTTTGTGGTGGTATTTGTGATTGCAGATCCGATGCTTCATGCTTTTCAATTAAAAAAACGAAAAATGGTTTAAAACCGGGTCATTTGAAGGAGACAGGGAATGAGGATTAATCGAGAAAGACTGTGGAAAAAACAGCACGAGACAGGTGCGATCGGAGCGGTGAAGGAGGGCGGAATCAGCCGTTTTGCATGGACACCGGAATATAAGAGAGCCTGTGAGAACCTGATGGAGCAGATGAGGGAAATTGGCTTGGAGGTCCGGATGGATACGGTGGGGAATATTTTCGGCCGTTATGAAGGGAGTGAAAAGCTTCCGGCGATTTTATGCGGTTCCCATTTGGATACAGTGCCAAATGGCGGCTATTTTGACGGGCTGACAGGGATTATGACAGCGTTAGAAGCCGTTACCGTCATGAAGGAAGAGGGATTTAAACCCAGAAGGCCGATTGAGATTGTGGCGTTTATCAATGAGGAGGCAAGTCAGTTTCTGGGCGGAACATTTGGAAGCAAGGCTATGTGCGGAGAACTTCCGCCGGATTATGCAGACACCTGCCGTCATCGGGTGACGGGAGAACCCTTGCGTAAGGCAATGAAAGAATTCGGCATGGGGACAGATCCGGACAGGCTTCCTGACAGCAGGATAGACCCCAAGGATTATTTCTGTTTTATTGAAGTACATATCGAACAGGGAAGATACCTTCTGGACGGAGATATTCCCATATCGGTTGTTTCAGACATTGCCGGAATCAAACAATTTTATATTGAACTTCATGGGGTTTCCTGCCACGCGGGCGGGATGGCTATGAAGGACCGGCACGATACGTTGCAAGCGGCAGCCGCCATTGCCTGTGAGGTGGAACGTCTCGCTCTGGCCACAGGAAATGATACGCGCAGCACCGTGGGCTATATTGAGTCAGAACCAGGCGAGCATAATATTGTAGCCAACAAATCGGTAATACCAGTGGATTACCGTGAGGCAGATGACAGGATATGGAGCCAGCTGTATGAAGACATTCTGGAGTTTGTGAAAAAGGAATGTGAGAAAAGAGGCCTCACCTGGTCCGTGCATTCCACCTGTGATCTGGCGCCGTCTCATTGTAACCGGTCAATCATGAAGGTGATGGATCAGGCGGCGGAGGAATTGGGAGTCCGGCATAACGAGATGATCAGCTTTCCCTGCCATGATGCGGTGAATATGGAACGGATCTTACCCGTCGGGATGATTTTTGTCCGCAGTTCCAACGAAGGGCTGAGCCATTGTCCGGAGGAATATACCACGAAGGAGGATCTGGGGGACAGTGCGGATGTTTTGCTTGGTACTTTGAAGAAATTAAGCAATAGGGAGCAGCTGTAATGCCTGTCATCAGGACAGAGGCGGGCAGCAGAAGCAGGAAAAATATAGAAAGAAGGCAGAAAATATATGAAACCAATAAAACTTGAGACAGACAAAGCGCCGCAGCCGGGCGGATGGTATTCCCAGGCGTTCCGGGTAGGCGATTTGATTTTTACGGCAGGAGTGACTGCCAATGATCCGGTAACCGGAGAATTGGCGGCGCCGGGGGATATTGTGGGGCAGACACGCCAGGTTTTGAAAAACCTGAAGGCAATTCTTGAGGAACATGGGTCTGATTTGGAGCATGTGTTTAAGACCCTGGTATTTGTGGCAGATATTGACCGGTTTCCTGAGTTCAATGAGACTTATAAAGAGTTTTTCCCTGTGGACCCGCCGGCGAGAAGCACCATGCAGGTGGGAAAGTTTAACCATGGTATGGTAATCGAGATTGAGGCGATTGCGGCAGTGAAAGACTGACAGCGATTGTTTTCCGGAAATGCTTTTCCTATGGAGGGCGTTTCCGGATTTTTTGATATGCGGAAAAATCAGAAGCAGATAGAAAAAAGAAAAGCAGAACTTGCGGCGGAAGGGCAGATAGGGTATAATGTCGTCAGACATTATACCTGCGCCGGTTCACGTCCGACCAAAAGGGAGGACAAATTCCGAAGCGAACCGTGTGCATCCCCCAGAGGGAGCATGTCCGGAGGACATGGTATAATGGGAGACAAAGTGCAGGCGGCGGGGGACGACCATGACAAACAACCCGCAGGAGAATGGGAAATAGCTGTGAGGCGTGCACAGATGGGAGGAGATTATGAAATTAGTCACATATCAGGTGGAGCACAAAGTCCGGGTGGGGGTGATCAGTGCAGATGAAGAGTGGGTGTATCCTATCTCCTCTGTCGGGCCGGAGTATCAGACCATGCTGGAGCTGGTAAAGCAGATCAGCGATTCGGAGAAGCAGCTTCTGGAGTATGCGTCAAGGCAGGAACCTTATTCTTACCGGGGAGCGGCGCGGCTGGGAGAGGTGCGTTTGCTGGCGCCCATTCCTGTGCCGGAGCAGGACATTATCTGCCTGGGAATCAATTATATGGAACATGCAAAGGAATCGGCCCGTTTCCGAAAACGAGATTTCGATGGAAAGCGTCCTTATGCCGTGTATTTTTCCAAACGGGTCAATGAGGCGACAGCGGATCAGGACCCGATTCCGGCCCATGAGGGACTGGTGGACAGCCTGGATTATGAGGCGGAACTGGCTTTTATTATTGGAAAAGATGCGCGAAATGTGCCGCCGGGGCAGGTGCGGGATTACATATTCGGATATACGATTCTCAATGATGTCAGCGCCAGAAACGTGCAGAATCGTCACAGCCAGTGGTATTTTGGAAAGAGCCTGGAGGGGTTTTCGCCCATGGGTCCTTGTGTGCTGACGGCAGATTCGGTGGCATATCCGCCGTGCCTTGGGATTCGTTCTTATGTGAATGGGGAACTTCGGCAGGACAGCAACACCGATAAGCTGATTTTTGGCATTGACCATATCGTAAGTGAATTGTCATCCGGAATGTGCCTGAAAGCCGGGACAATCATTTCTACCGGGACACCTTCGGGGGTAGGGATGGGATTTGAACCGCCGCTGTTTTTGAAGAGCGGCGATGAGGTGATCTGCGAGGTGGAAGGGATCGGAAAGATTGTAAACGTGGTGAAATGAGCCGGGCAGCCGGATAAGCATATGCTTCTGATACATAAAATCCAGGCAGCCGCAAGCGATGAGCCGTGCGGCTGCCTGGATTTTGTCACTCTATAGCACACGTAAGCATTTGATTTCCAATGTTGAAAACCATGTAAAGAGGATTTGGCCCGCCGATTGCACTGTCTGGCACTTCAAAGAGAACCACCCCTTCTTTGGTCTCCCCGGGTTCGAAGGATTTGCCGTTCAGACAATCGCTGTAGGTCATTGCATCTACCGCAGGATAGTAGTTCTCGCCGCTCTCATCGGTAACACCTGCAAACATCGCATAACCGGAGGTAAGGTGAAGATCCCCTGCCAGGAAACTGTCGTTTTGGAAACCGCGGTTAGTGACGGAAAAATGTCCCCGTACAAACTGGCAGCCGTCGCTGGCCGAATAGCTGAACATGCCACTCTCAAAGGATTTTATAACCTCAACGGAGTTCATGGTAATTTCCCACACTCCTAAGAGGCCGGAGCCGCCGGGCTGCAACGGTTCCAGATCACTGGAGTTGTCAAGCAGCACCAGGTAGCTGTCCGGATCGTTGATATTGTGATAGATGTAGGACAGGACATCTGCCCGGGTCAGTTCCGGATACTGGGCGGATTCTTCACCGAGGTCTTTGATGATCTTGGTGGAAGGATTCTCTATTATTTTCCCGATGTGGCGGAGAAAACCTCCCGTGGCGGCATCGTAGAGATCTAAGGAGGTGCTGGAATAAACTGCCTGAATTTTGGTCTCATTTCCGGACTGATCCTGATAATAGTTGCCAAACTGGTGATCCGAGGTCAGAACAAGATAGTAGTCGGCATCGGCCAGGGTTGCCGGAATCTCTTCATCCGGAAGTCCCATAATGAAGTCTCCCAGAATACGCCAGGCGGGTGGCGCATCGGCATCTTCCCCTGCCGCCGGATTATGATAAAAGGCAGCGACCTTTTTCCCCTCCAGATCTATGGTCTCTGGAAGGTTGTCTTCCCTTGGCTCAGACAGCTGCAGATCTTCCTTGATCGTAACGGCCAGATCTGTGGAATAATATTCCTCTCCGTTTATATCCGATGTCTTGCAGTAGCTGTCCTTGCTGACTTTCGACTGCATCCCGGGAAGGAAAGTATTCCGCATATAAAGGATGTATTCCAGTCCTTCCTCCGCCGTGTCCGTCTGTATCCGATACAGATCCGTACTATTGCTCAGGTAAACGCCGGGCCAGTCATAGATGCCCCAGCCGTCATAATAGCCTATTTCCATCAGCTGATCGCCCACAGCTACGGCTTTTCCTGGTTTATTCTGGACCCAGGCATCAATCGCGTCTTCCAGTTTGGTCTTGCAGGTGCCTTCCAGTTCCGTATTGCCCAGAAGCTTAGTTAAGGTCTGCCCGTCCAGATTTTCCGCGGCGGCGAACATGGGCAGAAAATAGTCATAAGGATAGTAGGCATCTTTTAAGGATTCCCAGAAGGCAGCCTCATCCGTATTCACCTTGGAAAAGTAGGCGTCTGCATAAGCGGAGGTATTGGGATAATCAAACTGGAACACATCATGGTTCACCCATCCGGTAAGGTTTGGGGAATTGCTGGATGACAGATTGTTCTGATATTCTGCTGCGCACAAAAGAGCGACCGCCTTGAACTGCTGTCCCAACGTCTCTGCCGATTCGGCTTCTGCTTTCAGTTCGTCCAGTTCCTCTCCGTGTTCGGTCACGTAGGCGAAGGTATCGTCTGCTTTTCTCGCCTCTGCCCATCGGACCTCTGCCGGGGTTCCCTTTGCCTTCTGGCTGCATCCGCTCAGACAGGCTGCCGCAAGAACGCCCAGAATGATCCACGATCTTTTTTTCATAATCTTCTCTCCTTTGGTATTATGTAAAATATGGATATGAGAGAATTATATCAAAGCAATTTCTTCATTTCAAGATGGCCGTTTCATTTATTCGTCAAAAAAGGGAACAAACCATCTCTGGTTCATTCCCTTAATCTTAAAATCCTTTAGAATCCGGCGTTTAAATTAACCGAAGTATCTCTTAAGCAGACCTTCAAATGCTTTTCCGTGTCTGGCTTCGTCTCTTGCCATCTCATGCACGGTATCATGGATTGCATCCAGGTTGGCGGCTTTGGCACGCTTTGCCAGATCAAACTTACCAGCAGTAGCGCCGTTCTCGGCCTCTACGCGCATTTCCAGGTTCTTCTTGGTGCTGTCGGTAACAACCTCGCCCAGCAGTTCTGCAAACTTGGCGGCATGTTCTGCTTCCTCATAAGCAGCTTTCTCCCAGTACAGTCCGATCTCCGGATAGCCTTCTCTGTGAGCGACTCTTGCCATAGCCAGATACATACCAACCTCGGTGCACTCGCCGTTGAAGTTGGCTCTCAGATCTGCCATGATATCCTCGCTGACGCCCTGAGCAACTCCTACCACATGCTCTGCCGCCCAGCTTCTCTCGCCGCCCTGCTCCACGAACTTGGAAGCAGGCGCTTTGCACTGCGGACAGGACTCCGGAGCGGAATCACCTTCATGAACGTAACCACATACGGAACAAACCCATTTCTTCATAACCCAATCTCCTTTTCTTTATAGAAAATATTTGTTTGTGAGTATTTAGGGCAATCAGTACTTTTAAAAATAGTAATGATTACTGATATTAATTTAGCACACCTTTGGACAAATGTCAATCGGTTTTTGAGAAATATTTTCTTTTAAGACCAGCGGGCAAAATGGCAGATCAGGAGGAGGGGCCGGAACATCTGGCGCAGGAGCCATAGAAATATACCGTATGGCTGTCAATGCTTCCTCCGGATACCTTTTCTGCCTGCGCCTGCAATTCGGCAAGTGGGATGAGCGGAAGATCCGTTACGGCGCCACAACGTCTGCATACAAAGTGATAGTGAGGGGCGGTATTCCAGTCAAAGCGGTCTTTGCCGTCGCCGCAGGTCAGCTTTTGGATTTCTCCCAGTTCGGATAAAAGATTCAGATTGCGATAGACGGTTCCCAGGCTGATACAGGGAAACAGCTCCCGCATATCCGTATAAATCATATCTGCAGTAGGATGGTCGGTGCGGCCGGCGAGACAGGATTTAATGGATTCCCGCTGGCGGCTGTATTTTAATATTTTCATATATAAACTCTCTTTCTATCCATGCAAAATAATAGTAATTGTTATTATTTTATAAAAAGAGAAAAAAGCTGTCAAGAAGTTTTTATGCCATCCGCCGGTCATCAGATGATTTCGGTGGCAATCCGGATGAATTCCCGTGCGGCCTGCGACATATAATGGTTTTTGTGGAAACCGATGCCTAAAGTGCCATGCGCTTTTGGGGAGTCCAGAGAATAAAAGTTCATGGAAGTGTACTGCCGCGCTTTGTCCACAAAATCCTTATGGCTGGAAATAAACATTTTAGGATAAAAGGTGATTCCCATCCCGCGGACGGCAAGCGCCAGTACGGTTTCAATGTTCTCGGTCTCCAGTACGATCTGAGGGGTGATCTGGGCGTCGGCGAACATCTCGTCAGCCAGGGTCCGCACACGGTTCCCCTTGTTAATCATCAGGAAAGGACAGCGGCTTAACAGGCTGAGATCCGTATGTTCGGTAAGCTGCGCCCGGATCTCATTGGCTTGTCCGGGAAAAACACGTTCCAGGACGAGATCTGACACCGCGAGCAGAATCTCTTCCTCGCAGAGCGGGACTGTGCCGACATCTTCCACCCGAAAAGGCAGCATGCCGATGATCAGGTCCACGTCGCCGTGCAGCAGTCCGTTGTCCAGTTCGGTGGAATTGCCCTCCACAAGCCCAAGGTCAATGTTGGGGAACTGCTCCCGGTATACAGGGAGAATCTCCGGCAGGATGACACGGCCGCGGGTATGGGAGAGGCCGATGGTCAGCCGTCCGGTAGAGAAGTCTTTGATGTCGGCCAGTTCCCGGTAAGTCTCGCTCTTCAGGGCCAGCAGCTGCCTGGCCCGCTTTTTGAGCGCCTGGCCGGCGTAGGTCAGGGTCAGAGGGTTGGTGCGGTTGAACAGTATCACGTCAAATTCTTTTTCCATATTGGAAATGTGGTTGCTTAAAGACTGCTGAGAGATAAAAAGCTGTTTGGCAGCTTTTGTAAAATTCAGTTCTTCCGCAGCCACAAGGAAATATTCCAAATTCAGAAAATTAAGCATCGCGGGAGCCTCCCAAATCCAGAAGTTTCTGCAAAGAGGGCAAAAATGCAGCCGCCTTTTCCAGGGAATCATTGACTACCAGTTCTTCCGGAAAGGAAATCTCCTCCAAAAGCTGGTGAAGATAGCGGTGGTTGCCGACATCGACCTCACAATGGGCGTCGCTGTCCAGAATCACCGGCACCCGGTATTTCTGGCAATATTCCAGCATGGAGGCCATATTTTTGCGGGAATCTTTACGGTTGCAGCCAGGTGCAAGAGAACTGTTGTTCAGTTCCAGAAGCACGTGATGTTCTTTGGCGGCGCAGACCAGGGTCTCGTAATCGACAGGAAAACGGCCGTCGTCGGGATGGCCGATAATCTGCACGATGGGATTTTTCATGGCGCACAGATAGGCGGCTGTGTTTTGGGCCGTGGTGCCGCAGGTATAGCATGGTTCATGGATACTGGCAATCCCGAGATCCAGTCCTTTCTGGTAGCGAGGTTCCAAGTCCAGGCGGCCTTCATAATCGACAATATTCAGTTCGCAGCCTAAAAGCAGCCGGACGCCTTCGATCTGGCGCGGCACGACCTTAAAATTAATAAAATAGAAGGGGTGGCAGGCACCCGGGATTCTTGGAGCATGTTCCGTGACTCCCAGCAGACGAACGCCTTTGGCTGCAGCCGCATGCACCATCTCATAAAGGGTGTTGTAGGCATGTCCGCTGACAATTGTGTGGGTATGAAGATCTAAGATATCGATCATGGCAATCGGTCCTTTTGTATTTTTGTGTAAAAGTCCGCCGGTATGTTTCCGGCAGCCGTCAATGAAATCCGTCTAAAAATAAACCGTATCGAGTATAGCATATTTTTCCGCAGAAAACTATAGAAAAATACGTGAAAATGTGGTAAAGTCTTCGTAGCAGCCGGAGCGATCAATCCTAATCCGGTAATGAGGCAGAAGTGAAGGAGTGTTGGACATGAATGAAGAAGTAATGAACACAGAAGTAAAGACAGAAGAGACTGCAGCAGCTGCGCAGGAAGCAGCAGCGGCCGATACGGCAAAAGCAGAACCGGCTGCAGAGCCGACTGAGACCATGGCGGATTTTGCCAGCGAACTGGAAGCTTCTTATAAGGAATTTGACGAGCGCCATAATGATTACCAGGAGCAGGAGGGGCCGGATGCCCAGAAGTGGGCCAATCTGCTGCAGATGATGCAGGATAAGACCGTCACCAAGGTAAAGATTAAAGAAGCGGTGAAAGCCGGGGTCGTGGCTTATATTGACGAGATCCAGGGATTTATTCCGGCGTCCCATATTTCTACAAAGTATGTGGAAAAGCTGGAGGACTGGGTTGGCAAGTATCTGGAGGTAGTGCCGATTACCGTGGAACCAGAGCGCAAAAAACTGGTGCTCTCCGGCCGCGTGGTGATGAAAGAGAAGGAAGCGGCGGAAAAGGCTGCCAAGATGGCCGCCGTCAAGGTGGGAGCCGTGCTGGAGGGCACTGTGGACAGCATTAAGGATTACGGCGCATTTGTAGATCTGGAGAGTGGTGTGACAGGGCTTCTCCATGTATCTCAGATCAGCAGCCAGCGGATCAAGCATCCAGGCGTAGTACTGAAAGAGGGCCAGAAGGTGACGGTTAAAGTCATTGGCGCAGGCGATGGCCGTATCAGCCTCAGCATGAAGGCGCTGGAGCAGGAGGATGAGCCGAAAGAGGAGGTATTTAACTACAAGGAGTCTGGAGCAGCCACCACAGGACTCGCCTCTTTGCTGAAGAATATCAAACTTTGAAAAACCATATTTCCAGGGGAAACAACCAGATTGACCAGTGGAAATCCATCATGTTTTTGTATGATTCCGCACTGAAGGAGATCAACACCAAGATTGAGATTTTGAACAGCGAATTTGTCCATATTTACGGACACACACCCATTGAGCATATCAAGTCCCGCCTGAAGACACCGGACAGCATTGTCAAGAAGCTGAAGCGTGACGGGCAGGAGGTCACCATTCAGAATATGGTGGAGAAGCTCAATGACATTGCCGGAATCCGCATCATCTGCTCTTATACCCAGGATATTTACAAAATAGCAGATATGATCGCCCGGCAAAGCGATGTGACAATCCTGCAGGTGAAGGATTATATCAAAAACCCTAAGTCCAATGGGTATAAAAGCTATCATATGGTGGTGACGATACCGATTTATCTGAGCCAGGGGCCGGCAGAAACCAAGGTGGAGATTCAGATCCGAACGGTGGCAATGGATTTTTGGGCCAGTCTGGAACACAAGATTTATTATAAGTTTGAGGGAAATGCCCCTGCGAGCCTGCAGGCAGAACTGAGAGCATGCGCCGACGTAGTGGATATGCTGGATGATAAGATGTTCTCACTGAATCAGATGATTTTATCACTGGGGGAGGAACAGGAAGAGTGAAAATACGATGAAGACGCTGACAAAAGAGGCATATCAGATGATTCGGCAAAATCTGGGAAATGTTCTTTTGTTTGAACTTCTTTACCGGGGGATTGTGCTTCCGGTATGTCTGCGGCTGGCGAACCGGGGACTGCGTTGGACGCTTGCGATGGCAGGATACAGTTATCTGACGGCATCCAATCTGGCAGGTTTTCTGAGGCAGCCGTGGACGCTGGCAATGATGCTGGCCTTTGGCGTAATCGGACTTCTTCTGGTTGAGTTGGAGGCCGCTGCATTGATTACCGCGTTTCAGGGGTCAGCCTGCCAACAGAAGCTGACCCCTTTCCACATTTTCCGAGGCGGGGTTCATAAGACGGCGGAAGAGATCGGAAGGAGAAACTGGAGACTGGGAATGATTTTGCTTCCCCATTATCTTCTGGTGAATCTGCTGCCGGTTTTCCGCTGTCTTTCCCATATCCGGCCGGTAAATTTTGTAATTCAGGAAATGATGAATCATGAACGGGTGCCGTTGTTTGTGACGGCATTTTTGTTTCTGTGCGCAAAACTTTCCTTGACAGCTGTTTTGGTGGGGTTCGGATGTATCGCAAACCAGGACACATTCCCGGTTGCCAGAAAGAAGGCCCGTCAGTTATTGAAGGGAAAACGCTGGCAGGCGGCGGCGCTTTTGCTGGCGTGTAATCTGGCGGCGGCGCTGACGGCGGTGCTGGCGTATGCCTTGTCTGTATTTGCGGCTGCCGTCTTTGTGGTGTTATTTGCGGAGAAAAACCTGGCGATGGCAGTGCTTTTATCGGTGGCGGAAGAGATCGAACGGAGCGTGCTGTTTGCCTGGGGCATTCTGCTGATTGTTGCGGATTTCGCCGCGTGCGCTGCCATGTATTACCGGTATGGCTGTCAGCAGTATTGCCCGGTGCGCCAGCAGGCCGGCTACCCGCCCAGGGGGTCGGCAGCGCGGGGGAGGGCCGTCGCGGTGGCAACGGTTCTGCTGATAACGGGGTTTTTATATATTTTGGATATGATCCATCATGGATTTACATTGACGGATGATTTGTTTGCCAAAACCCAGATTACGGCACACAGGGGGAGTTCCCGTTCGGCGCCGGAGAATACGATGGCGGCAATTGCGGCGGCGATGGAGGAAATGGCGGATTATGTGGAACTGGATGTACAGCTGACAAGCGACGGCGTGGTTGTGCTGGGGCATGACGCTACCCTGAAGCGGGTGGCAGGCATTAACCGCTCCATAGCATCCATGACATGGCAGGAGTTGCAGGAATTTGAGGTGGGAGGCTGGTTTTCTCCGGAATTTTCGGGAGAAAAGATTCCGATGCTGGAGGAGGTGCTTGATTACTGTAAAGGGAAGATCAATCTGAATATTGAGATCAAAAATGTGGGGAAGGAAAGCCTGCTGCCGGAAAAAGTGGTGCGCCTGATCCTGGAACGGGGAATGGAGGGGCAATGTGTGGTGAGTTCCACCAGCCTGGGATATCTGGAACAGGTGAAATTGCTCGCTCCGGGACTGCGGACGGGTTATATCCTGTCAGCGGCGTACGGGGATTTTGATTTTGGGGAAAAGGTGGATTTTATCAGTATCCGCGCCAGCTTTGTCAATCATCATATGGTGGAGAAGGCCCATTTTCGGGGAATGGCTGTTCATGCCTGGACGGTGAATTCCAAAAGCGAGATGGAGCGGCTGCGGCTGATGGAGGTGGATAATCTGATCACGGATTATCCGGTGCTGGCGAGAGAGATTGTCTATCGGGAAGAGGCGACGGAGACTCTGCTGGAGTATTTGCAGATGGTGTTTCGCTAAAGGCATGGGCGCTGACAAAGGCATACCCTGGGGAACTTAAGCTGGCAAAATGCGGTAAGGAGGGAGGAGAGCGCATGAGAGTGGTGCTTCAGCGGGTGAGGAATGCCTGCGTGAGAGTGGACGGAGAGGTGATTGGAAAAATCGAGAAGGGGTTTTTAATATTGCTTGGGGTGGCGGAGACGGATTCGGAGGCGGCTGCGGACCGGATGGCGGATAAGATCTGCAAGCTGCGGATTTTTGAGGACGGGGATGGAAAGACCAATCTGTCGCTGACGGATGTGGGGGGAGAAATCCTGGTGGTCAGCCAGTTTACTTTGTATGCGGATTGCCATAAAGGGAACCGGCCCAGCTTTATCCGGGCAGGGTCTCCTGAGAAGGCCAACCGGTTGTACGAATATTTTGTGGAGCGGTGCCGGACTCATGTGGACAAGGTGGAGCATGGGAGTTTCGGGGCCGATATGAAGG
Organism: uncultured bacterium; assembly: GCA_947063875.1. Taxonomy (GTDB): domain Bacteria; phylum Bacillota; class Clostridia; order Lachnospirales; family Lachnospiraceae; genus Brotaphodocola. The sequence continues at coordinate 23,796 of CAMSTY010000002.1, forward strand.
TGGAATTGCTCAATGACGGGCCGTTTACTCTGGTTCTGGAGGGGGATGAACAGGGGATTCGGGCCTGAACGGGGAATGGCTTCTGGCCAAAGCCGTGGAAGAAGCAGGCATATTTTGGATAAGGAGGATGAGAAATATGGCACAGGAAAAAGAAAAGTCGGAGGGAAAGCTTCTGGAGGAGCAGCTGGTATGGAAGTTTCCGCATATCGGGAAGAAGGCGCCGCAGCAGGTAGAGGAAGCCGCTTCTTTCTGTGAGGGATATAAGGCGTTCCTGAATGAGGGGAAGACAGAGCGGGAGTGCGTCAGGGCGGCTGTCCGGATGCTGGAGGCGGCAGGCTATCAGCCCCTGGACTTAAGCCGGAAATATCAGCCGGGGGATAAGGTGTACCAGGTGAACCGCCAGAAGTCGATACTGGCAACAACATTTGGTGAGGAACCGTTAGACAAAGGGGTGCGGATCAATGGGGCGCATATTGATTCGCCGCGTCTGGATTTAAAACCCTGCCCGGTGTATGAAAAGAGTGAGATCGCCTATTTTAAGACTCATTATTATGGAGGGATCCGCAAATATCAGTGGGGTACGGTGCCGCTGGCCATCCATGGCGTGGTGGTGAAAAAAGATGGGGAAATCGTAAATTTATGTATCGGTGAGGAAGAAGGAGATCCTGTGTTCTGCGTTACGGATCTTTTGCCTCATCTTGCGGCGAAGCAGAACGAGAGGAAGCTGGGAGAGGGCCTGAAGGGAGAGGAACTGAACCTGGTGATCGGTTCTCTGCCGTTTGCCGATGAGGAGGTGAAAGAGCCGGTGAAGCTTCTGGCATTGAAACTTCTTCATGATAAGTACAAAATTACGGAGGCAGATTTTTACCGCGCGGAGATTGAACTGGTGCCGGCGCAAAAGGCAGTGGATGTGGGACTGGACCGCAGCCTGGTCGGGGCGTACGGGCAGGATGACCGGGTCTGTGCGTATACGGCGCTGATGGCCGAGATGGAAACCAAAAATCCTAGATATACGACAATAACCGTATTGACGGATAAGGAAGAAATCGGGTCAGAGGGGAATACCGGGATGAATTCCGCCTATTTGCGGCATTATATTGAAGATTTGGCAGAACTGGCAGGAGTTCGCGCCCGGGAGGTCCTGCGGAATTCCTTGTGCCTGTCTTCGGATGTAAATGCTGCTTATGATCCGACTTTTGCCGATGTATTTGAGGCCAATAATGCCAGCTATATCAACAAGGGCTGCGTACTGACCAAATATACGGGGGCGCGCGGAAAGTCCGGCGCCAACGATGCCAGCGCGGAGACGATGGCAAAAGTGATTGCTGTGATGGATGCCGAGAATGTGTACTGGCAGGCAGGGGAACTGGGAGCCGTGGACCAGGGCGGCGGCGGCACAATCGCCAAATATGTGGCGCAGCTGGATATCGATGTGGTGGATCTGGGAGTGCCGATTCTTTCCATGCATGCGCCGTTTGAACTGGCATCCAAGCTGGATGTATACAATACCTACAAAGCTTTTCGGGCGTTTTATAAGGTTTGAGCAAAAAAGATTATCTGAATTTTTTGTGAATTTATCGTGAAAAGTCTTTTTTTCTGGCGCAGGGTGTGGTATAAGTGGAAGGCATGCGAAAAGCACAGGATGGAGGAAAAAATGAAAAATTTTAAAAGAGTGATGATGTGTGGCCTGATGGTGACGGTATTGGCAGCTGGATGTTCAAAAAAGCAGGGGGATGATAATACGAGCGCCGCAGAAAGCCAGACAGAGTCTTCTGTCGCGGAAGAACAGGCAGCAGAGATAGACTTGGGAGAGGTGACGTCTTTAGGTGAATATAAGGGACTGGAAGTCACCAAAATGTCCATAGAGGTGACAGATGAGGAACTGGATGCGCGTATCCAGAGCATTTTGGATGCGAATCCGGAATATGTGGCGGTCACGGACCGGGCAGCAGAGAACGGCGATATTGTGGATATTGATTATGTGGGCATGAAGGATGGCGTGGCTTTTGACGGCGGTACGGCGCAGGGTTATAAGCTGGAACTGGGGTCCCACAGTTTTATCGACGGGTTTGAGGAAGGCCTGGTTGGCGCAAATGTCGGGGACGAGAAAAGCCTGAACCTGACCTTTCCGGAGCAGTATCATTCAGCAGAACTGGCCGGGCAGGAAGTGGTATTCGATGTGACGGTGAATGGGATTGAGGAAAAGCGTGACGCCGTACTGGATGATAATTTTGTCCAGCGCATGTCGGACTTTAGCACGGTAGATGAGTTTAAGGCGGACACGCAGGCGGATATTGTGAAGGAGAAGGAGACCCTGGCGGATCAGCAGCTGGAGAGCGACCTGTTTTTGATGGCGGTTGAAAACTCGGAGTTCAAGGTGAATCCGGAAGCTGTTGAGAACCAGTACAACAACCAATTGAACTATTACAACAGTATGGTGAATATGTATGGGATGGAACTGTCCGAATATGTGAGCATGTTCGGCATGACAGAGGAGCAGTTCCAGGAAGATCTCAAAAATGCGGCGGAGACATCGGTCAAGCAGCAGCTGCTGGTGCAGGCGATTGCCGAAAACGAAGGATTTCAGGTAGAGGACGCCGACCGGGAGATTGTGGCGGAGCAATATGGCATGGATGTCAAAACCTTGCAGGAGACTTATGGCGAGGAGGCGGTGGATACCACAGCCATGATGTATAAGACCATAAATTTCTTAAAAGAGAATGCTAACATAAAGTAAAAGGAAGGCAATAACCAAGGGGCCGGCAGGGAAACAGCCATCGATCCGCAAAGGAGGAAACATTTGGCAGTTTTTCGCCGGCTTTTCTGATTTTTTTGAAAGAAATGGCAATCATCAACAAAAATCGTCAAAATTTTGGCGATTTTTTAATATTTGCTAATGAAATTTTTTTTCGACTATGGTACAATAGAACACGTGACAGAGTCCATCAGAATCGTCGGAGCGGGGATACCGGCAGTTCTGCAAAAGACTTACCGGATACTGGGAAGATCCGGGAGCATTCTCAAAATAAAGGAGGATAAGAAAGTATGGGATACAAAGTCAGCTTCGAAGAAGTGAATAAAATCTTCGACCAGCTCCAGGGCGAATACGAGATATGGGCCCCCAAGAGATTTGCCGGAAAAGGCCGGTACTCTGATACGGACATTATCAAATATGATAAGGTGTCCAAGGTAGAGGAGATTGAATTTAAAGAGAAATCCGATTATCCGGCGAAGGAGGTTTTAAGCCCGATCACCCAGTCCCTGTTCTACTTTACTGAGGACGAATTCCGTGAGAGCAAAGCTACCAGCAAGAAGCTTCTGATCTTCATGCGCCCGTGCGATATCAATGCGCAGCATCATCAGGAGAAGATCTATCTGGAGAACGGCGGCTATGCCGATATGTATTATCAGAGAATGAATGAGAAGGTAAAGATCGTGATGATCGAGTGTACCGAAGGCTGGGATACCTGCTTCTGCGTAAGCATGGGTTCCAACAAGGCGGACGATTACGCGATCGCAGTCCGCGCCGGCGAAGGGGAGCTGACGGTGGATGTGAAGGACGAGGCATTTGCGCCGTTGTTTAAAGAGGCTGCGGGCGTTGACTTTAAGCCGGAGTTTATTGAGAAGAACGAAATCGAACTTACGATCCCAGAGATTCCGAATAAAGAGGTTCTGACCAAGTTAAAGAGCCATCCCATGTGGAATGAGTACAACAAGCGCTGCATTTCCTGCGGTTCCTGTACTGTGGCCTGCAGCACCTGTACCTGCTTCAATACCACGGATGTGATTTATAATGAGAACACGAATGTAGGCGAGAGAAAGAGAACCACCGCTTCCTGCCAGATCGAGGGATTTACCGACATGGCCGGCGGACATGTATTCCGCAGGACTGCCGCTGAGAGGATGCGCTATAAAGTGCTCCACAAGTTCCACGATTACAAGGCGCGCTTCAAAGATTTCCATATGTGTGTGGGCTGCGGCCGCTGCACCAGCAGATGTCCGGAGTTCATCTCCATCACCGCTACTGTGAACAAGATGGCGAAAGCGATCGACGAGATCATTGCGGAAGAAAGCAAATAAGGAAGGGGGACGAACAGAATGAATAATATTGTAAAACCGGTTCCGTGTAAGATTCTGGAAGTTAAGAAAGAAAGCAAGTTAGAATATACCTTTAAAGTGGAATCCGATATTAAGCCTGCTCACGGGCAGTTCTTGCAGCTCTCCATTCCGAAGATCGGTGAGGCTCCGATCTCTGTCAGCGCTTACGGCGATGGCTGGATTGACTTTACCATCCGTTCCGTCGGAAAGGTGACAGATGAGATCTTTACCAAAGGCCCTGGGGATGTGCTGTTTTTGCGCGGCGCATACGGCAAGGGCTGGCCGGTAGAGAAGTTTGAGGGCAAGCATGTGGTAGTTATCACCGGCGGCACCGGCCTGGCGCCTGTGAGAAGCATGCTGAACAAGTTCTATGATGAGCCGGATTATACCAAGAGCGTTACCCTGATTACCGGCTTTAAGAACGAAGAGGGTATCGTGTTTAAGAATGAACTGGAGAAGTGGAAAGACCGCTTTACCACCTTCTATACTCTGGATGCAGAGAAGAAGGAAGGCTGGAATACCGGCTTTGTAACCGAGTTCGTTTCCAAGGTTGACTGGGCGTCCTTTGGCGACAATTATGAAGTGGTGATCGTGGGGCCGCCGCCAATGATGAAGTTCACCGGTATCGAATGCGGCAAGTGCGGCGTGCCGGATGAGAAGATCTGGGTATCCTATGAGCGCAGGATGTCTTGTGCGGTAGGTAAGTGCGGCCATTGCCGTATCGACGAGGTGTATGTATGCCTGGAGGGACCGGTATTCAATTATACCCAGGCCAAATATCTGGTAGACTAAGGAAGGGAGCGTAAGAATATGAATCACGATATCGACGTTAAGAAAGTCCGTATAAATTGTTACAGACAGTCCAAGGTTGCGGGAGAATTCATGCTTCAGCTGCGCGTTCCCGGAGCCCTGATCGATGCCAAGTACCTGTCCTTTGTGCAGGAACTGTGCGAGACCTACGGTAACGGAACATTCCATTTCGGAACCAGAATGACTTTTGATATTCCCGGCATCAAATATGAGAATATCGAGGCCTGCAATAAGAGGCTCAAGGATTATATCAAAGATGTAGACGTGGAGATGTGCGAGGTAAATATGGAGACCGTCGCCCATGAACCCGCAGAGTATAATCCGGAGCAGGGGTATCCTACGATCGGCGCCCGTAACATCATGGCATGTATCGGCAATATCCATTGTATCAAGGGAAATGCCAATACGCAGGAACTGGCCCATAAGATTGAAAAGCTGATCTTCCCGTCTCACTACCATATCAAGGTAGCCGTGGCCGGATGCCCGAATGACTGTGTGAAGGCGAACTTCAACGATTTCGGTATCATGGGCATCAATAAGATGGTCTATGATTATGATCGCTGTATCGGCTGCGGCGCATGTGCCAAGGCCTGCCAGCATCACGCTACCGGCGTGCTGACCCTGAACAAAGACGGCAAGATTGACAAGGATGTCTGCTGCTGCGTAGGCTGCGGCGAGTGCGTAATCGCCTGCCCCACCAGCGCCTGGACGAGAAATCCGAAGAAGCTGTACCGCGTAACTCTGGGCGGACGTACCGGCAAGAAGAATCCACGTTCCGGTAAGCTGTTCCTGAACTGGGTAACCGAGGATGTGATCCTGGGTATGTTTGCTAACTGGCAGAAGTTCTCCGCATGGGCTCTGGATTACAAGCCGGAGTATCTGCATGGCGGCCATCTGATTGACCGTGTAGGCTACAAGGGATTTGTAAAGCATATCTTTGAGGGCGTGGAGTTCAATCCGGAAGCGAAGATGGCGGATGATATTTACTGGGCAGAGAATGAGCAGAGAGGCAACATGCATGTAATGCCGCTGTCTCAGCATGAGCATGCAGGCCCGCAGGCTTAAGAAAGCTTTGATTTTCAGGGCGTAAATATAGAAAGGGGCTGTCGATGGACAGCCCTTTTTATTACGTGGCATTCAGTAAATTGCGCCGGTGACGTGTTTGGTCAAATTGTGAAATATTTGACGATATCTGTGATAAAGATGCTGGTTTTGCGCAGTGTGAATGGTCAGCGGCATTTCCAGACCGGTTTGCGTTTTTCCACAAAGGCGGCGTTGCCCTCAATCTTGTCTTCTGTAGCCAGATCCAGGGAGGTATAATATTCAATAATATCCCAGGCGGCGGAGGGATACATAATATTCAGATCCAATGTTTTGTACATGGCAGCTTTGGTATAGCGCACGGAAAGAGGGGCGTTCCGGCAGATGCGCTCAGCCAGGCCTATGGCAGTGGAAAGAAGGTCTTCCTCTTTGACGACACGGTTGACGAGTCCCCACTCGTGAGCCTGCCCGGCAGAGACCGGTTCTCCGGTCAGAGCCATTTCCATGGCAAATTTCAGGGGGACCTGGCGGGCGATACGCAGAATGCCGCCGTTTGCAATCATACCGATCCCGGTTTCCGGCAGACCGAATAGGGAATGCTCCGAAGCAACGACAAGATCACAGGCGAGGGCAATTTCCGTACCGCCGCCTAGAGCCATGCCGTTGACTGCCGCGATGACTGGTTTTGTGAAGTAATGATGGATAAAACCGCCTAGTCCCCAGTCTTCCTTGCCCTCCGGAGCCTGCCAGGTGCCGGCCGCCAGTTCCTTGATATCGGCTCCGGCACAGAAAGCGGGGCCGTTGTTAGTGACGATCAGCACCCACAAGTCGTCATTTTTCTCGAATAACTCCAGTGCGTCGATCATCTCAGCCCACATCTGGCTGCACATCGCGTTGCGCTGGGCGACGCGATTCATGGTCAGTATGAAAATTTTGCCTTTTTGTTCGGTTAGGATATGTTTATATTGCATAGCTGCTGTCCTCCTTTTATGGGTATATTATATATTTTTACTATAAATGACAGAACTTGTTTGGTCAATAGAAAAAAAGGGCAGGGGGGATTGGCTGCGGTCAAAGATACGTATAGATCGCAAGGTTTAGTGCTTGTTTTTAACCCTGTTTGGTGTATAATCAAAGAAATGGCAACAAAAGAAATGGCAATAAAAAACATAGGCACAGGAGGGTTTATCATGAGAAAAGCTTGGAGGTCACTTGTCTTAGTAGGGGTTTTGTCATTGTCATTGTCCGTCCCGGCATTTGCCGGAGCCTGGCAGGCCGATTCCGTGGGGTGCCGGTATCAGAAGGAGGATGGCTCTTATTTTACGGACGGCTGGCAGTGGATTGACGACGATGGTGACGGTGTGGCGGAATGTTACTATTTCAATGAAAGCGGATATATTCTGGCCAATAGGACGACTCCGGATGGATATACGGTCGATGGCGATGGGGCATGGACGGTCAATGGCGTGGTACAGACCCAGGTGACGGCAGCGCCTGCTGCTTCGGCACAGCCGCCAAAGCAGGAGGCTGATTCTTCCGTCAGCCAAGATACAGTTTCCCAAACGGATACCGTATGGCTTTCTGCCACTGGGACGAAATACCACAGAATTAATAATTGCGGAAACATGAATCCGAATAAGGCGCGCAGCGTATCTCGCGAGGAAGCGGTTCAGAGAGGCTACGATCCCTGTAAAAAATGCTATTAATATTACAGCTTCCGCCAACATTGACAAGCACTGTCAGAATTGATAGAATAAACTGGAGTCCGCATAAATATGCGGCAAAACAACAAGACTTATACAAAGAAGGGGGACATTATGGTATTTGAACCGGATGAAAGGCTGAAGCAAAAGATGGCAAAGGACGGAAGCGTGCTTCAGTATATGTACAGTGTGGCAGGAGCCGGGAAAGGACTGGCTGCTATGGGGGGCATGCTGGTTGGGATTGGCATTTTGCTGGCTGCCGCTTTGTATAATGTCACAGGGCCGGAAGGGGCCATAAAAACGGCGGTAGGCGCTGCTGTGCCAGGTGTTTTGCTGATCATACTGGGTATTTTTATGCAGCAGAAAAGGGAAAAAGCCTGGATTGCCGCCTATGTAAAGCTGAGTGGTATGAAGGAGCAGGAACTGCATCAGGTCGATCAGGAATTTAAGCAGCCGGGGACTGTGCTGTTTGCCCTGGATAAGGGAAAGGACTCCAATAGTCTGAAAAAGATGGGGTTTATCACGGCTAATTACATAAAGTTTCCGGGAACAAGTCCTTGTATTTTCCGTCTGGATGATATCGTGGCATGTTTTTATACCAAAAAAATGCTGTGTGATGACGGCGGATACGACCGGGCGCTGATTGCATACCCAGTACAAGGGGAGTGGGGGTTCAAGATGACCAGTCCGCCGGAGAAGGCCAGCCTGGAGATTGTAAAGGTGATCAAGGAGCACAACCCCAAGATTATTACGGACCATCATTTTGCCTATGAGGGAAAAGAATATGACGCGGTAAGAGGGGCGGATGACGTGATTGCGCTTCATAAGAGAGTTTATGGAAAAGGATAAGAAAGGATAAACAGCAGTGCAGATGACAGAGATAAAATGTCCCTCCTGCGGAGGGAAGATGGAGGTTGACCCCAAGAATCCTAATATAGAGATATGTTCTCAGTGTGATAAAAAATACGTTATTCACTGGAATCGCTCCGTGTCTACCGGGGAAGAGCGCTTTGAACTGACGCCAGTGCCGGAAAGTATTGCATATGAACCGGTGAAAAGGAAGGAACCTAAGAAAACCGGTTGGGAACCCTATGGCTGGAAACGGGGCGTTGCCCTGGTGATCCTGTTTTTTGTGTTAATGGGGATTATGTATGGGCCGAAGGTATATCGCCGTTATCAGATGGATCATGGGGGAATCGCGACAGAGACACAGGATAAATAAACCTGTATTTCATCAGAAGCGCCTGGAAACAGGCGTTTCTTTTTAGATAAAACCCGAAAATAATGTGTTGAGGGGAAACAGGCCTTGCGGACTTGTATTTCCTGACGAAAGACAGTATACTGATGAGAGCACAAGATATCAAAAGGAGAGAAGATGAAGCTTCGGATAGGGACAAGAAAAAGCAGATTAGCCGTAGTGCAGACGGAGTTGGTAAGGGATGCTATTTGGGCATGCTTTCCGGATATGGAGATTGAACTGGTGCCGATCAGCACGAAAGGGGACCGCCATCTGGAGCGTTCGCTTGCCAGTTTTGGCGGAAAGGGGGTATTTACCCGCGAACTGGAGGATGCGCTTTTGCAGGGAGAGATCGACATGGCGGTGCACAGCGCCAAGGATATGCCGATGGAGTTTCCGAAAGGACTGACGCTGGGAGCCGTCCTTTGCCGGGAAGATCCGCGGGATGTGTTGGTGACAACGAGTGGGATTGCAGCGAAAAAACTGCCTGCGGGGAGTGTGATCGGAACCAGCAGCCTGCGCCGGGAACTTCAGATCCGGCATCTGAATCCGCAGGTACAGATCCGGCTCCTGCGTGGGAACGTACAGACCCGGCTGGAAAAACTGATGACGGGCGGTTATGACGGGATTTTGCTGGCGGCGGCAGGACTGCGGCGTTTGGGCCTGACAAAACAGGAAGGGATATTTCTGGAATATCTGGACACAAAAGAATTTATTCCGGCTCCCGGCCAGGGGATTCTGGGAGTGGAGATCCGGGCCGGAGAATTGGCGGAGGTAATGGCGGCGGTTCATTCTCCGGAGGATGCGGTGATGCTGCGGGCCGAGAGGGAATATCTGACCGTTCTGGGAGGAAGCTGTAATGCGCCTTGCGCGGCATATTGCCGGCAGGAGGGAGAGAGCCTGGCGATGTCAGTGATGTTCGCCAAAGACGGACAGCATCCGGTGTTTCGGGAAGAACGTGTGGAACGAAAAGAAAAAGAGGGCATGGCGCAGGCAGAAAAGCTGGCAGCCGATCTGGCCAGGCAGGTGAGACTGCAGCCGGTGCGCCTGGTGGGAGCCGGGCCGGGAGATGCAGGACTGCTTACCCGCAAAGGACTGGATTGTATTCGGCAGGCGGACGTGATCGTTTATGATAATCTGATTGCCGGTTCCATTCTCAATGAAGCGCGGCTCGATGCGGAATTGATCTATGCGGGAAAGCGGTCCAACCATCATCACCTGACTCAGCATGAGATCAACCATCTTTTGGTGGAGCAGGCATTGCTTGGGAAATATGTGGTTCGTCTAAAAGGAGGTGACCCGTTTATTTTTGGGCGCGGCGGGGAGGAAGCGCTGGAACTTGGAAAAAATGGAATCCCATTTGAGATTGTGCCTGGGGTTTCCTCTTCTTACAGTGTTCCGGCTTATGCCGGGATTCCGGTGACGCAGCGGGAATTGGCATCCTCTTTTCACGTGATTACCGGGCATGAAGGGGCAAATAAGACAGAAGAAGCGCTGGATTATGCCATACTAGCAAAGGAAGAGGGGACGCTGGTCTTTCTGATGGGACTGAAAAACCTGGGAAAGATTGTCAGGGAACTGCTGGCGAACGGAAAATCGAAAGATACTCCTGCCGCGGTAGTTCAAAACGGGACGACGACAAAGCAGAAGAAAGTGGTCTCGACGCTGGAGCATATTGCAGAGGATGCAGAGAAAGCTGGAATCCGGACACCGGCGATTACGGTGGTGGGTGATGTAGCCAAATTGGAGAAACAGCTGGCGTGGTTTGGGCAGGGGGAACTTTTCGGAAAGCGGATTCTGATTACAGGAAGCCGGTATATTGCCGGGGAACTGGAGGCGGCGCTTCATCCTTATGGGGCGGAAACCGTGGCCATCAGCGTGATAGAGAGCCGTCTGCTTGCGGCAGAGGAGATTCACAAGGCATTGGATGCTGTTTCTGATTATCATTGGCTGGTATTTACCAGCAGTAATGGCGTGGATTTGTTTTTTGAATTTTTAAGGAATGAGGAGATTGACCTGCGGAGGCTGATGCATCTGAAATTTGCGGTGATCGGGAGAAAGACGGCGGCAGCACTAAAACAGCATGGCTTTTCCTGTGATTTCGTGCCATCCAGATTCTCAGGGGCGGATCTGGCCCGGGAATGGATTCCTGCTCTGGGGAAAGAAGAACGCGTGATGCTGATGCGGGCGCAGGACGGTTCTGCGGTATTGACAGAAAAGCTGACAGAAGCCGGGATCGCCTTTACCGATGTGCCGCTTTATGAAACCTGGGTGGATGAACGGCGTCAGGAGGAACTGAACCGGGTGATCCAGGAGGCGGATTATGTGACGGTAGCCAGCAGTTCTGCGGTGCGCGCTATATGTAAGATGCTGGAAGAACGGGAAAATCTGCAGGCAAAGGTGATTTCCATCGGCCCGTCCACGACAGAGACGGCGCAGAGGCTGGGACTTGCGGTGTGGAAAACAGCCGCAGAGTATACGGCACAAGGAATCGCGGCAGTGATCCTGGAAGATTGCAGGAAAGAAAAGTGATCCTATCGGTGATAAAAGCTGTTCAAGATATGGACGGACAGAGAAAAGGATGGTATAAGAATGAATATCAGAGAATCAGAGCAGTTGTTTGAGAAATCCGTAAAGCGGATTCCTGGCGGAGTGAACAGTCCGGTGCGGGCGTTTGGGTCCGTGGGGAGAACGCCGCTGTTTATCGACCACGCAAAAGGAAGCCGCATTACGGATGTGGACGGCAATACTTTTGTGGATTACGTCTGTTCCTGGGGGCCGGGCATTCTGGGACATGCGCATCCTGCTGTGGTGGAAGCCGTGCAGAGAGCCTGTGCGGACGGATTGACCTATGGGGCGCCGACAAAAAAGGAATGGCAGCTGGCGGAAATGGTCTGTGAAGCGATGCCTTCCGTGGAAAAGGTGCGTATGGTCAGCTCCGGGACGGAGGCCGTGATGAGCGCTATCCGGGTGGCAAGAGGCTATACCGGACGGGATTTGATTATCAAGTTTAAGGGGAATTATCATGGGCATTCGGACGGATTGCTGGTCAAGGCAGGGTCTGCGGCCCTGACGACGGCGGTGCCGGACAGCAGCGGGGTTCCCGCATCTTATACGCAGAATACCCTGGTAGCGTTGTACAACGATCCGGATTCTGTGCGAGAGCTGATGGAGAAATACCGCGAACAGGTGGCGGCAATTATTGTTGAGCCGGTGGCGGCCAATATGGGGGTGGTTTTGCCGGAGAAGGGATTTCTGCAGTTTTTGCGGGAAATCACGCAGCAGTATGGAACTTTGCTGATCTTTGACGAGGTAATCACAGGATTCCGCTTGGGTTTCGGCGGGGCGCAGGAGTATTTTGGCATAAGGCCGGATATGACGACTCTTGGGAAAATCATTGGCGGAGGGATGCCGATGGCGGCATACGGGGGCCGGGCAGAGATCATGGATATGGTGTCGCCGGTGGGGCCGGTCTATCAGGCAGGAACCTTGTCTGGCAATCCCATAGCGACAACGGCAGGAATCGCGACTTTGGAGATTCTAAAGCAGCATCCGGAGTATTATGACGAGATTGAGAGGAAGGCGAAACGGCTGGCTGAGGCGTTTGCACAACGGGCGAAAACGGCAGGGGAGGCAATCTGGGTGAATCAGGTGGGGTCCCTGCTCTGTGCATTTTTTACGGCTGGCCCGGTGCGGGATTATGACAGTGCGACTGCTTCCGATACGGCTGCTTATGCAAAATATTTCGGGCAGATGCTGGAGCGGGGGGTGTATGTAGCCCCATCTCAGTTTGAAGCTATGTTTGTGTCGGCGGCGCATACGGACGAGGAGATTGAAAAAACCTGCAGAGCCGTCTTGGAATGAGGAGCCATATATGGGAATTTATTTATTAAGTCTGAGCCACAAGACGACACCGCTGGAGGTGCGCTCTCTGTTTGCATATTCTGAAGAAGGAAAGGTGCAGGTTCTGGAAGGGCTTCTGGCATCGGAATGGATTGACGAGGCGGTGGCGCTTTCCACCTGCAACCGCATGGAGATTTACTGTCATAGCACGGACCAGGAAAACGACCCGGTGCGGCAGGTTCTGGAGGTGATGGAGCAGACCGCCGTGAGAGTGGCAGGAGCCGGGGAGATCGCAGATATCAGCCGTTATATCCGCCGCTACCATGGGAGGCAGGCCGTGCATCATCTGTTTCGGGTGGCAGCAGGACTGGACTCTATGGTGATTGGAGAGGATCAGATCCTGGGGCAGGTCAGGCAGGCTCATGAGTTCTCCCATGAGCGGGGATACTGCCGGACTTACTTAAACACCTTGTTCCGGGATGCCGTGACCGGGGCGAAGCGGGTGAAAACGGATACGGATTTGTCAAAAACGCCTGTCTCAACGGCCGTTCTTGCCATCAGGGCTGCGGAGGAACGGCTGGGAAGCCTGCGGGGGCGAAAGATGATGATTCTGGGCGCAACGGGGCGGATCGGAAACATTGTGCTGAAGAATGTACAAAAGATTCCGGACCTGGAGATTTATGTGACCATGCGCAGCCGTGCTTCTTTAGAAAAGCTGGGGCATGGATTGGCCTATCAGGCAGTGCCGTACGAGGGGCGTTTTCAATGGCTGGATGAAATGGATGTGGTGGTGAGCGCTACCGCCAGTCCTCATTATACGCTGACATCATACGATTTGGAACAGAATCTCAGGACGCCAAAAGAACGGGTTTTTCTGGACCTGGCAGTACCGCCGGATATTGAAAAACTGGAAACCCCGGGATTCTGGTATTACAATATTGAAGACATGGCAGATCTGGCCCGGCGAAACAATGAGAGAAAGCTGGCGGAGATACCTCTGGCAGATCAGATTATGGAAGAATATGAGGAACAGTTCTGCAAATGGCTGATGTACCGGGATAGGAAAAATAGCATGGAGGAATGGAAGGCCGCAGTCCTCCGGGATATCGGTGAAAAAGGCGCCGAAGCGGCGCTTAGCCGTGTCTTGTACCAGATGCGGGAGGCAGGGACCGTGGAGGAGGTGGAGAACTTCCTGGCCATGGTGGATAAGGTGAACATCGAGACAAAAAAGGAAGAAAGTGCGAGGCCATCCTCCGTTAAAAAGGCTTCCAAGACTGCTCCCAATGCGTATTTCCCGTTGTTTTTTGATCTGGGGCATAAGAAAGCACTGGTGGCAGGAGCCGGAAAAATCGCTTCCCGCCGGGCAAAGATTTTGGCTGAATTTGGGGCGGAGGTACTGGTGGTAGCGCCTTCCGGGTCGAAGGAGATGGAGCAGCTGGCAGCAGAAAATCTGGTCTGCTGGGAGCAGAGATGTGTTGTGCCGGAGGATGTGGACGGCTGTGAACTGGTGATTGCTGCTACCGATGATTCCCAGGTAAACAGCGAGATAGCAAAATACTGTAAAGAGCGGCAGATTTTGGTCAACCACGCGGGGGACCAAAGCCAGTGCGATTTCTATTTTCCGGGAATTGCCCGGGAGGGGGGCCTAGTGGTAGGAGTGACAGCTTCCGGAAAAAACCATAAACAGGCCAGCGAAATTACCGGACGCCTGCAGTCATGGCTGAAATCATCAGCAAAGAAATAAGGACGGCCAAACCGCACGGAAATCGGTCAGGAAGCAATAAAAGGAGGCAGGAAGATTATGATACAAAGGCCAAGAAGGCTGCGTGGAAACGCGATTTTGAGAAAGATGGTAAGGGAGACCCGGGTGGACAAGTCCTCTCTGATTTATCCCATATTTGTGCAGGAAGGAGATAATATCCGGGAAGAGATCCCAACCATGCCGGGGCAATACCGCTATTCGGTCGACAGAATGTCCGAAAAGCTGGATTCACTGAAGAAGGCAGGGGTGGACAGCGTGATCTTTTTCGGAATCCCGGATACCAAAGATGAGGTGGGGAGCGGCGCTTATGCGGAGGACGGGATCGTACAGAAGGCATTGAGAGAGGCCAGAAGGCAGTACGGCGAGGAATTGTACCTGATCACGGATGTGTGTATGTGCGAATATACTTCTCATGGACACTGCGGTGTACTGTGCGGCCATGAAGTAGACAATGACCAGACCCTGAAATTGCTGGCCAAAACGGCTCTGTCCCATGCGCAGGCCGGGGCGGATATGGTGGCGCCGTCAGACATGATGGATGGCCGGGTGCTGGCAATCCGCAATGAACTTGACCAAAACGGATTTACCAATATACCAATCATGTCCTATGCGGTAAAATATGCTTCCGGTTTTTACGGCCCATTCCGCGATGCAGCAGGTTCCGCGCCGACATTTGGAGACCGAAAATCGTATCAAATGGATTTCCACAACCGAAAAGAAGGGATTAAGGAAGCTTTGACGGATATTGAGGAAGGTGCAGACCTTCTGATGGTGAAGCCGGCGCTTGCCTATCAGGATATAATCCGTGAGGTGGCGGACCTGGTGGAAGTTCCCGTGGCCGCATACAGCGTCAGCGGAGAATATGCCATGGTAAAGGCAGGCACACAGCTAGGCTATGTGGAAGAAGAGCGAATGATCGCAGAACTCGCAATCGGAGCCTATCGCGCCGGGGCATCCATTTACCTCACCTACTTTGCGGAAGAGGTGGCCCGGTTGATGGAGGAAGGGGTAATTGGCTAGAGGCGAGTAACAGGCTGAGGATTGCTTTGTTAATTGAATAATTAAAAAATCTCCCAGAGATGATATCTTGTAATCAGTAAAAGCCATATGAAAATCATATTGCAATGGGAAATAAATGCTGTATCAGATTAATAATAGATTATAATTTCACTAGTAAACAGGAGGCCATCAAAAAAAGTATGGGAGTAGGAATCGTCAGTACAAACAGAGGAGACTTCACCTTTCAATCAGCAAATGAAGTAATAGAATTTATACAGAAAACATCACAAGAAAACAACGATATATGGATTAGCGGAGAGCAACCCTATCCCTGCATAGCTGTCTGCATCAACAAGGAATACGCAGCCATAAACTATTTTCAAAATGACACAGGCGATATCTGGCTGTCCTACAATGATAAAAACCAAAAAGAAGTTACTTTTATTGCCGACGGAAGCGAATGGACCCCCGACCCCGAGGCAGTTATCACCTTAAACGACGCACTATCCTGCATCAGAGAATTTTTAAACACATATGAAAAGCCAACCTGCATCCAATGGCAGGAATTATAACCCCCAACTTCCCAGTCCCTCTACCCAATCAACTCAAAAAGCAAAAATAAAACAAGAATAAAGCAAGGACACTTCTCCCCAAAGAAAGAAAAACCCAAGAAAACCCAAGAAAACCCAAGAAAACCCAAGAAAACCCAAGAAAACCCAGCATGTCAGAAACAAACAGTTCCCAAAAAAGGTTCCCTGGGTTTGCATTTGCAGGAGGTGTAGAAACTCTTAGCTTGCGGGAATCTGCGTTAGGAAGAAAAATCCAACTGTTTGAGCGAAGCGAGTTTTGGATTTTTCCTCCTGCACTTAGCAGATTTCCGCAAGGTTAGAGTTTCTGCCTCCGAAACCGCAAACCCAGGGAACCTTTTTTGGGAACGTACCTTTCGAGATCACGTACCTCTCGAGACCACGTACCTCTCGGGAACACCACCCTACCAGGTTTTCTCCAACTCCATCTTAAAATCAACCTGGAAAGGATTATCCTCCCGTGTCTTAATCTCTTCATATATAGCCCGGCGTTCTTCACTGTCTCCGCCAGCCCAATATTCATAACCGCGCAAATAACTATCAATCAGCTCATCCCAAGACTCAAACAGCGGCTGGATGGTCTGTGCGACCTCCAGAGATTTGTCCAACGCTTCCTGCTCGGAGTAGTGGCCTGCGATGTAGTAATATCCAAGCAGATTCATCGCACGGCAGTAATCCCAGCCAGAGATGGCATCCGGACCAAACTCGGTGTACATGGCGTAGGCATTGGCATAGGACTGGGCCTCATCCTCATCAAAGCCATAGTCATTGGAGAGCATGGCAATCAGATCTTCCGAAGAGGTACTAGCAGAAACGCCGTTTTCTTCCAGAGTCTTCATCTCTTCCGCAAAATTGGTCCGATGGCCTTCGGCTAAGATCCATTCCAAGGTCTCGTCGGCACTGGCGCGGTCGGTTACATCCCACCATTCCGGGAGCATCTGCTGGACAACGGCCTGGGAATCGTCATTGGCCGGCAGGCCTCCGAATAGATTGTAGTCCCAGCTGTTTAAGTCGGTAAGAATCGCGTAGGAAGCATTGAACCAGCGGATGGTATCAGTCATCTCAGCAGAAAAGTTATTTTCTGCCTCAGGCGCTTCCTCATGGAATTTGGAACAGGAAGCCTTGAAGGAGGCGATGTCATCATCCGTCATCTTGTCTGCGATATAAGACATTGCATAGTAGGCATAGTCGGTTTCTCCATAGATCGTATAGGCATCTGCGGATTCGCCGCCGGCGTTCATCTTGCAGCGGACAGCGGTAATCCCGCTCATATCCGGAATGGCCGGGGCATCGGCATCGGTTTTGTCGGAGATCGCGTAGCTGGATTCAAACATTTCAATGACAGAATCCAGGGAATCGGCCATTTTGTTGGCGCCTGTTTTTGGGAACTGCGTGATAACAACGGCTTTATCACCCCTTTTGCTTCCGGCTCCCAGCCAGGAATCCATCTGCAGATCTTCTTCCTCCCAATCCTGATCCAGATAAATAGAGACGGATTTGTCCGGAGATGAGAATTCTTTCATTTTAGAGAGGTAATCCTCCTCCGGGGATTTGTCGTCATTGGAACTGCCGGAATTATTGGAACTGCCGGCGTCGGATTTGCCAGAACCGCCACAACCCTGTAAAAGCAGCATGGAACAGATGGCAAGCAGACAGAAGATTAGCGCCCGATGCCGGAACTTTTTGTTGAACATAACTTTTTCTCCTCTTTTAAGTATTGTAGTAGTGAAATCAATTGACAGAAGAAAAGCCAGCATCCAGCGGAAAACGTGAAGCTGGGATGCTGGCCTTTCGTGATGAGTCTTAATGACTGGCGTAGTAGTCGTCAAACAGTTTGTTGACAGCAGTATGGGTATCGCCGCAGATGGAGGGAAGATCTCCGCCCCAGGCAGCGCCGGCCTGCTCAAAACCTTTTTCTACGGCAGCCTGCATCTTCTTCATAGTCTCAACGTCGTCACCGGCTACAGCGGCAGCGAAATCGAAGATACGCTGAGAAGTCTGCTTAACGCCCCAAAAACCATCCTCAGAAATTGCCTGCTCGGCTTCGGCTTTTGTCTTGGCATCCACAGTGTAGTTGCCGCTGGCCATGAATTTCCAGAAGTTGTCGCCCTGAAGGGAGGCAGCGGTAATGCCCTGCTTCTGGAACGTCTGGGTCATCATATTGGTGAAACGGGACATCTGGCTGTCCAGATCATCCTTTAAACTTTTAACCAGTGCAGCGCGGTCGGAATCACTCATTTTGGTGACGTCGGAACCCTGGCTGAATTCAACACGGTCTACATCCGGTGCAGTAGTCTGCGTGGTGGCTTCAGTGGCGTTCCCAGAAGCCTTTGCGGATGTGCTGTTGACGGAACTGGTCTGTGTGGACCGGCTATTCTGTGAATATTGCCGGACAACATAATCCTGGCTGTTAACCTGCATAGAAAAGTCCTCCTTTTTCCTTTTTGCTTATTTTATGGGTATACCATTTATAAACTATATCGGCATTTTAAGGAAAAACTAAAGAGCATCAAGAAAAAATTGTTTCGTCAGATGGCTGAATATCAGCAGAAATCGGGAAAAGCGTAACTTGCAATCGGCAGAGGGACATGATAGAATGTGGTAAAACTGAATTTTCCGGATGGGGAGGAGGAAGACATCTTATTATGAAGATATTGGTGATCAATAGCGGGAGTTCTTCTTTGAAATTCCAGGTCATTGACTCGGAGAGCGAGGAAGTTTTGGCAAAAGGCTTATGTGAGCGAATCGGCATTGACGGCAGCTTTACCTATCGGACCTCAAGGGGAGTTTCCATCCGGGAGAGCGTGAAGATGGAGAACCACACGCAGGCAGTCCATACTCTTTTGGATATGCTGGTGGACGCAGGGAAAGGCGTGGTTGGCAGCTTCCGGGAGATTGATGTGATCGGGCACCGCCTGGTGCATGGCGGAGAAAGGTTTACCGGTTCTGTGGTAATCACAGACGAGGTGATTGAGGCGATGACGGAGTGCAACGACCTGGCGCCGCTTCACAATCCGGCGAACCTGGTAGGGGTGGAGGCATGCCAAAGGCTGATGCCGGAGACTTTGATGGTAGGTGTGTTTGACACGGCATTTAATCAGACGATGGAGCCGAAGGCTTTTTTATATGGCCTTCCCTACCGCTATTATGAAAAATACAAGATTCGTCGTTATGGCTTTCACGGAATCAGCCATAAATACGTATCGCAGCGGGCGGCGGAGTTTCTGGGACAGAACCCCAGGCAGGTGAAGACGATTGTCTGCCACTTGGGAAATGGCGCCAGCATCAGTGCGGTTAAATATGGTCAGGTTATTGACAATTCCATGGGTTTCACCCCTCTGGAGGGCCTGGTGATGGGAACCCGGTGTGGGGATGTGGACCCGGGGGCGCTGGAGTTTCTGGCAAAGAAAGAGAATCTGGACTTCTCGCAGATCATGGCGATTCTGAACCAGGAGTCGGGAGTGCTGGGGATTTCCAAGAACTATTCCAGTGATTTCCGGGAACTGAAAGATGCGGAGATCAAATACAACGAGAAGGCCGCTCTGGCCCGGGAGATTTTTGCCTATAAGGTGGCGAAATATGTGGGGAGTTATGCGGCGGCGATGAATGGGGTCGATAACATTGTGTTTACGGCCGGGGTAGGAGAAAACGATTCGGACATCCGGCAGGAGATCTGTAATTACCTGGAATTTTTAGGAATCCATATTGACGAGGTGAGGAACCGGGATCAGGGGGAGGCGTTTCGGATCACAGACGGGGCCTCCCGGGTGAATGTCCTGGTGGTCCGCACCAATGAGGAACTGGAGATTGCGCGGGAGGCGGCAGCGGTAGCGCAAGAAATTACACAAGAAATTTCAAAGAAAAAATCTTGATTTTTTCTCTTATGCCTATTATAATGAAAATGTATTAGGCAAACGCCTCGATCCACGTCTGTCAGGGAAAATTCTCTGTCAGGCGTATTTTTTTGGTTCTGTTTCGGAGCGATCCGGATACGCGCAGAATGTGGAAAATTCAGGAGGACATTGAGAAAAGATGGGGAAGAAAGCAGGTTTATTTCATACTCCAAGGATGCTGGCGATGGTATTGGCGGGAAATATGTTATACGCTCTGGCTGTGAAGCTGTTTCTTTTGCCGGCAGGACTTGTGACAGGGGGGACTACAGGAATCGCACTGGCGATGAATCACAGCCTGGGAATACCGGTGTCTCTGTTTGTTCTGGTATTTAATATTTTGATGCTGGCGGCAGGTTATGTCCTGTTAGGGAAAACCTTTGCAATCACGACACTGATCAGCACATTTACTTATCCGATAGCGTTGGAATTGTTTGACCGGCTGCTGGGAGATCTGGTGATTACGCAGGATATTTTATTGTGCACCCTGTTTTCTGGCCTGGGGATCGGACTGTCTTTGGGAATTGTAATCCGTGCGGGCGCGTCAACCGGCGGCATGGATATCCCGCCGCTGGTGCTGAACCGTTATTTCCGGATTCCGGTATCTGTCAGTCTCTATGTGTTTGACTTTTGTATCCTGTTGGCGCAGGCTTTCTGGAGTACATCGGAGAAGCTTTTGTACGGCATTCTGCTGGTGCTGACTTATACGGTGGTGCTGGATAAACTGATGCTGATGGGGACAGCGCGCACGGAGGTAAAGGTAGTGACGCGTTATCCTGAAAAAGTCCGGGATGCTATCTTGCGGCAGCTGGATCGCGGAGTGACGATGATCTACGGCGAGGGAGGTTATCTGCATCAGGAGACGCAGATGATTTTCAGTGTAATCTCAAACCGGGAACTTCCTCAGGTTGAGAAGCTGATTCGCGGGATTGACCCGGAAAGCTTTCTGGTGGTCAGCCGGGTCAGCGAGGTGCGGGGCCGGGGATTCTCCATGAGTAAGAAATATTATTCATGATTTTGATAATGATTTTCAATTTTTGGATAAAACGAGGAGCCGGTTACGGCTCCTCCATCATTTCAAGAAATTCTTTAAAGGCGTTTTTGGCTTCTTCTATGATTCCCTGATCGTAGGTGTTCAATGCTTTTTCAAATTTGCGGATCGCAGATTCCACAAACAGACGGTCTTCTCCCAGGCTTTCTTCATAGATGCGTTCCCCCCTCAACAGCAGGTATTTGTTTTCTTCCCGGTCTCTGGGATGGATTTTCAGGTAGGAAAGTGTCTTTAGCCGTTCTTCGATCTCCTCCGGCGTCATATCGATATCCCGGCCGAAGAACACTTTTTTCATCACATTCTGGTTGGAGACGACCTTGACCTCTACCTCCAGAAGAGAGTTGATATCATAAGTATAAGTGACGTCAACGGCCTCCTGACCGGCTTTGGCAGCAGGGATATCGATCAGCAGTTCGCCCAGGGACAGGTTGTTGGCTGCAAAGCGGCTTTCTCCTTGCAGGACGTTGACGCGGATCTTATCCTGGTTGTCGCGCACGGTATAGAGGCGTTCCGTACGGCTGGCCGGAATTACGGTGTTGCGTTCGATAATGGGGCAGAAGACGCCGTTCTCGTAGCGGTTATCGGCCCATTCCCGGACCACCTCAGTCCCCAGAGTGAAGGGGCAGACATCGGTCAGGATGACTTCTTTGATTGCCTCCTTGCGTTCTTTCATGGCGCCCTGAATGGCAGCGCCGAGAGCGACGGCTTCATCCGGGTTGATATTGGTATCCGGCAGCATTTTGAAAAGCTTGCTCACAAAGCGGCGCACGATAGGGCTCTTGGTGGCGCCGCCGACCAAAACCACCTTATCAATATCCGACAGGCGTACGTGGGCGTCTGCCAGGCTGCGCTTTACCGGTTTGCGGATGCGTTCCAGAAGATCATTACAGGCTTCTTCATATTTGGCCAGATCTACCTCTAATTCATAGGTTTCCTCATCAATCCGGCAGCGCATCATGGATACGCGTTTATCCGAGAAACCCAGCTTGCACTGTTCTGCCTGTTTGTGAATGTGCCGCAGAACCTTTTCATTCAGTGACAGGCGGTCCAGCTGCGGATACTTGTCAAAAAACATGGTTTCCAACACGGCTGTGAAATCCTCGCCGCCCAGGAAGTTGTCTCCGGCTACGGCACGCACCTCTAAGATTGTGTCGAATAACTCCAGGATTGAGACGTCGAAGGTACCGCCCCCCAGGTCAAATACCAGGAAACGGGCGGAATCGTGATTCTGATACAACCCATAGGCGATAGCGGCAGCCGTGGGTTCGCTGATAATTCGTTCTACCTTCAGGCCGGCCATTTCTCCGGCCCGTTTCGTAGCCTTGCGCCGCTGGTCGTTAAAGTAGGCAGGGACGCTGATGACGGCTTCCGTCACCTCCTCACCAAGGTAGCTTTCTGCGTCCTCTTTAAGGACGCGCAGCACCAGGGCAGACAGCTCTTCTGCCAGAAATGTTTTGTGAAGCAGCTGAAACTGCTTTTTGCTGCCCATATCCCGCTTGAATACGGAGGCAGCGCTGCCAGGATAAAGCAGGCTGCGCTCCACGGCGGATTCTCCCACATAGACCTGCTCCTCTTCATCGATGCTGACGACAGAAGGAGTCAGATGCTTGCCGAGCCGGTTGGGAATAATTTTCGGCCCGTCTTCCGTAAAGCAGGCCACCAGGCTGTTGGTGGTCCCAAGATCAATTCCGATAATCATAATCTGCCTTTCTATTGTGTCGATATTACTTTTTCTTTGCCAATTGTTTCTGTAGATGGGTCAGTGTGGCCCGTGCGGTGATGCTGTGAGGATTCACTTCCAGAGTCTTTTCGTAGTAGGCAACTGCCTGCCCATAATCTTCGATGGCCTCATAGTACATAGCCAGGTACAGATAACCTTCAAAGCATACCTGATGACGGCATTGCCGACAGCGCAGGCATTCGTTCATCTGGCGAAAATAACTCAGGCCCTTTTCTGTCTCGCCCAGACAGATGTAGATCCAGGCGTGGCGCATCAGACGGGCCGGCCGGTAAGGCCGGTAGTTCAGGTAAATCTCCTCAGAGGCCCATTTGGTACGGGAAAAATGTTCTAAGGATTTTTGCGCATGCAGTTTGGCGTCTTTAAAACGCCTCATGCGGAAGCAAAGGGAAGCCAGTTCCCATTCCAGTTCATGCAGTTCGTCGGGATCTGTCTCGATGGCCAAGGCTTTCAGATAACAGGCCTCCGCTTTTTTAAAGTCCATCAGCTGATCTTTGTAGTAGGAGGCAAGATCGCTGTAGCGGTCTGATTTCTGTTCTTTTTTGGCAGCCTGAACCCCCTTTTTGTAAGTAAGCAACGCGCGGGCGGTATGTCCCTGCAGGTACTGCACATCACCGATACGGGCGTAGTAGGAGTTATTGTCCGGGTCCTTTTCAAAATATTTTATCGCCTGTTTATAATCTCCCAGATAGCGGTATAAAAAACCGAGTTCCTTGAAAATGGTCTTGTCTTCCGGTTCGTTTTTCAGATTTTCCTGGTAGCACTCGATCGATTTCTGGTAGTCGCCCAATGCTTCGTAGCAGTCGGCGAGGTTGCTGTAGGGAAGCTGGCTTTTCTTATCTCCCAGATGCTCGAGCGCCTGTTCAAAATAGGAGATGGCTTTTCGGAAATCCCCGAGACGCTCATAGCAGCAGCCGATATTGTTGTAGATCACCCACTCATCCGGGCCATACTTTAAGGCTTCTTCAAAATCACGGATGGCTTCGTCAATGTCCATGTTGTGCATATAGAACAAACCACGATGAACGAGATCATGGCAGGTGGGGCGGGCATTGATCTGCCGGTCCATGTAGGCGACTGCTTTCTGGAAATCTTCGGGATTATTTTCGTCCTGATAGCGTTCTTTATAATAGTCAGCCAGCTTTTCGCAGGCCTCCCGGTGGATCTCCTTATGCTTGAGGGCCTCTTCATAGCATTCCATGGCCAATACTTTCATGCCGAGCGCTTCCTGGCACAAACCGGTATTGTAATGAAGGACCGCAGAATCTTCATATTGCTGCCTGGCGACCGCATAATCCGCCAGGGCCGCCTTATATTTCCCGTGATCCAAATGGATATGGCCGCGGATCATCCGATACTGCATCCGGTCAGGATTCTGCTCAATGGCAGTGGAAAGATGCGCAAGCGCTTTTTCCAGGTCATTGTTATCCCAGTGCAGAAGTCCGATTTCGTACTCAATTTCAGATAAGTCTTCGATATCCGTATCCGGATTCTCCCGCTCGGAAAAAAGAGCAGAGGCAAGCGGAAAGATTTTTTCCCGATCCTGCCGGTTTTCTGCCAGGTTGCGCAGGATCTTGACTTCGTAAAGGCGCAGGCAGGGACTGAATTCCACCTGGTTTTCCCGCGCGCGGTCCAGCACGCCCTTGGCATCCTGGAACTGGTCATGATAGAAAAATACCTGGGCGGCAAGCAGGTACGGCTTGTAATGGCCGGCGAAAATGTTGATTGCGTTATAATAGTCGTCAACGACCTGCTGCCCTTTGCGCAACTCGTAAGCCGCTTCCTGCCTCTGGACATAAGCGGGATAATACCCTCCGTCCTCAGCGATTACCTGGTCGCAGGCATCGATACAGCGTTCGTATTCTTCATATTGGAAAAGGAGGTAAGCCTTATACTGCATGGCAGCCAGCTTGTCACGCAGGTTTGTGGCAGCACTTGCGGCAGTCTCTACATACTGCAAGGATTTTTCCTGATCCTTTAGTTCGTGGTAGCATCCGCTCAAAAGATGGCATGCCTGGAATTCGCGAGAGATACGTTTGCGGTTTTCCTCGGAGCCATCATCCGTCGTCTGGCGGATCAGTTCCAGCCAGCGCAGGAGGTGGGGAAGCGCCTGGGTATAACGATCGATCCGGTAAAGCAGGCGGCCGTAAAGATTCTCATAAGAATACTCGGTCTCGTCATCAAACGAAAACTGGTCCAGCAGTGCGACGGCATCTTCCGGGCGTTCATTCTGGAACAGGCACCATCCCAACTCAATGGTATCATTTTTACGGGTGGTTTCGTCAATGTCCGGGTTGTCTAAGGATGCCTGATATTCCTGGATAAGGGCATCATTGGTAAAACTCATCAATGCCAGGACTTCCTCATCCTGCCCGTCCATATCCAGAAGCTGCAGCATCCGCTCTTTGGCTTCATAGTACTCCTTTTTGTCAATCAGGTAACGCACCATGCCAAGCTTGGCCATATAATGGGTAGGAAGCCGGTCCAGAAGCTGCTGCCAGAGTCCGGCGGCTTTTTCTTTCTCGTCCAGGGCCCAGTAGGCAAACGCACAGTAGAGAAGGACATAGTCATCCGCGTCGGCAGAGGCTGTGAGCCGGTCGGCCAGTGTCCGGGCAGTGTCAGCCAGCAGCCGGAATGAACTGCTTTCCCGACTGGTGGAATATGTGAGATCATCCGCAGAAGCAGCACCGGCAAGCTTTACCGCGCAGATCATGCCTTCGGCCAGAATACGGGCATTCTCCTCCGGATTGTCCGGTTGCGCCAGTTTGTTTTCACGGAAGGTTTCTAAAGCATCGGTAAGAATTCGCAGCCGTTCCGCATCCTCGTAAGGATGATAAAGCCGGAAGGCAGCCAGTTCATCCAGCTTTGCCGAGCAACCCTCCAGCTGCCGCTGGCTGATCTGCCGCCGGAGGGACAGATAATTGCGGATATAATCGTCGGCGGCCATGGAGTCCGCATCCAGGACCTGGAACAGGTCAAAATCAATGGCTTCCGGATTCTCTATGTAATAAAGAACGTAATTCATAAAGTTTTCCGGAAACAGCTGCCTTAAGGATTCCTGGTCTTCCCGGATCTGGAAGGTCTGGTCGAGCAGCTGCCAGATGGTCTGCGGCAGATAGATATGATCCATCAGGTAGGCCATCAGCGCCTCCCGCGTCTGCAAAGAGGTATCCAGATCTTCGCAGAGAGGATCTGAGAGCAATTCCTGCCATGCCTGTATCTGTCTGCGCCGCCGAACATCGAGATAGACCTGGTCGATACGGTCAATCCAGAGATCGATCTCGGTCTTTTCTTTCTGCTCTTCCTGCCGGGGCTGACGAACATAAGCAATAGCGCCCTCGTAAGCTTCCCGAAGACGTTTGAAACCTTCCGGATCGTCCTCCGGATTGGTGGTTTTTAATAAATTGAGATAGGCGGATTTGATAGCCGCCTCGTCAGAGGTCTCGGGAATCCCGAGTACGTGGAAGATAATAGCGTGTTCCATATTCTGATACTCCTCGTCTGTTTTATGCCTGGTGCTGCGTATGTAAACGCATGAAAGTTTTCTGGGAATATTGTACCACCTTTGGAGGGAAAGGGGAAGGGAGAAAAAATGACTTTTTTGTGGGGATTCTGGGGAGGGGTGTTGAAAAAACAGGCCAGAGGTTGGCAGGGACTGGCTCCAGTTTCCGGGGAAAGTGCTTCCAGGGCAAAAAGACGGCAGTCATGGTGAGGCATTCTTGCGCAGCCGTGTCTTCGCACGTTGCTGCTACGGCAACGGATTCGTACAACTGCCGTCTTTTTGCCCAGGAAGTACTAATCCCCTCCAAACGTCGCCAATCCCTGCCAACCCCTGGCCTGTTTTTGGCTACACTTTCTCGATCGGTCAGGGCGCGGGAGTTCAGTTTTTTTGATAGGTTATTCTATTTTTTTCGGTCGTGGGGGAGTTGTATTCTTAGAAACATCGCAGATCTTGTACGGGATTCTATTGTACGGGATTCTATTGTACGAGATTCTAATATATTGTTTGGAGCAAGCACGCAGAACGTTTTTTCGAGTGGGAAGGCCCCAAAAAGCAGGCCTAGCAGGCCAGTAACCAGCAGCCGTGAAGCATGCCGCCAAAGGCGCCGAGGCCAGGCCAGGTTCGGCGACATTTGCAGGGTCTTGCTGTGTCTTAGGTAAAAAGGCGGCAGTTGTACGAATCCCTTTGAGGTAGCAGCAACGTGCGAAGACACGGCTGCGTAAGAACGCTTCACCGTGACTGCCGCCTTTTTGCCTTAGAGACAGCTGACCCGAAACGGGAGCCGAACCTGGCCTGGCCTCGGCGCCTTTGGCGGCATGTTTCACGGCTGCGTACCCCCGCCATAAACCCGATAAAAGTATCTACAAATGAAGCACCCGATCACGAATCTCCTGAGTACGGCCCTGGTTCCAGAACTGAGTGCCAATGTAGCCGCAGGTACGGCGGGCCACGGTGAGCTTATTCTGGTCGCGGTTGCCGCAGTTAGGACACTCCCAGACCAGCTTGCCGGATTCATCCTCCATAACCTGAATCTCGCCGTCGAACCCGCAGCATTCGCAATAATCGCTCTTCGTGTTTAACTCTGCATACATAATATTTTCATAGATGAACTGCATAACGCTTAAAACAGCAGGGATGTTATGCTGCATATTGGGGACTTCCACATAGCTGATAGCGCCGCCGGGGGACAGCTTTTGGAAATCCGCTTCAAACCGGAGTTTGGCAAAGGCGTCAATTTCTTCGCTTACATGGACATGATAACTGTTGGTGATGTAATTCTTGTCGGTTACACCCGGGATGATGCCGAAACGTTTCTGCAGGCATTTGGCAAAGCGGTAGGTAGTGGATTCCATGGGAGTGCCGTATACGGAATAGCTGATATTCTCTGCAGCTTTCCACTCGGCGCATTTGTCATTGAGACGCTGCATTACGTTTAATGCGAATTCTTTGGCCTCTGGGTCGGTATGAGGCTTTCCCATCATGCGCATCGTCATCTCGCAGAGGCCGGCATAGCCCAGGGAGATGGTGGAATAGCCATTATACAAAAGCTTATCAATCTTTTCGCCTTTTTCCAGACGGGCCAGCGCGCCGTTCTGCCAGAGGATAGGAGCCACGTCAGAAGGAGTACCAAGAAGCCGTTCATGGCGGCAGCGCAATGCCCGGTGGCATAATTCCAGCCGTTCATCCAGCACCTGCCAGAATACGTCCATGTCGCCGGCGGCGGTACAGGCCACATCCACCAGATTGATGGTGACGACACCCTGGTTGAAACGGCCATAGAATTTGTGGCTTCCGTCTGCATTTTTCTGGGAATCCTCTACGGTCAGGAAGGAGCGGCAACCCATGCAGGGGTAGACATCGCCGCGTTTCAACTCTTTCATGACCTTGGCGGAAATATAATCCGGCACCATGCGTTTGGCGGTGCAGCGGGCAGCCAGTTCCGTCAGATACCAGTAAGGAGAATCCGGGGTGATATTGTCTTCGTCCAGCACATAGATCAGCTTGGGGAATGCGGGGGTAATCCACACGCCATGCTGGTTTTTGACGCCCTGCATCCGCTGACGCATCACCTCTTCGATAATCATGGCAAGATCGTTGCGGGTGCGGCCTTCGGGAACCTCTCCCAGATACATGAACACGGTTACAAAAGGAGCCTGGCCATTACAGGTCATAAGGGTGATCAGCTGATACTGAATCGTCTGGATGCCACGGGTGATCTCATCCCTCAGCTGTTCTTCCGTGATCCGGTCGATAATCCGTTCGTCCAGAGGCTCGCCTAATTCTTTGCGCAGTTTGATGGTGTTTTCACGGATTTTTTTGCGGCTGACTTCCACAAAGGGGGCTAAATGGGACAAGGTAAACGTCTGCCCGCCGTACTGGTTGCTGGCCACCTGAGCTACGATCTGGGTGGTAATATTGCAGGCGGTGTAAAAGGAGTGAGGCTTCTCAATCATGGTTTCACTGATGACTGTGCCGCTTTGAAGCATGTCCTCCAGATCAATCAGGTCGCAGTTGTGTTCCCTTTGGGCAAAGTAGTCGGAATCATGGAAGTGGATGATGCCCTCTCTGTGAGCGCGGACTACTTCCTCCGGCAGCAGCAGACGCATGGTCAGATCTTTGCTGACCTCGCCGGCCATGTAATCTCTCTGAGTGGAGTTGATTACCGGGTTCTTATTGGAGTTCTCCTGCTTGACCTCTTCATTCATGCGGTCGATCAGGGAAAGGATACCGTTGTCCGTGGTGTTGGCTTTACGGGCCAGTTCGCGCTTGAAGCGGTAACGGACGTATTTCTGAGCGACTTCATAGCCGCGCATTTCCATGATGCCTTTTTCCACCATATCCTGGATATCTTCCACATTTGCCGCGTGCGGCAGTTCATGGAGCTGCTTTTCAATCGTCTCGGCAATAGCGTCGATCTGATAGGGGTTGAGCTGGTGAATCTTGGGAATCTCGTGGTTAGCCTTGGTGATGGCGTTCTTGATCTTGGAGATCTCGAAAGAAACTTCTTCGCCGTTGCGTTTGATGACTTTTAAAATCATGGTATACCTCCCATAGAAAGCTATCGTATAAAATCACTATAAATAGTTTTGGCATTGAAGATAAAACACAAGATATAGTGAAGACGGCTTCTATTATAGCTGGTTTGAGAGAAGAATGCAAGAGGGAAATCAGAGAAAAATAAACAAGTGGGGAACGAAGGCCATCAGCCGCCCGGACAAAAGGAGACGGGCCCGGGCGGCTTGAAAAGTCCTTCCCAACTTATTAAGATAGGGAAACCAACTCGTAGCGGCGGCTTCCAAGGCCAATCTTCTCGGCATGCTCCAGGCAGGACTTCCATTCGGACTCAGGAGCGGAATTGGTGAAATGATCGTGGTGATCATGGAAACCGGGCTGAGCCAGATGGTCGGAAAGCTGGCTGTGAGGCATGGGTTTTGCGGCCAGGCAGGCATCCACGCAGGCCTGGTCCAGCGCCAACGGGTCAAAGGATGCAAACATTCCGATATTGGGCAGGATGGGGACATCATTTTCTCCGTGGCAGTCACAGTTGGGGGATACATCCACGACCAGGGAAATGTGAAAATGAGGACGGCCGTCCACGACAGCCTTGGTGTACTCGGTCATCTTGCAGTTTAAGACGGCGTTGGCATTGCTGTCATTAAATTCGATCGCATCAAAATTACAGGCCCCCAGGCAGCGGCTACAGCCGACGCAGTTGTCCTGATTCACGCGCATTTTCTTAGTGTTTTCATCAAAAGCCAGACCGTTGTTGGCGCATTCCCGTAAGCAGCGGCGGCATCCCCGGCAAAGTTCTTCGGTAATATGAGGTTTGCCGTTGGAATGCTGTTCCGTCTTGCCGGCACGCGAACCGCAACCCATGCCGATATTCTTGATAGCGCCGCCAAAGCCGGTCATCTCGTGCCCCTTAAAATGCGTCAGGCTGATAAAAACATCGGCATCCATGATGGCGCGGCCGATCCGGGCTTCGGTAACATACTCGCCGCCGGCTACAGGAACCCCGATGTCGTCCGTGCCTTTAAGGCCGTCGCCAATCAGGATCGGGCAGCCGACGGTCAGGGGAGTAAAGCCATTTTGCCAGGCGCATTCCAGATGCTCCAGTGCATTCTTGCGGCTACCGGGATACATGGTATTGCAGTCGGTAAGGAAAGGCTTGCCTCCCAGCTCCTTCACCAGATCAGCTACGGCGCGGGCATAGTTCGGGCGAAGATAGCTGATGTTGCCCAATTCCCCAAAGTGAAGCTTGATGGCTACAAATTTGCCCTCCATATCAATATTGCCGATTCCAGCTTTGCGCAGAAGCTTCTGCAGTTTTGTGGGAAGTCCGTCACCAAAGGCTTTGGTGCGGAAATCGGTAAAATATACTTTGGATGCTTCCATTATGTACCTCCTTCATGGTATGTTATACAGAATGAAAAAAGGGTGTACAAAATATAATAACCAGAGATGAAGGGAAAGTCAATGAAAAAAGGATAAAATCTGAATGGATGGGGTATATTAGGATCAGGCCGGACATCTGAGATCAGATGCCGTGCAGAAAATAAGACAGAATGTGTCAGGAGGAATGACGATGAATCGGGATGATATCGTATGTAACTGTATGGGAGTGACTGCCGGTGAGATTATGGATGCGATAGAAAGCGGCGCAAAGACCGTGGAAGACATTCAGGAATCTACCGGGGCAGGAACCGTATGCGGAGGCTGCATCAGTGACATCGAACAGCTGCTGAAAGCGGCAAAATAATAGAAACGGCATGCCCAAATGGCAGTAATAAATTTGTAAGAGAAACTTCTGCATTTATCAATAGCTTTGCAGAGAGGGTTCTGTTATACTCTCAGATAGCAAGACATAACAGATAGATGCGGGAGGATTTATGATGAAGAGGACAATGAAAAATGTGCTGACAGCGATGTGCTGTACGGGTGTGTTGGCGCTTGGATATGCAAGCCTGGTGCAGGCGCAGGCGCCGGCTGTAGCCGAAGAAGAGACGGAAGCGGGTGGCTTTGCCGGCGAGGATGCCACCCAGTCCCCGACAATTCTGGCTGGCGGCGCCGGGCAGGAAGACGCGGGAGGGCCTGGCTCGCAACAGCAGGCAGACAGCTGGGATGTGATTCGGATTTGGGGACCGGTATTAGGAGTGGAAGACGGGATAATCCGTATCGACAACCAGTCTGGTATTTCTTTTCCAGGAGAGATTGTTTTGAATATCAGCGACGGATATTCCCGTGTGCTGGATGCGGAGAACGGCTATCCGGTAATGCTGAATGCAATTCAGGAGGGCGAATTTATCTACGCATATATTGGCCCGGCGATGACCATGAGCCTGCCGCCGATGACGACGGCGGAGATGGTGATTTGCCAGGCGCCGGATGACTTCCGGGTGCCGGATTATGTACAGGTGAAGTCCATGCAGGAAAAGGCGGATGGAAACTGGAGCCTGACAACAACAGACGGGACTGTTTATCATGTGCCTGCTGATTGCCAGATACTTCCTTATCTGACGAGGAACCTGGTAACGCTGTCTGACGTGACGGAGTCTTCCACCTGTCTGATATGGACAGACGAAGAGGGCGGCGTGCGGAAGATCGTCTTATTTGCGCAGGACTAGTGCACTGGCTCATTTGGCGAAATGCAAATGAGTCAGTACACTAGAAAAGAGGATAAAGGTACATTAGAAAGCCAGGGGCGGAGCGTAATCTGCTGCCTGGCTTTTTGCGGAGTTTTTTTCTGTGAACAGTAACTTAATTCCTCCATGGAAAGGTGCGGACATCGCGCAATCGCTTGTCATTTGAGGATTGTTATGGTAAAATCTTACCAGCTGAAGCCAGGAAAAGCAGACAGCCAAAAGTGAGGAGGAGCAAGGCGGGATCATGATACATAAGCATAGCGGCGGGCAGCAGGAACCGGAACAGAAAAAGGGGAAGACGGAGCCAGGGTTCTGTACTTCCTGCGGGGGAGAGCTGGAGAGGAAGAATCCTTATCTCTATCAGTGTGCTTCCTGCGGGAGGACTTACTACATTTCCGCGGACCGGACCCATAGGATATCGGTTCAGGTGTCGGCAGGCAGGATGGTTGTGCTCTGTGCTGTTGTGATGATTGTGATAGCGGCAGTTGTCATGACGGGATATCAATTTTATACCGGGCGGCTGGTGGTCTCGGCCAGTCGTTTTTCCGTGGTGTTTCGGGATTTTCTGATGGAGGCTTACGAGAAGCCGGTTGCGGATATCAGTCCGGAAGATCTGGCCAGAATCCGGTACCTGAAAATTGAAAGAGAAAAGAAATACCGTTTTACTTACAGTTATGAGGACTATTATGATTATCCGGATGCCGCTCGTTTTGAAGAAACTTTGCACACGATTGAGATAGCTGGAAAGACAGATGATTTTTCACCTACGAACGTGCAGTATTTTACAGGACTGACCCGTCTGGAGTTATACACCGGAGGATGGGAGAATTATGTCCTGCCGGAAGGAAACGTACTGCAGGGGATTGTCTGTGTGGATGGCATGTCCAAATATGGAACACCGCAGTTTTTTTCGGCGGTGAATCCGGATACCCTTAAGGAGGTTGCCATTTTAAAGGCAAACGAACGTAAGGATTTCTCTTTTATGGAGGACCTAAGGGGAGTAGAGCGCCTGGTTTTGTCGGAGGCGACGCTGGAGGATGGTACTGTTTTTGACGGATTTGAGCAACTGGAAGAATTATATCTGTACTATGTGGTGATGGAAGAGGAGGATGCTGCGGCTATTATAGAAGAGTTGCTGTCTCTGCCTTCTCTGAGACGCTTTTATATAGAAGGAAAGACTGCATGGTATATAACAAAGGAGCAGTGGGAGAAGTGGGAAGAGAACTATGGGAACCGAATCATTCTGGAAAGGAAGTAGAGAATGAGAAGGATTATGTGATCCGGACTTCCAATCAAAATGAGAAAGCGGAACTTTTAAGACTGGAGTGCCAGAACTGCGGCGCTTCTCTGGAACTGGTGGACAAAACCCATGCACGTTGTCCTTATTGCGGGCAGAAATATCTAATTGACGAGGCGAAGGGGACGATTGTCCATGTCCAGGTGGATTACAGCGGCAATGAGGAGATGTACAGGGCGGTCAATAATACCAGGAACACTTTGATCCTGTTTCTGGTTGTGGGCGCACTGATTACCCTGATTGTCCTGGGATTCAATATTGCGGCGAAAAAATCCGTGTTTTCCACGTCGGATAATGACTTGCCGGTGGATGCGCACGGAGAATTGCTGGTGATATTCTGTAAGGATATTTTTGAAAAGGAGTATAAAGAGATCACACCGGAGGAGTTTGCTTCCATCCGATACCTGCGATGCTCTTATGAGCGGGAGGGCAGCGAGGATTTCAATGTGATCTCTTATAGCTTTACCAATTATGAGGATTGTGGCAGCGAGGAAGAGTTTCAGGAAACCGTAAAGACGTGGACGTATCGGACAAAGCGGGTCAGCTGGCCATCGGACTATACCATGTTTACCGGCCTGACCCGGATCGATACTACCGATACGGTCTGGCTCTCGCTGCTGAAATTTTCTCCGGACAGCAGAATCAGCCGTGTGGATACGGATGACCGGCTGGATACGGTATTTGGAACGTTGAATCCGGAATATATCAAAATACTGAATCTTGGCCTTATGGGGAGCAATCTGGAGGGGATCGGACAGCTTAAAAATCTGGAAGAACTGGTGGTAGACACGAATATGTCCCATGGAAATGCCGATATCAGCGGGATAGAGGCATGTACAAAGCTGAGACGTTTGCATCTGAGGTGCGGAGAGACTTATACAGGGTTGGAAAAGCTTGCGCAGCTGTCAGGGTTGCAGAGCATCTATATCGATCATGTGATGCTGGAAGACTGCGGCTTTTTAAAAACTCTGACCGGGTTGAAGGAATTGTCTGTTTATACTGGGGAGGAAGCAGAACTTTCTCTGCTGGATTCCTTTCCTGGCCTGGAGCAGGTGAATTTCCTGGATCAGGAGTATATATTGCCAGGGGAGATTTCTCATCTGCGGAACGTGAAAAAATTACGGATCGCCGTTCGCGAGCAGGAATGCCTGGACCGCCTGGCAGAGATCGAGGGATTGGAAGAATTGGATCTGCATCTGGCGGTAAAGGAGTACGGGGTGCCGACAGACGTCTCAGCATTGGCCGGATTGAAGAAGTTAAGGAAA
This sequence comes from uncultured bacterium, assembly GCA_947063875.1. Lineage (GTDB taxonomy): Bacteria > Bacillota > Clostridia > Lachnospirales > Lachnospiraceae > Brotaphodocola. The sequence goes on from CAMSTY010000002.1 coordinate 58,261, forward strand.
CTGCGGCTGGACAATTTCTGGGGCGATGAGATGGTGGGAGTGGAACCGATCCTGATGCTGGCCGGACTGGAGGAGTTCTGGCTGGGAAGGGAGACGGCGACGGAACTGGAACCGATTCTGGATGTCGCGCTCCTGGAGGATAATCCCGGGATTCAGGAACTGGCGCTCTTAAATTGCCATCCAAGGGACGCCGCTACCGGGGAGTTGCTGGACTTCGGCTTTCTGGTTCATTTTCCGGGGGTAAAAAGGCTGTATCTGGATGATTGCGATCTGAGCGATATTTCGTTTGTGGAAAGGATGGAGGATCTGCGCGCCTGCAGCCTGATGGAGAATGAGGCATTGGATCTGTCGCCACTGCTGTCTTGCCGGAAGCTGGAAGCGGTTTCCGCAGACAGGGCGTCGGCAGAAAGCGTCCGGTTCCCGGCAGACGTGGCGGTGAATGTAGAGTCGTATGTGCGGATTTACAGGTGAGGAGGGATTATCCCTCCTCAATCAGTCTCATGCCTGCTGTTTCTGTAACCGGCAGGGAAAATATGATAAAGTAACCCATCAGGACGGCGATAGGAATGAGAATCTCCGGATGCTTCTGCTGTGCCAGCACCTGCCCGAGACAGCTTCCGGCAGGCATGAATCCGACATTGGCCCCGGTCAGGAACAGTGCCAGGCCGGAGTAGGCATAAGCCAACCCAATCAGGATTTTAATCGGCTTTTTTGGGGAAAGCTTTAATGCGAGGAGTTGAAAAACCATAAAAAACAGAGAGATTGGCAGCAGAGAAAAAGATTTCTCTCATATATGCAGGCAGTTCTGAAGAAAATAATTTCCAAAGCTGCCGGGAATCCGTAACTTCCGGGGCGACAGGCGAGACGGAGATGCCAGCGCGACAAAAAAAGCACAGGATCAGAACGATGCCGATAATGGGCAGGTCGGCCTGCAGGGATTCTCTCCCTTTTGACAGAGAGAAGATAAATTTCCAATAAAAATTATGTATACCTTTTTTGAAATATACCGAACAAGTGTTTGCAAAATGGGGGACGGTGTGATAGAATAATAAGAACATTCAAAAGGAAGATGACAGGAAAGGCTGAAATCATGGCAAAACAGTATATTAAAATACGAGGCGCGAATGAACACAATTTAAAGAATATTACGTTGGATATTCCGCGGAATGAGTTGGTGGTATTGACGGGACTGAGCGGTTCCGGAAAGTCTTCACTGGCATTTGATACGATCTATGCAGAAGGCCAGAGGCGTTATATGGAGTCGCTGTCTTCCTACGCGAGGCAGTTTTTGGGGCAGATGGAGAAGCCAGAAGTGGAGAGTATCGAGGGACTTTCCCCTGCCATATCCATCGACCAGAAGTCAACGAACCGCAATCCCCGTTCTACCGTGGGGACTGTGACGGAGATTTATGATTATATGCGTTTGCTGTATGCGAGGATTGGGATTCCTCATTGTCCGAAGTGTGGCAGGGAGATCCGCAGGCAGACGGTAGACCAGATGGTAGACCAGATTCTGGAGATGCCGGAACGGACGCGGATTCAGCTGCTGGCGCCGGTGGTGCGCGGCCGGAAGGGCGAGCACGTAAAGCTGCTGGAGCAGGCCAGGCGCAGCGGCTATGTCCGGGCAAGGATTGACGGAAACCTGTACGAGCTGTCCGAGGAGATCAAACTGGAGAAAAATATCAAGCACAACATCGAGATTGTGGTGGACCGCCTGGTGATAAAAGAGGGAATTGAGAAAAGGCTGACCGACTCCATCGAGACGGTGATGAAACTTTCAGACGGCCTGATGATTGTGGATGTGATCGACGGGGAGCCGCTGAACTTTAGCATGAGTTTTTCCTGCCCGGACTGTGGGATCAGCATTGAGGAAGTGGAGCCGAGAAGCTTTTCCTTTAACAATCCTTTCGGCGCCTGTCCGGATTGCTTTGGCCTGGGATATAAGATGGAGTTTGACGAGGACCTGATGATCCCGGACAAGTCTTTAAGCATTGCCCAGGGTGCCATCATGGTGATGGGGTGGCAGTCATGTACGGATAAGGGCAGCTTTACCCACGCGATTTTGAAAGCTTTATCGGAAGAATATGGTTTCCGGCTGGATACTCCTTTTGAAGACTATCCAAAGGAGATCCATGACGTGCTGATTTACGGCACCAAGGGCAAGGAGATCAAGGTTCATTACCGGGGGCAGCGGGGGGAGGGCGTCTATGACGTGGCCTTTGAGGGACTTCTGAGGAATGTGGAGCGGCGCTATCGGGAGACGTTTTCTGAGACGTCTAAGGCGGAATATGAGACTTTTATGCGGATTACCCCTTGCAAAGCGTGTAAGGGACAGCGGCTGAAGAAGAGTTCTCTGGCGGTGACGGTAGGAGAAAAGAATATATATGAAGTGACAGAGCTTTCCATTACGGCCTGCCGTGAATTTCTGGGAGAATTAAAGCTGACGCCCATGCAGGAATCAATCGGCGCCCAGATCTTAAAAGAGATTAAGGCCAGGCTGGATTTTCTGCTGAATGTGGGACTGGAATATCTGTCGCTTTCTCGGGCGACCGGTACGCTCTCCGGCGGAGAGGCGCAGAGAATCCGGCTGGCAACCCAGATTGGCTCCGGCCTGGTGGGGGTGGCATATATTCTGGACGAACCTAGTATCGGCCTGCATCAGCGGGACAATGACAAGCTGCTGGCAACCCTGCTGCACCTGCGGGATTTGGGCAATTCCGTGCTGGTGGTGGAGCATGATGAAGATACCATGCGGGCGGCCGATTATATTGTGGATATTGGCCCCGGAGCCGGGGAGCATGGAGGCGAGGTGGTGGCAGCCGGAAGCGTGGAAGACATTATCGGTTGCGAGCGTTCGGTTACCGGCGCGTATCTGAGCGGACGCATTGCGATTCCGGTGCCTGCAATGCGCCGGGAAGCGAGCGGTTACCTGACTGTGCGGGGAGCGGCAGAGAATAACTTAAAGAATGTTGACGTTGCATTTCCTTTGGGAGTGATGACCTGTGTGACTGGCGTTTCCGGTTCCGGAAAGAGTTCTCTGGTCAATGAGATCGTTTACAAATCGCTGGCGCGGAAGCTGAACCGTGCGCGGACGATACCGGGGAAATTCAAAAAACTGGAGGGCGTGGAAAAGCTGGACAAGGTGATTGCCATCGATCAGTCCCCGATCGGGCGTACCCCGCGTTCCAATCCAGCCACCTATACCGGCGTATTTGACATGATCCGGGATCTGTTTGCCTCGACGACGGATGCCAAGGCGCGGGGATACAGCAAAGGCCGTTTCAGCTTCAACGTCAAAGGCGGCCGCTGCGAGGCGTGCAGCGGTGACGGGATTATCAAGATTGAGATGCACTTTCTGCCGGATGTATATGTGCCCTGTGAGGTTTGCGGCGGCAAGCGTTATAACCGGGAGACCCTGGAAGTGAAGTACAAAGGAAAAAGCATTTATGACGTGCTGAACATGACCGTGGAGGAGGCAACGAAATTTTTTGAAAATATCCCTTCCATCCACCGAAAGATTGCCACACTCAACGACGTGGGCCTTTCCTATATCCGGCTGGGGCAGCCTTCGACGGAGTTATCCGGCGGGGAGGCGCAGAGAATCAAACTGGCTACGGAGTTGAGCCGGCGCAGCACAGGCAAGACCATCTACATTTTGGACGAGCCGACCACAGGCCTGCACTTTGCAGATGTGCATAAACTGGTAGATATTTTGCGGCGTCTGTCGGAGGGCGGCAATACGGTGATAGTGATTGAGCATAATTTGGACGTGATCAAAGCGGCCGATTATATCATTGATATCGGGCCGGAAGGCGGCGACAAGGGCGGTACGGTGATCGCGCAGGGAACCCCGGAGGAGGTTGCGGAAAACCCGGCCTCCTACACAGGGATCTATGTAAAGAAAGTATTGGAAAAAGCGATGGATAAATAGATTAAAAAAATTTTATAAAAGAGATTGTATAATTGAGGGGATTTCTGTCAGGCTTTCCATACGGAAGCCGGCCAGGGACTGGTCGAATGAAAAGCGGCGGTCAATTAGGGCAGCGATCTTCATGCCTGCCCTTGAGGCGGCGGTGATGCCGAAGGTGGAATCCTCAATTACCAGACATCCGGATTCCGGGACGCCAAGCTGCGCTGCGGTATAGTGGTAGATCTCCGGATCTGGTTTGCTTCTTTGAAACTGGGCGCCGCTGACCACCACCGGGAAATAGGAGCGGATGTGGTTTTCCTTCAACACCCGTTCGATGATTTCCATCTGAGTGGAAGAGGCGAGCGCCAGTTTGAGATTTAGCTTTTTGATATACTCCAGGACAGGAACGACTTCCGGGCGGAAGATTTTCTGATAATCCATTTCTGAAAAAACGTCCTTGCTTGCCCGGAATTCGTCCCGCAGTTCCTGCCAGGTTTGTCCGTTATTGACAGCGCGTGCCATACATTCCCAGGCGTCCTTTCTGGAGGAACCGACCATGCCGAACAGGTCGGGAAGCGTGACGGCAGGATTTTTCTTTTTCGCGAACGCGAAGTCTTGTTTCAGATATTCAATTTCACTGTCGATGAGAATACCATCCATATCGAAAATTACAGCCTGTATCATATCAATGCGGTATCCTTTCTGAATTTTTAAATCGTGTTTCTATTTTAGCCTATGGGAGGGATTATTTCAATAGGGAAAAAAGAAGGGGCGTGAGTGGGAAAAATTGTCATGATAAGCTGTTGACAAGAGAGAAGAGGAGGATTATTATAATATATGAATAGATGTTCATATGAATAAGTTTTGTTTGACTTATGATACGGTTTATGACGGCAGACGGATGTTTTGAGGAAGGGGGAAAAGGATGACAGCGGAGGAGCGCGAGAGGATTCGGCAGGAGGTTGATGAAGGCGCCTGCGAGTTTATGCATGTCCATGAGGAGATCGTGGAGAAGGTAGAGAAGGCGATGCCGGATGAGCAGCAGCTTTTGGATCTGTCTGAGTTCTTTAAGGTGTTTGGAGACTCTACCAGGATTAAGATTTTGTATGTGCTGAGCCAGTCGGAGATGTGCGTGTGTGATATTGCCACCCTATTGCAGATGGGGCAGTCTGCGATTTCTCATCAGCTGAGAATGTTAAAACAGATGCGTCTGGTGACGTTTCGCAGAGAGGGTAAGACGGTGTTTTATAAGTTGGCGGATTCCCATATCCAGACGATTCTGGCACAGGGAATGGAGCATATCGGTGAATAAAAGGGAGGAAAAGATTTATGAAGAAGATTATCAAATTGGAAGGTTTGTGCTGTGCGAATTGTGCTGCGAAGATTGAGGAGGGTGTGAAGAAACTTCCGGGAGTAAAGGCAGCTTCTCTTAGCTTTATGACGCAGAGGCTGACCATAGAAGCGGAAGACGGCAGGGAGGATGAGGTGGTGGAGGCCGCCAGAAAGGTTGCCGGCAAGATCGAGCCGGAAGCAGAGTTTAAGGTATTGCGTTAGCATGGCAGGAGGCAGCTATGACAAAGAAGCAGAAGAAGATGGTAATACGGCTTGGTTTGAGTGCGGTGTTTTTTGCCGCAGCCATAGCGATGGAACACAAAAGCATCCTGGCATGGATTCCCTATATTCTCGCCTATCTTTTTGCCGGGTATGATATCCCTTTAAAAGCATTGAGAAATATCAAAAACGGCCAGGTGTTTGATGAAAATTTCCTGATGACGGTAGCTACTTTTGGCGCGATTGCGGTTGGCTCGCTGGAAGAGGCGGTGGCGGTGATGCTGTTTTATCAGGTAGGGGAGTTGTTCAATGACTATGCTGTCCACAAATCGCGCAGATCGATTCAGGATTTGATGGATATCAACCCGGAGTATGCCAATCTGCTGCGGGATGGTGTGGAGGAGAAGGTGGACCCCTATGAAGTGGAGATTGGCGATACCATTGTGATCCGGCCAGGGGAAAGGGTACCGTTAGACGGAGCCGTGATACGGGGCAGCTCCAGCCTGGATACCAAGGCACTGACCGGTGAGTCGATGCCGGTAGAGGTAGAGGCCGGAAACAATGTAGTCAGCGGTTCCATCAATCTGAGCGGAGTGCTGGAAGTCCGGACTACGAAGCTGTTTGATGATTCCACCGTGGCGAAGATTCTGGAACTGGTGGAAAATGCCAGTTCCAGAAAGGCGAAGGCAGAGACGTTCATTACAAGATTTGCCAGAATCTATACCCCGATCGTGGTAATTTTGGCGCTGATGCTGGCCATTGTCCTGCCGCTGGTATCGGGGGGCGGCTGGGGGATGTGGGTGTACCGTGCCTGCAGTTTTTTGGTGGTGTCCTGTCCGTGCGCCTTGGTGATATCGGTACCTTTGAGTTTTTTTGGCGGCTTGGGTGCTGCTTCCAGGAACGGGATATTATTAAAAGGGAGCAATTATCTGGAGGCGATGGCAAACCTTGACACCGTGGTTTTTGACAAGACAGGGACCCTGACCAATGGCCGTTTCCAGGTGAGCGACGTGGCGCCGGTTCATGGCACCAGGGAGGCATTGCTGGAATTGGCGGCAATGGGAGAATATCATTCCAATCACCCGATTGCCATGTCTGTGAAAGAAGCCTATGGGAAAGCTGTGGACATGGCCAGGATTGGTCAGGTGGAAGAGATTTCCGGTCATGGTATCCATGCGCAGGTGCGGAGGGATGGCGTCTGGCATGAATTGCTGATTGGGAACCGGAAGCTGATGGAAAGCCGGCAGATTTGTATAGATACTCCGGCAGTCCTTACAGGAACCACGCTTTATCTGGCAGACGAGACGGGATATCTGGGGGCAATTGTGATTTCCGACAGCATTCGCCAGGATGTCCCTGCCGCATTAGAAGGATTGCGGCGGCAGGGGGTGCGCAACTTGGTTATGCTGACCGGTGATCGGGAAGAGGTTGGCAGGGCAGTTGCCGATAAACTGGGACTGGATCAGGTGTTTGGAAATCTGCTTCCCGGGGACAAGGTGGCTCGTGTGGAGGCGCTGCTGAAGGAAAAGGCGTTTGGAAAGACGCTGGCTTTTGTAGGAGACGGTATCAACGACGCTCCGGTGCTGGCCCGTGCGGATGTGGGGATTGCCATGGGAGGCATTGGTTCCGATGCAGCTGTGGAAGCGGCAGACGTCGTGATTATGGATGATGAACCCTCCCGGATCGTGGATACGATTCAGATTGCCAGAAAGACGATGGGGATTGTCCGCCAGAATATTCTCTTTGCGATCGGCGTGAAAGTGCTGGTGCTGGCGTTGGTTGCGGTGGGATATGCCTCTATGTGGGCGGCAGTGTTTGGGGATGTGGGAGTATCGGTGCTTGCGATCCTGAATGCGATCCGGGCTCTCTCCTATGCCCGGAAGTAAACGCTTGTGAACTTTCCATATTGACAAATCCTAAGCAAACTGTTATTATCAAAAACATGGAACGAGGATGTTGCATGAAGATCATGGATCGTGGTCTTTTGCCATCCTCATTTTTTTATGGAATATCCGGCAAAAATTGTCGTCGGCTGTTTATCGGATGCAGAAATGCCAGGGAAAATGTGATAACCGGAAGGAAGGGAGAAGAAAAGGATGAATCAATATAATAAGGAAGATATTATCCGTCTGGTAAAGGAGGAAGATGTGGAATTTATCCGTCTGCAGTTTACGGACATATTCGGAATGCTGAAAAACGTGGCGATTACCTCCAGCCAGCTGGAGAAAGCGCTGGATAATAAATGTATGTTTGACGGATCTGCCATTGAGGGATTTGTAAGGATTGAGGAATCGGATATGTACCTGCATCCGGATCTGGATACCTTTGAGATATTTCCGTGGCGGCCTCAGCAGGGAAAGGTGGCGCGTCTGGTCTGCGATGTATATCGGCCAAACGGTGAACCTTTTGAGGGTGATCCCCGTTTTGTACTGAAAAGGGTATTGAAAGAAGCAGCGGACATGGGGTATACTTTTCTGGTGGGGCCGGAGTGTGAGTTTTTCCTGTTCCAGACAGACGAGGAAGGGAAGCCAACGACCGAGACACATGAGATGGCAGGATATTTTGATGTGAGCCCGATCGATATGGCTGAGAATGTGCGGCGGGATATCGTGCTGAATCTGGAAGAGATGGGGTTTGAGATTCAGGCGTCGCATCATGAGATCGCCCCGGCGCAGCATGAGATTGACTTGCAGTATGCAGATGCCCTGACAACCGCGGATAATATTATGACCTTTAAGATGGCTGTTAAAACGATTGCGAGGCGGCATGGGCTTCACGCCACCTTTATGCCGAAGCCGAAGGCCGGGATCAATGGGTCGGGAATGCATATCAATATGTCTCTGGCGGATAAGAATGGAAAGAACCTGTTTGTGGATGAGTCTGACCGGCTGGGACTGAGCCGGGAGGCTTATCAGTTTATGGCCGGGATCTTAAAGTATATCAAGGAGATTACGGTGCTGACGAATCCGCTGGTGAACTCTTACAAGCGCCTGGTTCCGGGATATGACGCACCGGTCTATATTGCCTGGTCGGCGGCATCGAACCGCAGTCCGCTGATCCGGGTGCCTTCTTCCAGGGGCAGCAGTACCCGGATAGAATTGCGCTGTCCGGATTCGGCGGTGAATCCGTATCTGGCGCTGGCCGCCTGCCTGGCGGCGGGACTGGAAGGAATCCGTCAGCAGTTGGAACCGCCGGCCAGTGTTGACGATAATATCTATGACATGACGGATGAGGAACTGGTACGGCGCGGGATCGGATGGCTGCCTGAAACTCTGGGAGAGGCGTTGGAACTTTATGCAAGCAGTGCATTTGTGAGAAAACTTTTGGGAGAGCATATTTTTACAAAGTATTTGACGGCAAAGGATGCAGAATGGAAAAAGTATCGGGCAGAGGTGACGGATTGGGAAGTTGCGGAATATTTATATAAATTCTGATTATGGAGTATCCAGTAAAACGCGCCGGTGATGCGTTTGGACGGACTTTGTGTGGAGTCAGAGAGTACTGCCGCAGACAGCGGGAAGAATAGCATCTGCCGGGAGGTGAGGGATTGGCGAATGTGATTGTGGCATTTTCAAAACCGGAGGATGCCCGGAATATCAAGAATATACTGACAAGAAACGGATTTTCTGTGGTCGCGGTGTGCAATTCCGGAGCACAGGCGCTGGCACAGGCAGGCAATCTGAACGGCGGATTGGTGGTGTGCGGCTACCGCCTTACGGATATGCTGTATGTGGCCCTTCATGATAATTTGCCGTCAGAGTTCGACATGCTGATGATTTCGTCTCCGAGCAGGCGTGATTCACGGGTACCGGAGGATGTGGTGTGCCTGCCGATGCCTCTGAAAGTCCATGACCTGGTCAGTACCTTGGAGATGATGGCGCAGACGCAGGCACGGCGCCGCAGGAAGCAGCGTCAGCAGCCGAAGCAGAGGAGCGATCAGGAAAAGGTAGTAATCGGCCAGGCAAAGAAATTGCTGATGGAACGGAATGGGATGACAGAGGAAGAGGCGCACCGGTACATACAGAAGTGCAGTATGGACAGCGGGACGAATCTGATAGAGACGGCACAGATGGTGATTAGCCTGCTGTGAAGCGTGCAAAGCGTGGAGGAAAGAATGAAATTTACAAAGATGCAGGGAATCGGGAATGATTATGTTTATGTAAACTGCTTTGAAGAGCAGGTAAAAGACCCGGAGCGGGTGGCGCGTCTGGTCAGCGACCGGCATTTTGGAATCGGTTCTGACGGACTGATACTGATTTGCCCGTCAGAGCATGCAGACTGCCGTATGCGGATGTTTAATGAGGATGGCAGCGAAGGGTTCATGTGCGGCAATGGGATTCGCTGTGTGGGGAAATATGTTTATGACCATGGGATTGTGGATCAGCTGAAGATCACGGTGGAAACCGGCGGTGGGATCAAGACTCTGGAAATGGAAGAAAGGGCAGGAAAGGTAACATCGGTGCAGGTGGATATGGGGGTGCCGGTTCTGACCAGCGAACTTCCGGAGAAAATCACAGTGGACGGAAAAGAACAGCAGTTTGTGGGAGTGGACGTGGGAAATCCTCACGCCGTATATTTCTGCCAGGAAATTGATCATTTGGATTTGCAGGAAATCGGACCAGGATATGAGAACCATTTTCGTTTCCCGGACCGGGTGAATACGGAGTTTGTCCGTGTGATTGACCGGGAACATCTTCAGATGCGGGTGTGGGAGCGGGGCAGCGGTGAGACCTGGGCCTGCGGCACCGGGGCGACAGCTTGTGCGGTGGCGGCGATGATGATGGGACTGGCGGAGGATGCCGTAGAGGTCCGGCTCAAAGGGGGATGCCTGCAGATCCGCTGGGACCGGGAAAGCGGCCATGCCTTTATGACGGGGCCTGCCGTGGAAGTGTTTGCGGGGGAGATTGAGATTGAATGACAGCAGGGAGGGCAGCCAGGACTGCGGGGTTGGATGTGAGAGGCCGGGAGGAAACGTATGGATGATATTGATAGAAAAATCTTAAAGCTGCTGCAAAAGAATGCCAGGATTTCTTTAAAAACGATTGCAGAAAATACATTCCTTTCTTCTCCTGCAGTTTCGGCACGGATTGAAAGGATGGAGAAGGATGGGGTGATTTCCGGATACCATGCCCGGGTCGATCCCCTGAAACTGGGATATCATATTATTGCGTTTATCAGTATTAATGTGGCGCCGGAGGACAAGCCGGGATTCTATGATTATGCGGAGGCTGTTTCAAACATATTGGAATGTAACTGTGTGACCGGGGAACAGTCCATGCTGATGAAGGTGGCGTTTAAGAGTACGATGGAACTGGATGCTTTTATCGGGCAGCTGCAGGAGTTCGGAAAGACGAGCACTCAGATTGTATTTTCCACACATGTAGGGCCAAGAGGGATTGACGTGGAAGGATAAAACCGGGATGATAAAGATCGTACAGAGGATTGTCGGATTGCCTTTGTGAGAACAGGCAACGGGCAGGCTCCTTTCACATATGGTAATAGCAGAGCCATGTGAGGAAGGAGTTTTTATTTTGGCAGAAATCAGAAAAGTGATCATTGATGCCGGGCATGGGGGCGCGGAACCAGGCGCCGTATTCCAGGGGCGGAAAGAGAAGGACGATAATCTCCGGCTTGCTCTGGCGGTAGGAGAAATTCTGGCCAGAAATGGTGTGGATGTGATGTATACACGGGTGTCGGATGTATACCAGACTCCGCTGGAAAAGGCGCAGATAGCCAACCGTGCGGATGCAGATTATTTTGTGTCCATTCACAGGAACGCCATGCCGGTGCCAGGGACGGCTTCCGGGATTCAGAGCCTGGTCTATGAAAATGAAGGAGTAGCGGGAGTCATGGCGGAAAATATCAATCAGGCCCTGGTAAAGACGGGGTTTGCCGATTTGGGGGTGATAGAACGGCCGGGCATTATCGTGCTGCGAAGAACCCGCATGCCGGCAGTGCTGGTTGAGGCAGGTTTTTTGGATAACCCCAAAGACAATCAACTGTTTGAGCAGAATTTTAATGCCATAGCCCAGGCTATCGCAGATGGAGTGCTGGAAACGATACGTCAGGAAGATCAGGAACCGGAGTATTATCAGATTCAGGTGGGGGCATTTCCGGACAGGGACATGGCAGACCGACTGGCCGGGCAGCTTCGGGAGCAGGGATTCCCGGCCTTTGTCATTCTGGATGATGGGATGTATAAGGTGCGCGTCGGGGCCTTCCTCAATCTGGATAATGCCGCGCGGATGGAGCAGCAGCTGCGTAATTACGGATATAACACGTATATGGTGCGGGAGGCGGCGCGCCTGTAAGGAACGCCGTCTACATCTCTGGTACCGGGGTCGGACGGTCGGGATCGAAAACATCTTCCGCATGGAACAGATCCTCAAGCTTGCGGTCCCGCCCTTCGCTCTCGGCAGTGATGTCTTTCCACATCCGGTAACCATCCAGGTTCCGGCGGCCCTGGCGCAGATAATTGTCGCCGATCTGTATCCAGTATTCATTGGAATCCACATTGCAGAAATAGCGGAATCCGGCATTATAGAGATAAGCAAACCGTTCGTTTTCAAAAGTGTAGGGATGCCAGTCGTTGATATCATTGCCAAAAGGATACAGGATGATATCAACGGGGCCGATCAGGCTGTCCACCTGCTTTTCCCAGTTGTCGGTATCGGTGCGGAAACGGTCCATTTCGATCTCGCCCATCATCAGATGCCCCCAGCTGTGGGAGGCGAGTTCCCAGCCGTTGTCCTTCAGGCATTGGGCGACCCGTGCGGCTTCCTGACGATCTTGTTCATAGGTTTCGGAGTTCGCATACTTCTCCGCGGTGCGATAGCCGAGGATACCTTCATATCCGGTGAAGGCGATTACGGCCCGGGCGCCTTTGTAAGAAAAGTCCGGGTGTTCCTGGATGAAATCTTCCAGCAAAGGAACCAGGTCGTAAGAACCGACCAGAGTAGTCTCCTCGTCAATTTTCATCTCGCAGGTAGGTTTGCCGTCTTCTCCGACAATCATGCGGGTGGCAAATCCGTCGCCGGTCATGTAGGGATAATAGCATACATCATCCTGAGACATGACAAAAGGCTTTTTGCCTTCCGGCAGCAGGATGGTGCCTGGTTTCATAACGGTTTTCCCGTCTTCATCTGTGGTCTCATAGGCCAGGTCATGCATGCGGACGAGGACATAGCCTTTGTCATACATAATCTGGAGGATTTTCTCAAATTCGCTGGCGGTGGTCATGACCTGATTATAGCCGGCGCTGTCATCTTCCCCGTCAAAAGCTTTGCTGTTATCCATGATAAGAGAATGAAAAAATACATGGGTAACTTCGCCGATTTTGGCTTGTACCAGGGAGGCTCTGGCGGCTTCATAAGAGGCGATTGCTTCGATTACGGAAGGATCGGAGGCAAATTCACTGTCCTGTAAAAGGCTGATGGCACGGTCATAGTCATAGCCGGCCGCGATGGTATTGGCCTGGGCCAGAAGCTGGCCGGTCGGGGAATCGACGATGACTACGGCATCGGATTCTTTGGAAGGATTGTCGGCCAGGCCAACGTTGTTGCCTGACGGATTCACCTCGATAATGATTGGAGCCTCGGTGGCTTGGACGATCTCAGCAGGGGAATGTCCCTGTTTTTTCTGAAAGAAATAGGCGCCAGTGACGCAGACGGCAGCCAGAATAAAGCAGCCGGCGGCGATCATGAAACGCTGTTGCTTCTGCCGCTTTTGACGGCGTTGAATCCAGAGATGGTGAGAATCATATTCATATTTGCTCATATCGAACTCCGTTATATGTTTTATGTGAATGAAATAGTTTAGATAAGGATGAAGTACGGGTTTTGAATTATGGAAAAAGCGAATATGGTTTTCCTGCATGCGCGGATGGGAGGAAAGGTATATTTGCTTTTGGGGACTGGGGAGGGAGTGCGAGGGGGACTCCGCAGTGGGCGAACGAGAACGGGGTTCTCGTTCGCCCACGGGCTTCGCCCTATGAAAAAAGTCACACAAAAATTTTCTTACATGCGAGCATGACGAAAATTTTTGTGTGACTTTTTTCGCACTGCTCATTGCCAGCGTGGATATTATAACATAGAATCCAGAAAATAGCCATACATTAATGTATAGCAGAATAAACTGAGGGATGATATGAGAAGAATATTGGTTGTGTTGTGTACTGGGAGTTTGCTTTTGACGCCGCCGCAGTTGGTGGGGACGGATTCGACGATTATTGGGGATACTGAGGGGGCTGGGGTGGAGGTGTCTGCCGGGGGGATGCCTGGTGGGGGAGTGATAGCGGGGAGTGGAGTGGAAGCTGGGATGGGGAGTGGGACGGATTTGGAGGTACAAGGGGGAGATGAGGGAGGAAGTCCGCAGCAAGGGGGAGCGTCGGGGGAGCAGGTTCCGGGGGGAAGCGAGGGAGAAAGTCAACAGCAAGGAGGGACGTCGGGGGGAAACGAAGGAGAAAATCAACAGCAAGGAGGGACGTCGGGGGGAAACGAGGGAGAAAGTCCGCAGCAGGGAGGGGCGTCGCGGGAAAGTGAGGGAGGAAGCCCGCAGCAGGGAGGAACGTCGGGGGAGCAGGTTCCGGGAGGGAATGAGGGGGGAAATGCGAATGTGCAGACAGAGACGCCTGCAGAAGCGGCAGTTCCCGGGCCGGAGATTGCGGCTCCCAGCGCTGTTTTGATGGAGGCGTCTACAGGTAAAATCATTTATGAAAAGGATGCGGACAGACAGCGCCGGCCGGCCAGTATTACTAAGATTATGACTTTGATCCTGATTTTTGACGCCATAGATTCCGGAAAGATCAAGATGACAGATGAGGTAGTGACCAGCGCTTATGCCAAGTCGATGGGCGGGTCGCAGGTGTTTCTGGAGGAGGGAGAGGTACAATCGGTTGAAACGTTGATTAAATGTATCGTAGTGGCTTCCGGAAACGATGCTTCTGTGGCAATGGCGGAATACATAGCCGGAACGGAAGAGGAATTTGTACGGCAGATGAATGAACGGGCGGCAGGACTGGGCATGACTGGCACGCATTTTGAAGACTGCTGCGGACTGACGGATTCCGCAACCCATGTGACAACGGCACGGGACATCGCGATCATGTCACGGGAACTGATTACCAAGTATCCGCAGATTCATAACTATTCTACTATCTGGATGGAGAACATCACCCATGTGACGAAGCAGGGGACAAAAGAATTCGGATTATCCAATACCAATAAGCTTTTAAAGATGGCTACGAACTTCCGCGTGACCGGCCTGAAGACCGGCTCTACTTCTCTGGCAAAATACTGCCTGTCAGCGACTGCTGAGAAGGATGGTGTGCGCCTGATCGCCGCGATCATGGCGGCGCCTGATTATAAGGCCCGTTTCGCGGATGCCCAGACATTGCTCAATTATGGGTATGCCAACTGCATATTATATGAAGATCATGAAATGCTGGCGCTTCCGCAGATGATGGTAAGAAACGGCGTGGAGGACACGGTTGCCTTAAAATACCGGGGAGGTTTTTCTTACCTGGGAGTGAATGGGGAGAACTTTCAGGCGGTGGAGAAAAAAATGATGCTGCCTGAGTTTTTGGAAGCGCCAGTTAAGTCGGGCGATACCATAGGTGTGCTGCGCTATGAACTGGCAGGCAAGGTGCTTGGCGAAGTGGAGATTTACGCTGACGGACAGGTGGAAAAGGCAGGATATCGGGATTACCTGAAAAAGACGATCCGGGCATGGCTGGCAGTGACGGCGGGGACAGACCAGGCGGAAGGGGGAGAAGAGAAAATGAATGTGGCTTCGTGAGGGGGAAGCGTGGAAGGAAAAGGGAATAATTATGAAGAAGGTGTCGCTTAACTGTACATTAAGCGACACCTTTTTAGTATACAGACCGATAATAATTCATTTTTTATAATCGTCTCGATTATAGCATCATTTTATATATGCGTCAACCGCATCACTTTGCCTTTTTTGCCATGAAATGTTAAAGATTTTTTTAATTTTTAGTCGCTTAATGTACAGTTATGCGACTTTCCTTTTGCAGACGGAGAAGGGAAGTGGAGAGTATCTGGTATCTGCTGGATTGTCAGGGGAAAGAGGAGCAGGCAGTGATTGAATTATGCAGAAAAAATATTCCCGAAGATATTTTGGAAGCTGTCTGGGTTTTGAAGTGCCAGAAGCTGCTGCGCTATCAGGGAGAATGGCATGTGGCAGAGAGAAATCTCTTTCCAGGATATGTGATGCTGTCCCTTTCTGACAGGATAAAGAGAGAAAATTCATTTGAGGAAATGCTGGGGAGAGTGTTTCCAAACGTCAGCAGGGAAGAAAGAAATGGGAGGCTGCACGCCGTATGCAAGGACAGCAGGGAAAGCCTGTTGAAGTTATGCGGCGGCAGCAAGGTAATTCGGATGTCTCGGGGACGGATCAGCGGTGGGGACCTTGTTGTGACGGGCGGCCCGCTGGCGGGGTATGAGAGGAATATCCGCAAGATAGACCGTCATAAGCGGACTGCCTGGGTGGAGATGCCCGGGGATTGCAACCGGGGCAGCAGGGGAAAGCGGACTTCCATGCTCCAGAGGATTTGCGTGGGGTTGGAGGTCTATGAGAAGCAGGATTGAGAATTGAATCGCTGAAGCATTGGCACAGGGGTTTGGTTCTTATGGTCATATTGGCAGGGAGAGGCCGCAGTGGAAAGTATTCGTACTTTTGACTACGGGATGGCGAAGCCTGCCTTGAAGGAGGTCAGGGCATGTGGTATGTAATACAGACACTGGGCGGAGAGGAAGAGCGCACTGCTGATATGATCAGGAAGAAGATTTCTTCCTGTTATATAAAAGAGTGCTTTATTCCGAAGAGAGAGCGGATGAAAAAATTTTGTGGGCAGTGGAATCGGGTTGAGGAGATCCTATTCCCTGCTTATATTTTTGTGGTTACGGACAAGCCAGAGGAACTGTATCAGGAGTTGAGGCGGGTTCCAAGGCTTACGAAGGTGCTGGGGCGGGAGGAGGAGTATTTTGTTCCGTTGAGTGAGGAGGAGGAGAGGCTGGTTAGTAGGCTGGGGGGACAGGAACACCGGGCAAGCCTGTCAAAGGTTGTGATAGGGGAAGGAAAACGGATTTGTGTGCTTGAGGGCCCGTTGAAGAACTATGTGGGGGATGTGGTAAGAGTGAACCTGCATAAGAGAGAAGTGGTAGTGAGAGTAGCGTTTATGGGAAAAGAGACGGAGTTGCGGTTGGGGATTGAGATGGTAAGGGAAGAAAAAATTATCAAATAATCGAATAAATAATAGGGAACAGAATGTGATGGCTAAAGGCAGGACAAATAATTATATAATGGCTGGTATAGCTATTGTGGGAAGTTATGTTGGGATGGAATTATTAGCACGGAAATATTCGGAACAAGAGGACTTCAATTATGATAACTCATATTTAAAAATGGATACAGACATCCGTGATGACAGTTATAGTTTATATGAATCAGTAATTAAAAAAAATTTGGATAAAATATTTTCTTTTATTGGGTTGATTGCTTTGTCTCCGTTGTTTTGTTTTATCTCGCTTATAATTATCATTGATGATCCGGGACCGATTTTTTTTACTCAAAAGAGAGTAGGGAAAAATAAAGAGTTTTTTCAATTGCATAAATTTAGGTCTATGAGAATGAACGCCCCTCATAATGTGCCTACACATCAATTGACGGAACCAAATCGGTATATTACAAGAGTTGGTCGGGTATTGCGAAAAACATCTATGGATGAACTTCCTCAGATTTGGGATGTTTTCCGAGGGAAAATGAGTATGATTGGCCCGAGGCCGGCTTTATGGAATCAGGAGGATCTTGTGGCAGAAAGAGATCTATACAGAGTAAATGGCCTGATTCCAGGATTGACAGGATGGGCACAAATAAATGGCAGGGACGAATTGGAAATCCCTGCTAAAGCAAAGCTGGATGGAGAATATGCTAAAAAAATGAGAACTGGAGGGATGGTGGCACTGCTTTTTGACATTCGGTGCCTTTTCAATACCATATTATCGATTTTTAAGGCAAATGGGGTTGTGGAAGGTGGTACAGGACAAATAAAGAATATAAAAAAGGAAAATAGTACAGATGGATCAAAATAAAATGATAAATCGTTCAGAAGTGGGATTTGAAGATTATGGATACTTAAAGAAATTTGTGATCGATTGGAGTGCTAAGAAAAAGGTACTTATTACTGGGGCCCAAAGCTATATAGGAGAGTCTTTTAAATGTTGGGCAAAAAAATACTATGATAAAAATATCGAAGTTGACACATTAGATATGAAAAATAATTCCTGGCGGAGGGTGGATTTTTCTTCTTATGATTGTGTGCTTCATGTTGCGGGAATTGCTCATGTAGATACGGGGAAAATATCGGCAGACGTTAAGAAAAATTATTATGCAGTTAATACAAAACTTGCAATAGAGGCAGCGAAAAAAGCAAAAGGGTCAGGAGTCAAACAGTTTGTGCTTATGTCATCCATGATTATATATGGGGAGCCAGCTGCTTATGGGAAATATAAAAATATTGATGAACATTCAATGCCTTCTCCATCTGGTTTTTACGGGGATTCAAAATGGAAGGCAGATAAAATGGTAAGAAATTTAAGTAATGATGATTTTCATGTTGCGGTGTTGCGGCTTCCGATGGTTTATGGTAAGGGTGCGAAAGGGAATTATCCGGTGTTGTCTAAAATAGCCAGGAAACTGCCAGTCTTTCCTGATATAGATAATAGAAGATCCATTTTACACATAGATAACTTATGTGAATTCTTATGTAAACTAATTGTGAGCGGTGAGAATGGTATCTATTTTCCTCAGAATAAGAAACAAGCCAAAACATCAGACATAGTAGAGGCAATATCGGTTATTGTTGGTAAAAAAATAATTTTGACTAAATCGTTTAATCCATTAATAGGTTTTATTTCCCATCTTCCTGGGAGAATACCAAAATTGGTGAATAAAGCTTTTGGGACTATTACATATAGCCAAACTCTTTCGAGATATGATGGCCTTGAATATCAGGTTAATGATTGGCTTCAATCAATCAGATTGACCGAGAAATAGGAAAACAGGAGGCAGTCCAAGTGATAAGAGGAATTTTTTGCCATGATTTACCGATTTATAAAGATAAAAATGGGATATATTGCAGTACGACTTTAACAGATGAATTGTTTTGCAGATATCTCAGTGTGGTTGATGAATTAATCGTAGCAACGAGAGTATACAGAATAGATCAAACATATGAAGAGGCACATCAAGAAAAGATTACATTAAAGAATGTGCATTTTGTTGATTTTCCTAATATAAATACGCCGAGAGGATTTTTTGAGGTCATGCCAAAAGTCAGAAAAAAGCTTTATGAGTTAATAAGCACTGCTGACTTGGTATTTGTTCGAGGGGGAACAATAGCGCTTTTGTCTATTAATGCGGCAAGAAAAATGAAGAAGGCTTATTTGTTTGAATGTGCGGGCGGGTCTTTCATTAATTACTGGAATTATAGCTTTATAGGTAAGATTGTCGCTCCTTATATGGAATACAGGGAACGGAAGGATGCAAAAACAGCATCTTTTGTTTTATATGTAACAAAGGAGTATCTTCAAAAGAAATATCCAACAAAAGGAAAAAGATGTGCGGTATCTGACGTGTTGTTGAAAAAAATGGATGATGAGGTTCTTGACAGACGGCTGGAAAAAATCAGAACAAATAAGAAACCTTTTGTAGTGATAGGGACTACGGGGTATATAAGCAGCAAGAATAAAGGGCAGCAATTTGTAATAAAAGCGATGTATATGCTGAAGGATAATTTTGATATCAGATATGAACTGGTAGGAGGAGGAGACCCGACATATTTAAAATCTATTGTAAGAAAATATAGGTTAGAGGACAAAGTTATTTTCAAAGGGCAATTAAGCCATGAAGAGGTGCTTGAATGGCTGGATGGGATTGACTTATATATACAGCCAAGTATCCATGAGGGATTACCAAGAGCGTTGGTAGAAGCTCTTAGCAGGGCGTGTCCGGCAATCGGGGCCCGAACAGGAGGAATCCCTGAGCTGCTGGGTGGGGAAATGGTATTTAAAAGAGGAAATACAAATGCTTTAGCTGCGAAATTGTCGGAGGCTCTTTTGGGGGATTTAGGCAGACAAGCAAAGAAAAATTTTGATAAAGCTAAAGAATATGAAGCAGATAAATTGAATAGAAAGAGGCAGATGTTTTTTGAAGAATTCAAAAGATATGTTATACAAGGAGATATAGGATGAAATGTGTATGTATTAGCTGTTTTAATTATTATGATACACGAATGGAGTCTGTAATTAAGTATTTTAAAAGTAAGGGGTATAAGGTTACCTATATAATTTCTGATTTCAATCACTTCGGTAAAAAAAGAATCGAAAGAAAGTATAGAGGAAGTATAAAGATACATGTCCCAGGCTATAAGAATAACCTGTCTGTCCATCGCCTAATGTCGCATTTCATATTTGCAAAAAATGTTGGGAAAATTATTAATAAAATAGAACCAGATATAATATATAGTATGCTCCCACCCAATTTATTGACGAAGGAATGCGCTTTATACAAAATGAACCATAAGGTAAAATTGATTTTTGATTGTTATGATACATGGCCAGAAAGTTTTCCTGATAAATGGTACAAAAAATATCTTAAATTTCCATTTGCAAGATGGGCCAAATATCGGGATGATTATATAGAAACTGCGGATTTACTATTATGCGTATCAAAAGAAGAAAAGCAATTCTTTTTAGAAAAATGTGAAAATCTTTCGATTGAAGTATTAAAACCAGTATTGAAGCCGTTAGAACTTCCCAATTATAAGTTTGATGTGGATGATATGCTTACTTTTTGTTATCTAGGAAATATTAATTATATTACAGATATTAAATTAGCATTAGAAATTTTGGGGAAAATAGCAAAAGTTCGAGGAGTTTGCCTTCATATTATAGGACAAGGTCAAAATCTTGGCAAGCTGGTATCAATGTTAGAGAACGTTGGTGTAATTGTTGTATGTCATGGTGTGATTTTTGATGATGAGGAAAAAATAAAGATTATTAGCGAGTGTGATTTTGGTTTGAATATTCCAAATGAATCCATCAAGTCAACAATGTCATTAAAAAGTGTAGAATATATGCGTTTGAGTTTGCCGATGATCAATTCCGGCAGAGGGGAAAATCATGAAATGGTAATAAAAGCTAAGGTTGGATTTAATGTTGATAGAAATGATGTTGATCAATTAGTTCAAGATATATTAAACGTGGATACACCGTTGTTGAACGAGATGTCTAAAAATTGTAAATATTGGTATGAGGAGCATTTTCTTAACCAGGATTTAGATGAGATATTAGGAGCGGTAGTGAATGGTTCGGAATAATCAGAATAGCATGAATATCTTCTATAATTATATGATAGGATTAAAAATATAAACGTGGAGAAAAGCCGTGAAGTATTTATTTATAATTCCTAGCTTAAAAAGTGGCGGAGCAGAAAGGGTGATGGCTACACTGGCTAATGATTTTGTGCAGAGAGGCGACGTAGTTGAGTTTATTTTATTTAGTTCTGAAGAAAGATTTTTCTATTTGAATAAAAAAATAAAAGTAGAAGAGTTAAATTTAATGCCAGATAGGACAACTCCTATGAGATTGGCATTAACAGTGCCGATTGTTGAAGGGAAGAGATTTCTAAAGATAGTCAGATTAATTGAAGAGATTGCCCCTGATGTTGTGTTATCATTTTGCAATACGGCAAATATTTTTAATTCTCTCCAGAAGATCTGGTTTAACAGAAATATTACGGCGGTGATA
The DNA here is from genome assembly GCA_947063875.1 of uncultured bacterium. Classification (GTDB taxonomy): domain Bacteria; phylum Bacillota; class Clostridia; order Lachnospirales; family Lachnospiraceae; genus Brotaphodocola. Next base: position 79,549 of record CAMSTY010000002.1, read on the forward strand.
TCGGAAAGAAGTGATCCGGAAAAGTATGGAGGTTTTTTGCAGTGGTGTTGTAAACATTTATTCACAAAAGCAGATGCCCTTATTTGCCAAACTGCCCATGTGGCGGAATATTATAGAAAATATAATGGGAATTGTTATGTGCTGCCAAATCCGGTTCATATGGACAGTTTGCCAAATACTATTGTAAAAAATAAAGAAAAGTATTTTGCTGCTGTCGGAAGGCTGACATATGAGAAAAATTTCGATATGTTGATTAGGGCATTTGCTGAATTTAACAAATACTATTGCGGCTATAAATTGAAAATATACGGAGAAGGGATTTTAAAAGAAGAGTTAAAAGCACTAATTAGAAAATTAAATCTAGAAAAATGTGTTGAATTAAGAGGCAACAAGGAGCACGTTATGAAACACATTAACGACGCTTCTTGTTTGGTATTGTCATCAAGGATCGAAGGATTTCCTAATGTTCTTGTGGAAGCAATGTGCAGTGGCATTCCAGTGATATCTACAAATTTGGAAACGGGAGCTGCGGGGGAATTGATCCAGGAAGGCGAAAATGGTTATATTGTGCCAATAGGAGATGAAAAGGCATTGTGTGAATCGCTTATTAAAATTGTAGAGGAAGCAGATTTAGAGAAGATGGCAATCAACAATTATAGGATGCGTGAGAAGTACAATGAAAATGCCGTTGTAGAACAATGGCATTTTGTTTTTCATGAAATCATAAACAGATGAAGATATCGGAGGAAACGTTGAATCAGTCATTTAAAAAAGGATTTGTATAGATATTATGGAGACAGAAAGCGGACTATAATGGATAGGATATTTATGCCAGAAGAGTTACACTATATTTACTATATGCGTATGACAAGAGACGCACGCTGGAGGATATTAAAATATTACTATCATATAAGATTAAGAATGATCCAAGACAAAACCCAGATTCAGATTCCTTATTATGCGGAAATCGGGGATGGATTTTATATTGGCCATTGTGGGAGGATTATTATTAGTCCGAATGCTAAGATCGGAAAAAATGTGAATGTAGGGACAGGAGTGACTATTGGTGAAGAAAACAGAGGTAAGAAACGAGGTGCTCCCATAATTTCCGAGAATGTTTGGATCGGTACGAATGCAGTTGTAGTTGGGAATATAATAATTGATACAGATGTATTGATAGCGCCTTTGGCATATGTCAATTTTGATGTTGCTTCACATTCTATAGTTATTGGGAATCCGGGGGGAATTATTTCCCGGGGGGGGCGACAAAAGAATATATTACAAATATGGTTGACTAAAAAAATAAATGATAAGGGGCAATTTGGCAAAGGGAATCTTTAAATGATAAAAAATAAGCTGATAGTTGATTGCGATAAAGTGGTATTACTGTTTCCGCTGGCATTACTGATTATAGGAAATATGATGCAAGAAACAGATTTGATAATCTGGGCGCTTATTATACAGATATTATTTCTGATAGGATTATGCATTAACAGTTTTTATAGAAAGGTAGCATTGGCTTTTTTTTACGTGTGTATTTTTACTTTTCTTACAGGCGGAATTCTGATTGAATATTTTAGGCAGGGAGATAGTTGGATGCGGGGGTTTACAGTGAAAGAATATATCACTGCATGCAATATACTTTACCTGACTTACCTTTTCCTTTGGCTGGGATACAATTGGAGGATAAGATTTTCTTTTTCGCAATATAAAACAAGTGGGTTAAGGAAATTTGGAAACAAGGTTTTTGACAGGAATTTTGACAGAAGGTTGATACAGGTTGTTTCCTTTTGGATGTTATTTGGAAGTACATTGCCCTTGGCTGCTTTTAATATCATTAAGTTGAGGTATGCTATGGCATATGGCTATATGTCGTTATATACTACTTACGCAGATCCAGGATGGTCATTTAGACTTTTATATGTTAACCAGGTAAGCTTATTTATCAGTCTTGCAGCGAAACCACCGAAATGGAGAATGTATGCGTGTTTTGCATTGGGTTTGATAAATCCTGCGATTGAGTTTATGCAAGGCGCAAGAGGGGCAATTGTTACACAGATGTTGTTTATTGTGTTTTATCTTTATATATATGAAGATATGAGAGAGCTAAATGTCAGCGAGGCGAAACATAAAAGAAAATTTAGATGTCTGGCTATATTAGCAGTAATTATAGGGGCAATAGGTTTGCCGTTGCTGAATATTTATGGTATTACCAGAGCGGGAATAGAATATACTGGGGCAAGCAGCGGCGTAGAAGGGATGATTGGATTTTTTGAACAACAAGGGTTTTCTTTTTCTTTAATTGGTTATGCAGTCAGATACAAAGGAAAACTGCCGCAAATATTATATTCCGTAGGGGGAATGTTTGATTTGTTTGTGAAACCAGAAGGATTTGGCGGATTAGAAGATATAGCATTAAAATCTCATTCATTCGGAAATGCTATAACATACATAACCTCTAAAGATGCTTATTTCAATGGTTTCGGTATGGGGTCCAGCTATGTGGCGGAGATATTTTATGATTTCGGTTATGTTGGGGTCGTTGTAGTGAATTTCTTTTTAGGAAGGTTTTTTAACTATATGATGGATTGGAAAAAGCGCGGCATATTAGGATATGCTGCTTGTTTTTTCTTATATAGATATTTCCTTGGTATGCCAAGGGGGGCTTTTGCAGAACCATTTCAAAGACTTATGGCGAAAACGACGATTTTGATATTTTTGATTATATTTGGACTCAGTTATTCATACCAGGCGAAGATGAAATCTTGAGGGAGAAGAATGAACAATTAAGATAAAAAGGATAGGATATTAAAATGATAACCGTATTTACACCAACATATAACAGGGCGGATTATTTGAAAAAGGCATATGAATCATTATTAAGCCAAACGAAGGCCGATTTTGAATGGATTGTGGTAGATGATGGTTCATCAGATCATACGGATGATGCGGTTCAAGGATTTATTGCTGACCAGCAACGGTTTTTTAATGTGGTGTATTTAAAACAAAAACATGGTGGTAAACATAGAGCTATCAATCTTGCAGTAAGCAAGGCCAAAGGAGATTTTTTTCTGATACTTGACAGTGACGATTGTTTAATGCCAAATGCAATTGAAATGATTTTAAAATGGAAGACAGATATTGACGGGATGGAAAACATAGCAGCTGTTTCTGGGACAAAGATTCAAACAGGGGGGAAAATTGGCAAAGAGCCATTGATAAAAAAGCATTCTTATGTGGATGCAAGTAATTTTGAAAGAGTTAAATATAATCTTGAAGCAGATATGGCGGAGGCTTACCGGACAGGGATTCTCAGGAAATACCCTTTCCCGGAGTTTAAAGGAGAAGATTTTATTCCAGAAGGGGCAGTATGGGGGAAGATTGCGGAAGATGGCTTTGTTGTCCGGTGGTATAATGAACCAATTTATATATGTGAGTATTTGGAAGGCGGACTCACAAGAAGTGGGGGAATAGAACGTATTGTAAAAAATTTTTATGGGACATGTTATCTTACGGATTTATCAATAAGGAAACAGCGATGGATGATTAAAATGAATTGGTTTTTCCTGTTTAATAGAGCAGCCAAAAAAGAAAAATAAAAGTTGTTGACAGGATTGGATATTTGCAGATAAAGCCAAGTCTGTTTTGGAAATTGTATGTGATCGACCTTCCAATATATGCTTTGATTTATGTTGCAAACAGATTTTTGAGAGTCTAAGGAAAATAGATTATTTAATTAAATAAGGTGATAGTAATGAAATATATCATAGATGTCGAAGTGGAGGAGTCATTGGAAGCGTCGTCAAAACCAAGGGCAGATATAGACAGGATTTTGGAAAAAGCAGGATGGAAAAGAATTAACATTGTCAGTTTGAAAAAGAAATCTATTTTCAGGCAGATATATATGATTTTTAGATTATTATGGATATTCCGTTTTATAAAGAAGGAGGATCTGGTTCTTGTACAATGGAGGGTGACTTTGCTGAAACCATTCAGCAAATACGGATTTGAGAGGCTGGTTTCTGGTAAAAAGATATTGTTTCTTCATGATATTGACTCTTTAAGGCATGAGGAAACTTCCTTTTATGAGAGAGAAAGATTTAACCGGTATGATGCCATTATTGCTCATACAGAAAAGATGAAAGACTGGTTGCTAAAGAGAGGAATTCATACAGAGATTTTTGTACTGGGAATTTTTGATTATTTGCTAGAAAGGACTGAAAACAGGGAAACCAGGAAAGAAGAAAGCACATACAGAGTGGCGTATGCAGGGAATTTATCTCGTAGTAAGTCAGAATTCCTTTATCACGATTATGAGCCAGATAGTTATCAATTGTATTTATATGGTACTGGGTTTTCGGGAAGCGAAGGGAAAAATAAATTGTATCAGGGAACTTTCAAGCCAGACGAGATTGCAAGGAAAATAGTAGGAGAATTTGGATTGGTTTGGGATGGAAGTGATCTGAATGAATGCAAAGGGAATTATGGAAATTATTTAAAATATAATTGTCCTCATAAGATGGCAATGTATATGGCAGCAGGGTTACCGGTAATTATATGGTCGGAAGCAGCAATGGCATCTTTTGTGAAAGAAAACGGCATTGGTATTTGCATTCAGTCAATATACGACATAGATGTTATATTGAAAAATTTTACAGATAAGGAATATCAGAGGCTGTTAATAAACGTTCGTGACCATCAATGCAGGATAACAAAAGGATATTATATAACAAAGGTTATGGAAAAAGTAGAAAAGTATTTGGAAGGTGGGCATAATTGAAAGAACCTAGTATAACAAAGAATTTTTTTTACAACACGTTTTTTCAGATTCTTTCTATCATTACTCCGTTCATTACAACACCTTATATTTCCAGGACTTTAGGGGCAGATGGGATTGGAATCCAGAGTTATACTACGTCATATCAAACCTATTTTTCGTTAATTGCAGTGCTGGGGACATCCTCATATGGGGCAAGGGAGATATCGAAGTCCAGAAATGATGGATATAATAAAAGCAAACTTTTTTGGGAGATAGAATTTCTTACTTGTTTTACATCGTGCATCAGCATTCTTGGATGGATGCTTTTTATTTTGCTTAATAAAAAATATCGCATATATTATGCAGTGTTGACATTGAACTTATTTGCCGCCATGTTAGATATATCCTGGTTTTTTAGTGGAATAGAACAGTTCAGTTTGCTTGTGATAAGAAATTCCATATTAAAGATTGCTGGAATTGTATGTGTTTTTTTATTTGTTAAATCAAAAGATGATTTATTATTGTATATGTTCTTATCATCATTGACAGTGCTGTTATCTAGTGCTTCCATGTGGATAGGAATCAGAAAAGAAATAATGAAAATAAATGCTAAAGATCTGAGGGTTTTTCGACATTTCAAAGAAACTTTTGTTTACTTTATTCCAACGATTGCTACATCCATATATACTGTTTTGGATAAGACATTGATTGGATTGATTACAAGTGATGCGGCAGAAAATGGATATTATCAACAAGCTGACAAAATGATAGGAATGGCGAAAAGCATTGTATTTGCATCGATAAACTCGGTAGTTGGGGTAAGAATATCATATTTATTTGTTGAAGAACGTTATGATGAAATTAAAAGCAGAATAGAATATTCTATAAACTATATTTTTTTTATGGGTTTTGGCTGCGTATTTGGAATAATGGGTGTTGCAAAAAACTTCGTACCTGTGTTTTTTGGATACGGATATGATAACGTTGTTTATCTCTTATATATTTTAAGTCCAATTATCATTATTATCGGTATTAGCAATTGTCTTGATTCTCATTATTATACCCCAAGTGGAAGAAGGGTACAAAGCACAAAATATGTGATAGCAGGTTCTGTTATGAACCTGGTGTGGAACCTTTTATTGATTCCATGGTTAAAATCATATGGCGCAGCAATATCGTCTATTCTGGCAGAAACACTGATTATGATATTATATATAAGATTTAATAATTCTATTATATCGGTTTTTACATTGATACAGTGCGGTAAAAGGAAATTGTTTTCTGGAATTATTATGTTTGTTATTATAAGGATGATAGGGACTATGGAATTAGCTGTGATTCCCAGGCTATGTACACAGATATTTGCGGGAACATTTATTTATATTTTTGTTTTGATAGTTTGTAATGATGTGTGGACGAAGAGATTAATATTAACAGGTTTTTGCAAATTCAGAAGGGATAAGCATGAAAAATGAATCTTTTGTAGCAATATATAAAATGGACAACGGAGAGTATCCAGGATCAAGGGATCAATACCGCCCTTCAGTCCGGTATCCGGAATATCCGTTTGAGGAGTTGGCTGGACAATATAATCCTGTATACGAAGCAGTAAGAAATGCACTGTACTTAATGGGATATGATAAAGAAAATTATGGAGAAACAGGATGGAACCCATTAAGAACATTGATAAAGCCAGGTGATTTTGTTTTAATAAAACCTAATTGGGTACTGGAAAAGAATCATAATATAGGCGGGGGAACACAATGCCTATATACACAGCCTGATGTGGTTGCAGCAGTTATTGATTATGTTGTGATTGCATTAGACGGGAGCGGGAAGATTGTAGTTGGGGATGCGCCAATGCAATCATGTGATTTTAACAGATTAATAGAAGAGAGCGGCTATAAAATTTTGCTGGATTATTACCGGAAAAAAGGAATAAACATAGAATTGGTGGATTTTCGTGGTTTGTCTTCGGTTGATAGTCATGGGGTCAGGATTGAAAAAATTGATAATTCTGCGGAAGGTGTTGTAGTAGATTTGGGGAAGGCCAGTGAATTTTATGGACTCGAAAGGCAGGATACAGAACGTTTGAGGGTTACATGTTATGATCCAAGGGTATTACCAACACATCATAATGGCGAGGTGCAGGAATATTTTATCTCAAAATATGTGTTAGGTGCAGATGTTGTTATTAATATGCCTAAGCCAAAGACACATAGAAAAGCTGGAGTTACAATTGCACTTAAGAATCTGGTAGGAATTAATGTAAGAAAGGAGTATTTGCCGCATCACACAAAAGGTTCTGTAAGACAAGGAGGAGATGAATATGAAAAGACATGCTGGCTAAAATCAGTCCAAAGCAAAATATATGATAAAAAAAATATCTATGAATCTGAAAGAAAGTATTTCAGAGCAAAAATAATGTGGATGGGAATTGGCATAACTGCAAGGTTCCTTAGATTCGAACATAATAAAACGTCCGAAGGAAGCTGGTATGGAAATCGAACGATTAGTAGAACAATTACAGATTTAAATAAAATACTTTATTATACAGACAAGCAGGGGAAATTGGAAGATACTGTCCAGCGAAGAGTTCTGATCATAGCAGACATGGTAATTGCAGGGGAAGGTGACGGGCCTATTGCGCCAGTTCCTAAAGAAGTGGGAATTATTGCAATTGGTGAAAATCCACTAGCATTTGACAAAGCGGTTTGCACATTAATGGGAATGGATATAAACAAAATTCCGACGTTTGGCTGCGTTACAGAAGTTAAGAAAGAATATCCAGCCTTGGTATGTGATGGCAGCGTCTATTTAAAATCAAATGTAGAAGGATACAATAATAAAAATATTGTTGAAATAGAAAAAGGATTGCTATATACATTTGAGGCCGCACCTGGATGGAAGACGTATATTGAACGGACGGAGGTTAATGGTGAACGATAAGAAAATCAAGGTGATGCAATTCGTTGGCGGCTTTAATGTTGGAGGGGCAGAGGCAATAGTCAAACAATACTGCCTGTTGTTTAATCCTCAAATAATCGATTTAATCGTTTTATGTATTCATAATTTTCATTCTATATATGATGAAGAATTAAAAAGGCATGGAATAAAAGTGATATATGTTGATGATTTTATTGATAGGAAATTGATTTCCCCATATTGTGTTAAACGTGTCTTTCACAGAATATTACGGGTATTCATCATCAAAAAGGTTATTAATCAATGGAAGCCAGATATTATTCATACTCATTTGGAGGTTAATTCATATATTCGCCATGCAAGCATAAATTATAATCCGGTTTTAGTCCACACAGCACATAGCGATCCGGAATTCTTATGGAATCAAAGCCGTGCTGGCAAAAGGGATAGGAGGGCACTGGAATGGTTGGCTCGCCATTATCGGATTTATATGATTGCGCTGCATGATAATATGAGAATCCGGATTAATAACATGTTTCATATTGATGACACAGTAGTGTTTAATAATGGCATTGATATCCAACGTTTTCTGGATGCAGGCAAAAAACATATATTGAGAAAGAAATATGGTGTAAAAGAAGATGTATTTGTTGTGGGAAATGTAGCATCTTTATCACCGGTTAAAAACCATAGTTTTTTGATGGATGTATTTAACCATATTTTAAAGAAGGAACCTTGCTCAGAATTATGGCTTGTTGGCACTGGGAAAAATGAAAAAGCACTAAAGGAAAAGGCAAAGAAATTGAAGATAGCAGATCATGTGGTTTTTTGGGGCAGAAGGAATGATATTCCTCAGATTTTAAAAATGATGGATGTAGTTGGTTTCCCTTCATTTTATGAGGGGTTGAGCGTGTCTTTGGTGGAATCGCAGGTGGCTGGGATTCCTGCTATCGTTTCCGATAAGGTATCCGCTTTTACGAAAATATCAAACTATCTGACTTTCTGCAGCCTGGATCAAGGTGCAGAATATTGGGCTGATCGAATGCTGGAATACAAAGATGCTGATGTAGAACCAGGTTATGTGGATATAGAAAACTGGGATATTCAAAGTGTAGTGAAAAAATTGGAAAGCTACTATTTGGATTTGGTTTAGGAGGAACAAAAAAGGATAACGGGGAGAGACAGATTTATGTACGCGGATTTTTATAAAAGATTGGTGGCGCAAGAAGAAAAGCTTTCTTTGATCGGACTGGGGTATGTTGGCATGCCTATTGCAGTTGCGTTTTCTAAAAAAGTAAAAGTGATAGGATATGATTGCAATGCTGCAAAGATAGAACAATATAAAAATGGGCATGATCCGACAAAGGAAGTAGGAGATCATACGATTAGAGAGGCAGAGGTGGAGTTCACAGCAGATGCAACAAAACTGAGGGAGGCAAAATTTCATATTGTAGCGGTTCCTACTCCGGTAAACAAAGACCATACACCAGACCTGGCTCCTGTGATAGGAGCCAGTTGTACTTTAGGGAGGAACCTTGTAAAAGGAAGTATTGTGGTGTTTGAATCGACAGTTTATCCTGGCGTTACAGAAGATATTTGTATTCCGGTATTAGAAAAAGAAAGTGGATTAAAATGTGGTAGAGATTTTAAAGTCGGTTATAGTCCTGAAAGAATTAACCCAGGAGATAAGACACACAGGCTTGAAACAATAAAGAAAGTAGTATCTGGTATGGATGAGGAAACCCTTGACATAGTAGCAGAGGTATATCAGCTGGTGGTTGATGCTGGCGTTTACAGAGCAGAAAATATCAAAGTAGCCGAGGCTGCTAAAGTGATCGAAAATAGCCAGAGGGATATTAATATTGCTTTTATGAATGAACTTTCAATGATTTTCAATAAAATGGGGATTGATACGAAGTCTGTTTTGGAAGCAGCAGGAACAAAATGGAATTTCCTGAAATTTTATCCGGGTCTGGTCGGGGGCCATTGCATTGGCGTAGATCCTTACTATTTGACTTACAAAGCAGAGATGATGGGGTATCACAGCAGGGTTATTCTTTCTGGAAGGCAGATTAATGATGATATGGGGAAATATGTTGCTGAAAATTGCGTGAAAAATCTCATTGCTGCAAACAAAGATGTAAAAAATGCGAAAGTTGCAATTTTAGGTTTCACATTTAAGGAGAATTGCCCAGATACAAGAAATACAAAAGTGATTGATATTGTCCGCGAGTTAGAACAATACAATATCTCATCTTTTGTCTCAGATCCACAGGCGGATAAAGAAGAAGCAAGGCAGTTATATGAGGTGGAGTTTATCGATATGGATGCTGTGAGAAATATGGATGCAGTGATACTCGCGGTAGCGCATGATGAGTTTAAAATTCTCGATATCAATGATATGAACCGGTTTTTTAAAAGAGGAATAAAAGTTTTGCTTGATATAAAAGGAATACTTAATCGTAAGGAATACGAGGACGAGGGCTATCATTATTGGAGGCTGTAGAAACAGGAGGAAAAAAATTTGTCATACAAAGAGGTAAAGTTTCCAGAAAACAGTTTATTTTTAGTGACAGGAGGCGCTGGGTTTATTGGGTCAAATTTATGCGAGGCAATCCTTGATTTGGGTTACCAGGTAAGATGTATGGATGATTTATCTGTAGGAAAACAGGAAAACGTAGATATGTTTATGGGAAATACTCGCTATGAGTTTATGAAAGGAGATATTAAGGATCTGAAGATTTGTATGAAGGCTTGTGAAGGGGCAGACTATGTACTGCATCAGGCGGCATGGGGGAGTGTCCCCCGTTCACTTGAGATGCCATTGCTTTATTGTGCTAATAACATTACGGGAACGATAAACATGTTAGAAGCGGCCAGGCAGAATAGAGTAAAAAAGTTTGTATACGCGTCTAGTTCATCTGTATATGGTGATAGTGAAGAACTGCCTAAAAGAGAAGGGAATGAAGGGAATTTGTTGTCACCTTATGCTGCGAGTAAACGTGCAGATGAAGAATGGGCAAAACAGTATACAAAACATTATGGTTTGGAAACTTATGGCCTTCGGTATTTTAATGTTTTTGGTCGGAGACAGGACCCTGATGGCGTCTATGCTGCAGTGATCCCTAAATTCATTCGTCAATTGCTTCATGGAGAAACACCAATTATTCATGGTGATGGAAAGCAGAGCCGTGATTTTACCTATATTGAAAATGTTATAGAAGCAAATTTTAAAGCATGCCTGGCTGGCCATGAGGCGGCTGGGGAAGTATATAATATTGCTTATGGCGGGAGAGAATATTTATTGGATACTTATTATGAATTAGCTGAGGCATTGGGAGTCAGTAGAGAACCCAAATTCGGCCCGGCCCGGGCAGGGGATATTAAACACTCAAATGCAGATATCAGGAAAGCGGAAAGGTTGCTTGGTTATCATCCGGAATGGAATTTTGAAGATGGAATAAGAGCGGCGATTGAGTGGTATAGGGATAATCTTTGGTAACTGATGGAGGATGATAGGATTTATGGATATAGTGAAAAATATAATAAAATATATAACGTATCCAACAGAATTAAGATTACTTGGGCGTAGAGAATTGTTACTATCCTATCGTGAATTGCAAGAAAAACAGTATCGCAGCCTGGAAGAAAATTGTGCAGAACAGAGGAAGTTATTATATGATATATTGCAATATGCCATTAAGAATGTCCCTTATTATAAAGAACTGGCAAATAGGGAAAAAATAAAAATATCATTAGATACGGTGGAAAAAGATTTAAAGAAATTTCCTGTTCTTACAAAGGAAATAATCAGAAATGAAGGAAGCAGGCTGTTCAGTAACAATAATATACCATATGTTATGAGTACTTCTGGAGGATCAACAGGCGAGCCAGTTCAGCTAAGGCATGATAAAACAATTTCGCTGTTCAATACGGATAAGTACTTTTTATCATTTGCCGGATATGACATCGGGGATAAGATTATGCTGCTGTGGGGATCAGAAAAAGATATATTTAGAGGGACACTGGGGATAAAAGCAGAAATCTCGAATCGCTTTATTCAAAGAGTCCGGTGGTTAAACAGTTTCAAAATGGATGAAGACAAAATGTATGAGTATGTCGGGTGTATTAATAAATGGAAACCAAAAGTTATACGTGCATACATCCAGTCAGCTTATGAATTGGCTGTGTTTATTAAAAAAAATAAATTTGTTGTACATTCGCCATCTGGCATTGTGGTTAGTGCTGGAACACTTTTTCCGGATTGGAAGCAGCTGATTGAAGAGGTATTCAAATGCCCGGTAATTAATCAATATGGCTCGAGGGAAGTGTCTGGAATTGCGATTAGTTGTCCAGGAAGTTCACATCTTCATTGCAATATGTTTATGAATTATGTTGAAATAGTTGATGAAAACGGGAGAGAAACAATTCGGGGCGAGGATGGAAGGGTAATTATAACAAACCTGCAGAATAGATCGATGCCACTGATTCGTTATGAGATTGGCGATATAGCTTCGGTGCCAGAAGAAGATAGCTGTGGCTGTGGCCGCAATACACCGATGCTGGGGCATGTTAAAGGCAGGACAGTAAATGTTTTCAGAACAAGAACAGGAACTCGAGTGGATGGCGAGTATTTTACCCATCTTTTTTATGGAAAAGAATGGGTAAATAGATTTCAGGTGATTCAAAAAGATTATGAAAAAATAGAGGTTTATATAGAATTACAAAAAGGTAAAGAGCCTATAAGTTCAGAAATAAATGAATTAAAAGAAAAAATCAGACTGGTGATGGGAGAAGGATGTAAAGTGAAAATCCAGTACAAAGAAAAAATATTACCATCATCATCTGGAAAAAATTTATATACAATTTCAGAATTGAAGGATTAAAAAGAAAGTCTCCGCAAGGGGCTTTCTTTTTATTAAATGACAGGAGGGTAAACATGGCAATACAATTATTTAAAGCAAAATATGAAGTGGAAGAATGCCTGGCTCAGATCAGGGAATGTCTGGAAGCTGGCTGGACAGGCCTTGGTTTTAAAACAGTTGAATTTGAAAAGGCATGGAGGGCATATACAGGACTGCCATTCGCACATTATTTAAATTCCTCTACAATCGGACTTTATATGGCTGTGGACATTTTGAAAGAGCAGTATGGCTGGAAAGATGGGGATGAGATTATCACAACGCCGATTACGTTTGTTTCATCGAACCATGCAATTCTTAAAGCTGGCATGAAAGCAGTTTTTGCGGACATTGATGATACGATGTGTTTGGCGCCAGAGTCTGTGAAACAACATATCACAGAAAAAACCCGTGCGGTTATGTATGTAGGGATTGGTGGTAATATGGGGCATTATTATGAAATTGCTAAAATTTGCGCGGAGAATAACTTAAAATTGATTCTGGATGCAGCACATATGGCCGGAACAAGATATAAAGGGGAAATTCCAGGAAGAGAAGCGGAAGTGGTTGTGTATTCTTTTCAAGCTGTAAAAAACTTACCCACAGCAGACAGTGGTATGATCTGTTTTAAAAATGGTGATTTTGATGAGATTGTAAGAAAAAAAAGCTGGTTGGGAATTAATAAGGATACCTATGCACGAACAACCAATACGGGAAATTACAAGTGGAGATATGATGTTGAGTATGTTGGAGATAAGGGACATGGAAATTCAGTAATGGCGGCGATTGGGTTAGTTCAACTTAAATATTTAGATCGTGATAATGCGTATAGGCGTCAGCTGGCACATTGGTATCAGGACAGGCTTTCCGGATATGGCAACAAGATTAAATTGGTCCGCATGGAAGAGGATTGCGAAAGTTCCTGCCATCTGTTTCAGATTATGGTTGAAAACAGAGATGAATTAATGATGGCGTTAAATGCTGCTGAAATTTATCCAGGAGTTCATTATGCAAACAATATTAATTATGGAATGTATGATTATGCAAAAGGGACATGTCCATATGCAGATTATGTAAGTGAACATACGATATCTTTGCCTATGAATCTGTATTTATCTTATGATGATGTGCAGAATATTTGTAATGAAATAATTAAGTTTGTTATAAAGTGAAAGAATGCGAACGGAAAGTGGTGGCTTATTTTTAAGGAGAATCTGACGTAATGAAGCACAATTATAACATTAAATATAAAAGAATTGAACTTAAACCAATGTCCTTAATGGAAAGTGAAATTTACCGTAAAATGAGAAACAGGGAGTCTGTGAGAAAATGGTTCAAGTCAAAAGAAATAATATCAAAAGAGGCTCAAGAGCAATGGTATAAAGAGTATGTTGGAAGAAAAAATGATATTATGTTTTCTATTTTTTCAAAAGAAGGCGAGTTTGTTGGAGGGGTTTCCGTTTACGATATTGATCAGAACAAAAAGGAGGCTGAATTTGGACGGCTATTGATAGAGTGCAAAAGCACAGAACAAAAAGGGTTGGGGGTTGAGGCTGCTGAAGCAATAAGTATAATTGCAAAAAAAGAACTTGACCTCCAGATATTAAGACTTGAAGTATATGAAGAGAACTTAGCTGCAATAAAAACGTATTTGCGTTCTGGATTTGTTTATGTCAAGCAAGATACCGATATGGATGGCAATGTAATAGTAAAAATGGTAAAACGGCTGGAGTAGGACTATGACCCATAACGAAACTCTTATGCCGTTGAACTCTTGGGCATGCCGGAAAATAAATGATAGTGGTAGGATATGATAATTCTTTTACAGAACCAGATTCTGAAAATTTTCACGAGTAAAGTCAATCTATGGTATATTATTTGGTTGTAATAGGAAAAAAGATCGATATACAATAGTAAAAAATACGGAAGAGGCGTAAATGGTATTAAGTAAAAGCATTTAATATGCCAATTCCAAGTTAATAATACGAAAAGAGGGAGAACACAAATGAAAGGTTCAGTAAAAGCAGCTATCATCACCGGACTGCTTGGAGTGGTAGGAACGGTGTCCGCGGCACTGATCGGACTTTATGTCGGAAAAAGCGCAGAGCAGCGGAACATTCAGAATGAAATCAATGAAGCCTTCGGCGACGTGATCAATGTGATTGGCGATGGCAACGATGTGACGGTCAATGATATCCGGGAGTTGGTGGAGGAATATCAGGAACTGAAAAAGCAGAATACCTCTTTGGTGGATCAGAATACGAAGTATTTTGATGATTTAGAGGAAGTGAAGGAAGAATTGGAACTTTTAAAGGGGGAGTCAGGCAGCGAGGTGGAAAGGCTGACCCAGCAGTTGAGCGAGATGCCAGTCGTGGAATTCAAGAATATGGGACTGTGCCTGGATGGCAATAATGTAGCTATGAGTACCACAAATTCTGTGGCTGTAGTCAATAACCAGACGTATTATTCTGATGAGTTTATTAAAAATCTGGTGGAAAGTGGCAAAGGAATAACGCCGCAGGGGGATATCCTGTATATCGGGAAAATTGTGAAAGATAAGGAAGCGTTATCCGAACAATGGCTGATGAATAAATCTGGTGTTTCCTTTTCGAGCACGGAAAAAGATTCGTATGGAAATAATCATGTGAATCCGATGCGGCTTGGGAATGGTTCCAGTGTGATTTATAATTTGAACCAGGAATACAGCCATTTCCAATGCAATGTGTCTGTACATGATTCTTCATCGATGAGTTGGACTGGTAATATAATCATTAAAGCAGATGGGACAGAGGTTTATAAGTCACCGGAACTGACAAAACTGACAGAAGCTTTTGATATCGATATCCCCATTAACAATTGTTCTTTACTGACGATAGAATGCGCAGCAAGTTCGTCTTATAAGGGCTTCATGCTTTCTGACTGTATCGTGTATAATTAGACGCCATATTTTTTCATATGCTTTTTCACTTTGAGATTCACAGAAAAACTGCCATTGGCAGTTTTTCTGTATGCTAAGACAAAGAATACCAAAATTTTTCCTGGCTGGCTTTTGCGTTCCCTGCCAGTTCCTGACATTTGGCTGCCAGTTCAGAGGGTTTCTTTTTCATTGTAATAGTTGACATTACAATGAAGAGGGGATAAAATATCAGGAAGAAAGGGAGGTGTTATGGGATGCAGATTTCAAGCAGGTTTACCCTGGCAGTCCATATATTAGCCTGCATAGAGGTATTTAAGGATGATTATAAGGTGACGAGCGATTTTCTGGCAGGCAGTACAAATGTGAATCCGGTAATTGTCCGCAAGATACTGGGGCAGTTAAAGGCGGCGGGACTTGTAGAGGTGGCCAGGGGATCGGGCGGCGCGTCTGTCCCTAAGCCTTTAAATAAGATTTCTTTCCTTGATATTTACAATGCGGTAGAATGTATTGAAAATGGGGAATTGTTTCATTTTCATGAGAATCCCAATGCAGCCTGTCCGGTGGGGAAGAATATTCATATGGTTTTGGATGATAAACTGATGCGGGTGCAAAAGGCTATGGAGGATGAACTTTCTTCTATCACGATGGAAGATGTCATGCAAAAGACAAGGGAATTGATTTGAGGCGTTGGGAATTGGGGCTTTGGAATGTTTTTTCAAAGCCTCATTTTTTTGCAAAAATTTAATGTAACTATTGACATTACAACGAGAACGTGATATCATCTAGTTGTAATAAAGAAAGTTACAACAAAAAGAAAGCGGAGGTATTTTCAATGAAAAAAGTAGTAGAATTTTTACAGGCAAACCCGGTGCAGTATCTGGCGACGGTCGGCCGTGACGGCAAGGCAAAGTGCCGCCCGTTTATGTTCTGCTTTGAACAGGAGGGGAAGCTGTGGTTCTGCACGAACAACACGAAGGATGTATACAAGGATATGCAGGCAAACCCGGAGGTTGAGGTGTCTGTTTCCTCCCCGGAATATGCGTGGATTCGCCTGGCGGGCAAGGTGGTGTTTGAGAATAACATGGCCGTCAAGGAGGGCTGCATGAACAACCCGATTGTCAAGGGACAGTATCAGACAGCGGATAATCCGATTTTCGAGGTGTTTTATCTTGAAGATCCCCATGGTGTGATCGCCGATTTCTCAGGTAATCCTCCCTATGAATTTTAAGGTGAAACCAGACAGGGAGCCGGGCATGGATCAGGAGGAGCGGAGACAGTTTTTGCTCAGAGAACTTTTGCAGGAAAATGCACGGTATCGGGATATCGGAATACCGGCTGGGGAAGAGGAACAAAAGCAGCTGCTTCGGGGTCTGATGAATGTCCGGCCTCCCAGGAAGATCGGCAGGAATTTTCTCAAAGTGCAGGATGAATACCTGCAGGTGGAAACGGCTGCGAAAGGAATTACACAACTGGATGACCTGGATCCGGTATCGGAAGGCTTATATCTCTGGCAGGGGGATATCACTACATTGTGCTGTGATGCCATCGTGAATGCGGCAAACAGCGGCATGACGGGTTGCTATGTGCCAAACCACAGGTGTATCGACAACTGTATCCATTCGTTTGCCGGGATACAGCTTCGCATCGATTGCGCAAAAATGATGCAGCTGCAGGGACATGAGGAGGAAACGGGAAAGGCTAAAATAACGAAAGCCTACAATCTCCCGTGCAGATATATTTTGCATACGGTGGGGCCGATTATTAGCGGCCCCCTGACAGAAGCGGATTGCGAACAGTTGGCGGGGTGCTATCGTTCCTGCATGGAACTGGCGGCAAAGAATCATTTGGAGAGCGTGGCGTTTTGCTGTATCTCTACCGGGGAGTTTCATTTTCCGAATGAAAAGGCAGCGCAGATCGCGGTAGGCACGGTTAAGGAATGGATGCAGAGGGAGACAAGCGTAAAGAAGGTGGTTTTTAATGTTTTCAAAGATCTGGACAAAGAAATCTACAGAAGATTGCTCTGACGGTGTTGGGAGGCTGAAAGAGGCGGTCAAAGAGGCGGATGCTATCGTGATTGGCGCGGGGGCCGGTTTATCGGCCTCAGCAGGGTTTACGTATTCCGGGGAGCGTTTCGAGAGATATTTTAAGGATTTTATTGAGAAATACCAGATCCGGGATATGTATTCCGGCGGGTTTTATCCATACTCCACTTTGGAGGAATATTGGGCATGGTGGAGCAGGCATATTTATTATAACCGGTATGTGGATGCTCCAAAACCCGTTTATTCCATATTGTATGAGACGGTCAGGGATAAGGAATATTTTGTCCTGACAACGAATGTGGACCATCAGTTCCAGAAGGCGGGGTTTGACAAAAAGCGGCTGTTTTATACCCAGGGGGATTATGGGTTATGGCAGTGCTCCAGGCCGTGCCATCAGAAGACTTATGATAATGAGGAAACGGTGCTGGAGATGGTTGCGCGGCAGAAAGATATGAAAATCCCGGCAGAACTGATTCCGAAATGCCCTGTCTGCAAAGCGCCTATGACGATGAATCTGCGCAGCGATGATACGTTTGTGCAGGATGATGGCTGGTATGCGGCGGCAGAAAGGTATCGTGATTTTATCCGCCGGCAGAAAGGGCAGCGCGTTTTGTTTTTGGAACTCGGGGTGGGGGGAAATACCCCGGGCATAGTGAAATATTCTTTCTGGAGAATGACAGCGGAGAACCCAAAGGCAATCTATGCCTGTGTCAACTTAGGGGAAGCTTGCGCACCAACGGAAATCATAGACCGCTCCATCTGTATCAATGCAGACATTGGAGAAGTATTAAAACAATTATAAAACAACAGATTCGATTGCGCTGCGCATTGTAATGACAAAACTCTTTTTACTGGACGTTATATCGAGATTCATGTGTTTCCGTTCAGTTTTCAGGAATACTGCCAGTATTATGATGAGACCGGCGATAAGGAAAAACTCTTTGATGAGTATTCCATAAAGGGAGGACTGGCAGGTTCTTACGCTTATAGAACGGAAAAGAATAGAATAAATTACGTTAAGGAAGTTTATGAAACGATCGTCACGAGAGATCTTGTGCAGAAATATTCTTTGCCAGATACGTTGGTCCTGCAGAGACTGAGCGAATTCCTCATGGATAACATCAGCAACCTTACTTCTCCAAACAAGGCCAGTCAGTTGCTGACAGCGAACAAGACAACAACTAATCATGTAACAGTGGGCAGATATATTAAATATTTGTGCAATGCCTTTGGTTTTTATGACATAAAACGTTATGATATCCGCGGAAAGAAGTACTTGGAAAGTTCTGAAAAATTCTATTTGTGTGATACAGGTATCCGATATGCCATTTTAGGAAGCAGGAATATGGACTATGGAAGAGTATATGAGAATATGGTCTGTATTGAACTGCTCCGCCGGGGATATGATGTGTATGTCGGAAAATTGTATCAGAAGGAAATTGATTTTGTAGCGCAAAAAGGGAGTTTGAAAATCTATATCCAGGTCAGGGACAATATTTCGGATCGGAATACTCTTGAAAGAGAATGTCGGCCATTACTGCAAATCCGAGATGCTTATCCCAAAAAGATCATTGCCAGAACCAGACACCCGAAATATGATTATGAGGGTATTGAGATTTACAATATCGTTGATTGGCTATTGCTGGAAGAGGAAAATGGTGCGCAATAAACATATACCCCTGGGATTATAAAATATCTGTTTTGGCAGATGACGGCAGAAAATCCTAAGGCGGTGTATGCCTGTATCAATTATGGCGAGTCGGTCTGCCCGAAGGAGATAGAAAAGAAGTCAATCTGCATTGATGGGGATATAGGGGATGTGCTCTGCCATTTTCCAATGCAACCTTATTACGGAAAAATAAATATTTTTCATAAAGTTCGGCGTATAATAGTTATGATACATTGACCTGGCTATTTTGATTTGCTATAATAAAACTACGGAAAAAAGAAACATTTCGCAATATTCCGAAGTAAGGAGAAGAGGATGGAGGCAATTAAGCGGGATTTGTATTTGAATCGGCTGATTGAACGTAGAGAAAATGGTTCGATTAAAGTGATTACTGGTATTAGGAGATGCGGAAAATCATACCTGCTGTTTAAGCTATATTATCAGTATCTTCTGAGTTCTGGTGTGGAGGAATCCAGAATTATCAGAATTCCGCTGGATGATGATGATTATGGAGACCTGCATGACAGCAGGAAACTGAGCAGCTATATCAAAGAACGTATCACTGATGATGGCATATGGTATGTTTTTTTGGACGAAGTCCAGATGTGCAAGGGATTTGAGGCGGTACTTAATGGCTTGAACAGAAGGGAGAATCTGGACATCTATGTAACTGGGAGCAATTCGAAATTCCTTTCCACCGATGTACTGACGGAATTTCGGGGACGCGGAGATGAAATCCGGGTTTTTCCGCTGTGTTTTTCGGAATATGTTTCGGCATATTCAGGAGATAAATATGATGCGTGGATGGATTATTGTACCTATGGGGGATTGCCGCTGATACTCAGCAGAAAAACGGATGAATTAAAGTCAAAGTATCTGATTGATTTGTGCAGGGAATTGTATCTGAAGGATATTGAAGAGCGTCACGGACTGCGTGGAGACAACTGCATGGCAGCATTGGTAAATATCCTGGCATCGGCGGTGGGTTCGCTGACCAATCCGACGAAACTGGCGAATGCTTTTAGCAGCAATGGGATGAATGTCAGCGACAAAACCATAGGAGCTTATATCGGATATCTGTTAGATGCTTTTATCATCAGTAAAGCAGAGCGGTATGACATTAAGGGAAAACGGTATATAGCTTCTCCTTATAAGTATTACTTCACGGATGTGGGGTTACGCAATGCCCAGCTTAACTTCAGACAGCAGGAAGAGAACCATATTATGGAGAACATTATCTATAATGAGCTGTTGGCCAGAGGGTTTAATGTGGATGTTGGCGTTGTGGAGCATTCCGAGCGAGATGAGAATGGAAAAGTGGTGCGCAAGAGGCTGGAGGTGGATTTTGTCTGTAACCGTGGCAGTCAGAGATATTATATCCAGTCTGCCTTTGCGATTCCGGACAGCAGCAAAATGCGGCAGGAGCAGAAGTCATTGGTGCATATTGGCGATTCTTTTAAGAAAATCATCGTGGTCAGGGACAGGATTAAATTATGGCGGAATGAGGAAGGGATTGTGGTTATGGGGATTATGGATTTCCTCCTGAAACCAAATAGTCTGGAACTGTAATTTGTAAATCATGTGGTGCGCAAAGAATATAACACCCGTGGGATTATAAAATATCCGTTTTGGCAGATAACGGAAGAAAATCCTAAGGCTGTGTATAATAGTTATCCTACATTGACTTGGTGAGTGGGTTTTACTATAATAATATTGCGGAAAAATGCAATATTTTACAATATCTCGAAGTAAAAAGGGATAAATGGAGACGAAGTTCGGCTCTATCCATTGTCTTTTTCTGAATATGTTTCGGCTTATTCCGGAGATAAGAAGTATGAGAAAAAATAGATTACTTATATTTTGGGGAACACTAATCATATTACTAATAGGTATCCTAATTAAAAAAACATATGAAAATGGTAAAAGTATAAAACAAACAGAAAATATATATATGAAAGCATATGAGGCCTATTTGCGGAGCTTTCCAGAACGGAATGACTATAAGTACTCTGGCGTTGTATTAAGAGATTTAGATAAGAATGGTGTTCCGGAATTAATAATGATTCAAGCTGATGAAGCGGATGGTATTTTAAAAGTCTATTCATATGATAACCGTGTCTATAAAATAGGAGAGTATTCGGACCCTAAGATAGGCATATCAGCAATTCGCATATCAGAGAATCCGGAATTTCCAGGCTTGTTTAATCAATGGTGGGGTGGAGGAGTGGAACACTATGGGTATTTAGAAGTTAGAGAGAAAAGACTGGTTTATGAAGATTTATGGTATATCGATCGTACAGGGGCATCACCATATCAAAGTAACGTATCTGATAATGAAGTTCTTATCCGTGAATCGATGAACATTTTTTCTGACGATGATTATGTGGGCAATATTCTTGATACCGTTCTTATTAACGATGAAAATATTGACAAAATGTTTCAGTAATCAGCCGGTCTGATATAGAAGCTGGGATAATAAGAATTGCCGGTGGAATATGGATAAAAACCGTGCATTCAGTATTATGGGCAAATTTTCCGTGGAGGATTTCGTGCAAACACAGATAGAAACAGAATGGAATTTCGGGGGCGCCTACGGTGTACCACAAATTGTGACGCACAGCTGACGGAAAGCGATTTTAAAACACGCTCTGGAAAGGTAGGGTGAATAATGAAAGAACGAAAAGAAGTGCTCAATTATGCCCTGACATTTCCGGACACCTATCTGGATACCCCTTTTCATGATCCCAACTGGGTATTGGTGCGGATTCGGAAGAATAAACGGGCCTTTGCCTGGACCTATGAGAGGGAGGGGAAGATCTGGGTCAATGTCAAGGTAGACCCGGAATGGCGGGACTTCTGGCGGGCGGCATATGCCTCTGTGCTGCCGGGATACCATCAGAACAAAACGCATTGGAACAGTATTATATTGGATGGCAGCATTCCGGATGACGTGGTGAAGAGGATGATTGCAGAGAGTTATGACCTGCTGGTGTGATGCCCTGCTGCCAAACCATACGCAATCCATGAAAAACCATCCGGAAGAACGCGCCTGGCGACGCATTTTTCCGGATGTTTTTATTGTTCATGGAATCTTCCGATACTCTGCCTATGTGATAAAACGGGCAGAAGTTATCAGGAAGTAGTACTGCCTTACAGAAATTCCAGTGAATTAAACACCCGCTATCCACGCCATCTGCACGCCTGCAAAGCTAGACGTAGGTTCCACTACGCCGTCGCTTTGCAGGCGCACAGCTGACGCAGATATCGAGCACTGAATTCACCGTTATTTCCGCAATGCAGTACTAGATCTCATTGATTTTCCTCTTCACATAAGATGTATGCAGCAGGTGATGTGCCTTGGAGCTTCCCGGCTTGCCCAGATAGGTATCGTACAATTCTTTGATTGCCGGATTCTCATGGGACTTGCGGATCGGGTTATCCTTATCGGAGTCATACAGCACCTTCGCACGCAGGGCGCGGATATCCACCGTGTTGCGCACGGAACCTGGCTGCTGAGGCTGGCCGCCGCCGTTGACGCATCCGCCCGGACATCCCATGATCTCGATAAAGTGATAATTGGCCTCGCCGGATTTCACCATATTCAGAAGCTTTCTGGCATTGCCCAGGCCGGAGGCCACGGCAACCTTTACATCCATATCAGCTACATGATAGGTAGCTTCCTTGATGCCTTCTGTGCCGCGGACTTCCGTGAAGTCTACACTGGCCAGTTCCTCGCCGGTCAGAGTCTCTACCGCGGTACGCAGGGCAGCCTCCATAACACCGCCGGTGGCGCCGAAGATTACTGCCGCGCCGGTACCCAGGCCCAGAGGCGCGTCAAAACCCTCATCCGGCAACTCGGTAAAGCGCAGGCCCACCTTGCGGATCATCCGGGCCAGCTCGCGGGTGGTCAGGGAAATGTCCACATCCGGCACACCGCTGGCTGCCTGGTTCGGACGCTGCACCTCAAACTTTTTGGCGGTACAGGGCATGATGGAGACGGAAACGATATCCTTCGGGTCCAGGCCCATCTTCTCCGCATAGTAGGATTTGGCGATTGCGCCAAACATCTGCTGCGGGGATTTGCAGCTGGACAGGTTCTCGGTCATATCCGGGAAATAATGCTCGCAGTATTTGATCCATCCCGGGGAACAGGAGGTGATCATCGGCAGCACGCCGCCGTTCTGTACCCGGTCAAGGAATTCATGCGCCTCTTCCATGATAGTAAGGTCAGCGCTGAAATCCGTGTCGAATACCTTGTCGAAGCCGATCCTTCTGAGGGCAGCGGCCATCTTGCCTTCCACATTGGTGCCGATGGGATAGCCGAATTCCTCACCCAATCCGGCGCGGACAGCGGGAGCGGTCTGTACGATGACATGCTTCTTCGGATCTGCGATAGCTGCCAGGACCTCATCCACCTGGGATTTCTCCTGAAGGGCGCCGGTGGGGCAGACAGCGATACACTGACCGCAGGATACGCAGCTGGTCTCTCCCAGGCCCATATTGAATGCCGAGCCGATAAAGGTGGCAAAGCCACGCTCGTTGGCGCCGATGACGCCGATGCCCTGTACCTTCTCGCAGACTGCGGAGCAGCGGCGGCAAAGGATACATTTGCTGTTGTCGCGGGTCATGTGGGCGGCGCTGTCGTCGATGCAGGAGGGAGTGCGCTCGCCGTCGTATTTGCCCTCGTCTGTCACACCCAGTTCCTTACACAGCTGCTGCAGTTCGCAGTTGCCGCTGCGCACACAGGATAAGCACTTGCGGTCGTGGTTGGACAGTAAAAGCTGCAGGGTCTTTCTGCGGGACTCCAGCACCTTGGGGGTGTTGGTCCACACTTCCATATTCTCATTGATGGGATAGACGCAGGCGGTGACCAGGCTTCTGGCGCCTTTGACTTCCACCACGCAGA
>CAMSTY010000003.1 GCA_947063875.1 uncultured bacterium
GCAGATAATGCTTGAAACTAAACGGCTTCTATACGGCCAAATCGTAACAGCCATACTTCCTTTTTAATCATTTTTACCAGCTGGAAAAGAATATTTGGTTGGTAATTCAAATACGTCAGTGTCATATTCAGCTTATCGACTTTCGGGCCAACTTGGTTCGAGGCTGGAGCATATAATCATTACATTTCAGAAAAATGAAATACCGCTCTTTGGAAGAGCGGTAGAAGTTGCAGATTGGCAGTCCATTTTTATTGTAATCCTTTGTACACTGAAGCAATTATTTATTATAATAGTATTTTGATTTGTCAATTATCTTATTCTTTAACTCATGAAGCGCTCCATTTGTATATGCCTCATAGTAATCTGCAAAAGATGATATATTATATAATCCTTTTTTATCTTCTTCATCCAAATCAAATAACCTATGCAGTTTACAATTAATATCTGTAAACCGCTTGTCTATATCTATTTCTTTTTCGCTATTAACATCAATCTTTACTAGCTTAAACAATACATAGCAATCACGTATGCTTTCTATAGAAAGATTACATTTTTTCACGAAATCATTAAAATCACTTGCAATTATAGCTAATTGTGTTCCCCCAGACGTGTTGCAATCCACAATCACTCCCTTGAACTTACTCGCCGGTGACTTTTCCAGCAACAGATTCAATCCCTCATATCTTATTCTACCAACTCTATCCATTTCATTACTTTCTTGTGGTCTGGCTGAATCATTAATATCCTTCGCAATAATTAAACTTACCCCCAATTCGTTTGCTATGTACTGCGCTAATAGTGGATTTCCACCTTTCGGAACAATGATAAAATCCACCCTGTTTTCCTTATTATATTTCATTAGACGAATCATAATATGAGACAGCTCTTTTAAATCGGTCGGATTATGCACAGCTTCCATAGTATTAATGTAATAGTAACTATAAGACAACGTTTTACCTTCCGATTTCAATCCGTATGAAATGGTATTTTCAAATTTAATGATATATTTAGATAAAATATATAAAAGTTTTAATGCCGTATCCGATTCTGGATACTTTTCTTTTTTGGCAACATCTTTTAGCCTCGCAACTATTTTTTCTGTCTGCTGAGAACTATAGCCTAATTCCCTCATGACTTCCTTAACTATAATAATATCATATTTTCCATATATGATTCTCCCTAAAAATGGAGTTTCGCGCTTTACAATTCCTAATGATGCAAGAACTGACCGCAATGTATCCAACCCAAGAATAGTCAATATTATATCATTAATCGATATTGAAGTAATAAAAGTCATGATGCCTTGAATCATATCTTTAGTTTCCATTCATTTTCTCAATTGCCGCCTTCAGTTTATTATGTGGATCTTCCCATGATGCTGGTTTTATTGTTTTACCGTCCTCTGCATAATGCGGTTTTCCATCTTCCCACAATTTACTCATGTTAGCGTATTGAACTATTTCAAATAACTCGTCCGGCTTAATTCCCATTTCCACCAACGTTCCTAAAGCAAAATAAATAACATCTATCATTGCATCCGCTTCTTCTACAATGTCCCCCTGTTCAGCCGCCGCTAAAAACTCGTTGATTTCTTCCAGCATCCAATTATATCTTTTTTGGGCTCTTTCCTTTTCCATTTTTTTAGGATAACTGCTTATCGGATGGTTAAACTTCTCATGAAATAATTTTACTTCTTCCCACTCTTTATTCATCACAAATTGCTCCTTTACTTTCGTATATAATATATATGATAGCATCTTTATCAGATTCAAATACTCTGCCACCTGATTGTGTAATATATTTTTTTATTCTGTCTTTTAAATTATCATCTACTACAACTTTCCACTTGCCATTTTCTCCATTCCATGCAACACTTTTTTCCTGAATCAAATAATCTTTGTTTTCAATATATTCTTTATAAAAATCAGTATACATATCAATATATAAATCGCCAATTACATAGTATGGGCAATACATAATTGTATCATCAATTATCTTTTGATATTCGCTAAAATCTATAAATGGAAGTATTGGCTTTATTATAGTAAAATAGGGAATCTTCCTTTCTGTAACTTTCTGAATCATCCCAATCCTTTCAGAATATGTGGCAGTTCCTGTCTCAAACAGGCAGATACTTTGTTCGCAGCTAAAGGATACACTGATTTTTAACATCCCTCCGTTCTTTTGTAATAGCCTGTTTAACTCTTCTAAATTCTCTAAGACTTCGTCACTAATGCTAAACTTTGTTGAAATACTAACAATAATATTCCTACCCGATAACAATTTTATTTTTTCTGTCAAATCATTCCAATTACTGTCAAAAGCATCTCCATCACAATTGGGATATACAATAGTATTATCTTCTATGGTTTCATCATTAGAGAATTTTAAATAAGTACTCCATTTTCCAAAGCAATATTTACATTTCCCCTTACACTCATCTTTTCTTGAAAAGAAACATCTATTCATATTTTTTTCAACCCCTCTTGGTTCTGGATCGCATATCTCTACTTCTTCCTTATTAATTTATTATACTAAGTTCCAACTCAAAAATCAACTATCAAACAAGCCTCAATCCCCCTCCTAACCAGCCTTCGCCAGTGCAAAAACGCAATAGCATCCTTTATTATAAAAAAGGGGGGACGCTTATCAGCCTCCCCGCAAATGCTCCATAAATGCCTTTTTATTCTCTACCGGCGTTTTAGTCAGTCTCCCCAGTTCTTCCCTTGCGCCGATCGCCGCCTTGATCTCTATAAATACCGGGCCTTTCTCGTCTCTTGCCGCTGCCAGGGTTTCCTTTAGCGCCCTCTCCTCCGACACACAATAAACCTTCTTATAGACACACCCTCCGCAATTTTAAACAAGCATACGGAAAACGCCTCTGTGGGCATTCCCCCTACCGACTCATGGGCGCCGTTATTAATCGCAATATGGATCAGGTTTTCAGGTCCTGCCTGTGCGATCACCGCCATTGCTCCCATGTGCATGAGCACGGCCCCGTCACCGTCAATGCACCATACCTTCCGATCCGGTTTATTTACAGCAATCCCCAGCGCGATGGAGGAACTATGCCCCATAGAGCCTACTGTCAAAAGATCATACCGATGCCCCTGCCCGTTTTGCTCCCGGATTTCAAATAACTCCCGGCTGGCTTTCCCTGTTGTGGACACGTTTTTATATTTTGTCTTTCCATCATAGGAGATTCCTCCTTTACGCACGACGAACGCAACGCTTTTTCCGGAAGACAGAATTTCTCTGAAATCTTTCATGGCAGCACGCAGTTCATCCTCTGTTGTCTCATTACATTCTCTCTCCATTAATTTAATGTAACCCACATAACATTATCCAGCTTGTTATCATCTGAAATTTTATTAATATCTCCTTCATTTTTCTTGGACATAGCGACTATTACTAAACTTTCTTTTACGCCACAAAACTTTGTAATGCTATTTCCCTTTCTTCCTCTGAAATTTTTTTCATTATCATCAGGTACAGTTACCGCAATCATATAATCCACAATTGACCAATAATCTAATACCTCTGACACTATTGATGCTATATATCCTGCTCCGTACAAAATGACCAGTTTTGCTCGTTTAATCTCATCTATTTGTATATCTGATAATATATTTATATACAGTGGATCACGTTTAATAAAACGTCTATAAAAATAATCATCTGAAGGATGCTTTTGCAAATAAAGATTCTCTGTTTTTTCTCATAAAAACATCATCTGTAATCTGTATATTTCTTTTAATCTTAGGTCAAATATCCTTCTATTTGAGCATTGATTTCTCCATTAAGTTTTACATTTCTCCATCTGTTCAACTCAAAATTAAAGAGTACTACCATACTCTCTAAATATCTTTTTTTAATGGCGATAGTACAATTAATCCTTTTCCCTTTCTTTAATTTTTTGATAATAAACTGTTTCCTCAGAAGTACACTGAATGTCATTTTTATCATCATTATAATACCCAGAATGAACAAACTCTGCATGATATTGTTCTATGGCATCGTATAATGTTTGATACATTTCAGCATCTATATAATCATCACCATCTACAAATCCAATATACTTTCCAATCGCAGCATACATACCTGTACGTCGCGCATCTACAACTCCACCATTTTTTATGTATCACCCTGATTCTAGAATCAATTTGTGCATATTTATCGCAAATTTTACCCGATTGATCTGTTGAACCATCATCTACTAAAATAATCTCCAAATTATGATATGTTTAAACCCGCGTTGTTTTAATGCTTTATAGAATTTATGCGCCACATGGCCGGTCCCGTATATAACGATTTTTTTCCCCTTCAGGCTTTCTATGATATTCTCCACAAGGCGGCATCACTCTCCAAATTCAATATAATTTACCGTATGCCTGGGCAGTCTTTGGTCTTTTGGCGGCGGCGTCATATAATCAGGCCCGAAATAGTAAGTGAGAAAGCCGTCTATATCCTTGGGCGCACGGACAATCAGTCCCTCAAATTCAATATCCCTTGTTTCCATTTTCCTCTTCTGTCAGCCCTTCATTATGATTCACTGCTCTGAGAACAGCAGCTTTGGTCCGCGCCCATTGGCTCCTGATATCTGCCAGGGCATCAAACATAGCAAGGTAAA
Organism: uncultured bacterium; assembly: GCA_947063875.1. Lineage (GTDB taxonomy): Bacteria > Bacillota > Clostridia > Lachnospirales > Lachnospiraceae > Brotaphodocola. The sequence continues at coordinate 4,631 of CAMSTY010000003.1, forward strand.
AATATACGGAAGGCATGCCCAGGTCTTCCTGCAAGCAGCTGCGCGTCATCTCTTTTGGGATGGTATAACCAGGATAAAGCTTTGACAGGTTTCGTATACCGCCATATCGCTGATATACATAGTTTTTCACCTTATTATAGTCCTCTGCGATCTCCAGCAGCTTATTCATTTCTGCGTCAGAAACCGGATATTGATTGTACTGGCGGACTATTTTACATATCGTTTCTGGCGGCATTCCACTTCCTTACAGCCTCATTTTACAGCATCGGTTTTCAAAAAGTATAGGTTTTCAGTAAATTTCAACAATAAATGACACCATTTAACGGTTGACGTCATATGGTTTATCGGGGAGATTATTCAGCTTTAACGGAAAACTGGACGATATCACAAGTGTCAATGTCAATATGTCATCCTCAATAAAATATATCAGTAACCAATCCGGTTGTATGTGACATTCTCTATACCCCTATAGTTTCCACTCAACGGACGATCTTTATATTTTGCATCCCATAGAATTCTTTACTTCAAAAGGAATGCCTTTCTGCAAAATCACTTGTCTAAGGAACATATTCACAGCATCAGACAGATTAAGTCCTAACCCCTCCAAAAGTTCTACTGCTTGTTTCTTTTTTCTTTTATTTACTACAAACAGTATACATTGCCAATCTATTGTTATACATAACAACTGCTAAATAGTTCTTTATCAATTCCACCCATCCCCGCCCCTCTTCCAAACGGTAAACATTTCCTCCAACTCCCTGCTTTCCCGTTCCAGGCTATGATTATACACCAGGCACTCATAATCCTCGATCAGCTGCTGGTATGGACACGTTTCCGACCGTGCTTCCTCCCAGCTGTAAAAAGTCCCGTCCTTCTCATAGCACCCGATCGGATGCACTACCGGGATTTTCTCTGACATTTCCAGCAAAAAGCGATTAAAAGGCGTCAGTTCCAGATTGGCCAGCTTCAATACATGGGAGGATAAAAAAACGGCTCCCAGGCGTCCCATATCCCGATTCGGCTGTTCATAATTGGTCCAGATCACAAAGGGCGTCTCATACCACATCAGACGTTCCCCGGCCGGCACATCAATGCTGGGAACGCCATAGATTTCATCAAAAAATTCATCCTCCACCCCGGGCTGATGGTCACCGAACATAACGATCATCGTCGGCTCTTCCTTTCTTTCAAAGTATTCCACCAGGCCCCGGAATGCCTCATCCGAGCGTTTCACCAGCGAGAGGTATTGGTCTGTCTTCGGATATTTCCCCCGCATGGAACCGGTGAGATGGACATTTTCCTCAAAATTCTCATACGTTCCCTCATATCCTCCATGATTCTGCATGGTAACATTAAATACGAACAGTTTATCATCTGGGTTTTTCTTCTGTTCCACCAGTTCGATGATCTTCTGGTAATCCGCCCGGTCGCTGACATAGTTGCGAATCGTCTCGCAGCCTTTATAGTCGTCTCCTGCCACAAACCTGTCAAAGCCAAGATTCGGATAGCATTTGTCACGATTCCAATTCTCGGCCGGATAGGGATGCATGGCGACTGCTTCATATCCCTGGTTCCTCAAGGTGCTGACCAGGGAACAGGTATCCGGTTTGACATAAAACTGATAGGCAATCACCCCTGAAGGAAGCAGTGCAATCGAGTCTCCCGTCAAAAACTCAAACTCCGAGTTGCTGGTCCAGGCGCCAAATACCGGCATGCAAAGGCTTCCCCGCACAGTATTTTTCCGTAAACCGTTGACATAGGATAAATACCCGCAATTTGTGCGGAAATCTCCCACTACATGCAAATCTGACAAACTCTCATTCATGATGCAAATCAGATTGACTGGCTGAACCGGGGGTTGTTCGTTTTCGTCTGACAATTTTTCTGCCATCCGCGCACAGATCTCCTCAACCCGTGCGGCGGAATACCCCTGCGGCGGCTTCTTTACAATATATTTCAGAGAAATTGCCGTGACCAAAACATATCCCTGATGCTGATATGTATTATTCATATCCCACATGTTGATCTCCAGCCCCTGCCCCGGTACAATACTGGCATAAAAGCAGACTACAAACGCCGCCGCTGCCCCGGCAAATCCCATTCCGCCAATCAGCCACTCTTTCCACCACCGCAGACGCGCAGGAAAGATCATCACCAGCAGGTTTAGCCAAAGCAACGCCCGTCCCGCTTCCCACATCTCATCCGTCAGTTCGATTACATAATTCTCTGCCACTGTCATGGCCGTTTTGACTGCCAGAAGATCCCATATCATAATCGGAGTTCCCCGGAATTCTTCCACCAGCGTCTCTGCCACTGCCAGCACAAACAAAAGCAGGGAAACCACCGGCACCGCAAACCGGCTGGTGCCGCTTATGGCAAACACGGCCAGATAAAAGACGGCGATCCACAGGATGTTCAAAATTGCCCGTTCTCTCCATATCAGCTGCAGATTGCCGGTGATGGTTTCAAAAATAAGATAAGAAAATATCGGCATCAGAAAAAGCAGCAGGAATCCTGCCGCTTTCCAGAACAGCTTTATCTCAATTTTCAAAATCTTTTTACCTCTTGTGACCGCCGCCGATATCCTAGCCTTCTCTGCCGCCGCACAGATTCTCTTCTGCCCCGCTTGTGCACTGCTTCCTTCCTCTGTCAGCTTGTTATCCGTCAACTCCTCTTGTGGCAGTCCCTCTTCTGACAGCCTCTCTCCTGTCGGCTTTCCTTCGGTCAATTTCTTTTCTATCAGCTTTTCTCCTGCCGGTTTCTCTCCCATCAGCTTCTCTCCCATCGGCTTCTTCCCTGCCAATTTCCCCTTATCAGCTTCCCTTCTATCAGCTTCTCTCCTGCCGGTTCTTCTCCCGCCGGCCTTTCCCCCGCCACAGCCTCACTGCCCGTAACCGTTCAGTCCAAAGGAAAATGGCAAAACACCTGCCTTCCTTCTACCTTTTTGCATTCCGGCGTCTTCTGGCTGCATATGTCCTTCGCATACGGACACCGGGTATGGAACCGGCAGCCGGAAGGAGGATTTACAGGAGACGGAATCTCCCCGGACAGCAATTCCTTATCCGGATTGCGCAGCCGCGGGTCAGCCTTGGGAATCGCACTCAGCAGAAAATGCGTATAGGGATGCAGCGGTTTTTCATACAGCTTGTCCGTGTCGCCGATTTCGCACACACTCCCCAGAAACATTACACACACCCGGTCCGCAATAAACTTCACCACGCTCAGATCATGCGAGATAAACAGGTAGGTCAGGCCGTATCTTTCCTGCAGATCTTTTAAAAGATTCAGTACCTGGGACTGAATTGACACATCCAAGGCTGACACCGGCTCATCACAGATAATCAGTCTTGGATTCAAGGCAATCGCTCTTGCAATCCCAATCCGCTGCCGCTGCCCGCCGGAAAATTGATGGGGATAACGGTTATAGAACTCCTGAGCGATCCCGACCTCCTGCATCAGCTCCCTCACCCGCATTTCCCGTTCTTTTTTATCCTTCATGCCATAGGTCAGAAGCGGCTCACCGATGATTTCCCTGACACTCATCCGCGGATTTAAAGAAGCGTACGGATCTTGAAAAATAATCTGCATTTCTCTGCGAAGGGCGGCAAACTCCTTTTCTTTCATGCCCACAATTTCTTTTCCCTGGTACAGCATCTCACCGGCTGTCGGTTCCAGAAGCCGGATCAGCACTCTGCCCAGCGTACTTTTTCCGCAGCCCGATTCTCCTACCAGCGCCAGCGTCTCTCCTTCAAAGATCTCCAGGTTTACATCCGTCACCGCATGGACCACCTGAGGATTCTTCCTGGTGCCGCCCGCCGGAAATTCCTTTACCAGATGTCTGGCCTCCAGAAGAATCCTGTTTTTTTCCTGTATCCCGTTATCCGCTGTCCTCTCCCTGTCACTCATCCAACTGCCCTCCGCTTTCATACTGGAAACATCTCACGCCATGGCCGTCCGCTGCCTCGTACAGGCATGGCTTTTGAACGAAGCACCGCTCCTGCGCCTGGTCGCAACGAGTGCAGAAACTGCATCCCTTTGGCAGATGAAGAAGGTTCGGCACTACGCCCTCGATGGTATACAGCCGCTCTGCCTTCTCATCCAGCTTGGGAATCGATTTCAGCAGGCCCTGCGTGTAGGGGTGGCTGGGATGGTCAAACAGGGCGAAAGTTTCCGCCTGCTCCATCACCTTTCCCGCATACATCACGTACACATAATCGCAAACCTCCGCCACCACCCCCATATTGTGGGTGATCAGAATAATCGAGGTCCCCTGTTCCTTGCACAGCTTTTTCATCAGCTGCAGGATCTGGGCTTCAATCGTGACATCCAGCGCCGTAGTCGGCTCATCCGCAATCATCACCTTGGGATGGCAGACCATCGCCATGCCGATCATCACTCTCTGCCGCAATCCCCCGGATAGCTGATGGGGATAGCTGTAATAACGTTTTTCCGGTTCCGGAATCCCGACTGCCCGAAAGATGTCGATCACCCGTTCTTTCGCTTCCGTCTTGGACAGCTTCTGGTGCAGCAGAATCGCTTCCCGCACCTGCTTTCCCACCGGATACACCGGATTTAACGATGTCATTGGCTCCTGGAAGATCATCGATATCTCATTTCCCCGCACCAAAGAAAGTTCCTTCGGCGTCAAATGGGTAATATCCCGCCCGGCCAGAGCAATGCTTCCTCCCACCACACGGCCCGGATAACGCAAAAGCCCCATCACAGACATCGCCGTCATACTTTTTCCGCAGCCCGACTCTCCTACAATACCGATAATTTTCCCCTGCGGCACCTGAATGCTGACTCCGTCCACAGCCGGCACCTCGCCCTTCGCCGTAAAGAAATGAGACTGCAGATTTTTGATATCCAATATCATGGTTTCCCCCATCATTCTTCCTCCTTTGCATCTCTTTCCTCTATTGCTCTTTCAGATACGGGTCCAGCACATCACGCAAGCCGTCGCCTAAAAAATTAAACGCCAGCACTACGATCATGATTGCCACGCTAGGAGCAATCGAAAGCCAAGGTTCGGAAAACAGATACTTCTTCCCGCGGACGACCATCAGACCCCAGCTGGCCGAAGGCGGCTGCGCCCCGATTCCCAGAAAGCTTAACGACGCTTCTGACAGAATTGCCGACGGGATATTCAAAGTAAACAATACAATCAGCGATGGAAGGCAGTTCGGCAGAATATGCCGGAACATAATTGTCCATTTTTTTACGCCGATAGAACGTGCCGCCTCCACAAACTCCTTCTCCTTCAGGGACAGGGTCTGGGAACGCACAATCCGGGCTGTCCCCGCCCAGTTTACCAGGCTCAGGGCGATAAATATATTAATCAGCCCGCCGCCCATGGTATACATCACCACCATCGCCAGCAGAAGCGACGGAAACGCCAGCATTACATCCGCCAGACGCATAATGATAAAATCCGTTTTCCCGCCATAAAAGCCGGCGCACAATCCCAATACCGTGCCGATAGACATCGAGATCAGGGTCGGCAAAAGTCCGATGGTCAAAGAAATCCTTGCGCCAAAAATAATCCTGCTTAAGACATCCCGCCCCAGTTCATCTGTTCCCAGCCAATGGGCGGCGCTGGGGTCCTGCAGGCGGTCCGGCAGGCTCTGTGCCAAATGGTCGTAAGGCGCCACTAGCGGGGCAAACACGGCCACCAGAATCATCAGCAGAATCATGACTGCCGAAAATACCGCCAGCTTATTCTGCCGCATCAGCGTCTGCATCTTATCCGTCCAGGTATCAGACTCCCCCAGCTGCGCTCCCGCCTCTTCCGGCTGCGGCTGTCTGCCTTTTGCCGTTTCTCTTTCCCCGGTGTAAGTCCCGGCATTTCCGTCTGCTTTTCCTTTTGCGTTCTCCTCAGTCAACCGCGCTTTTTCATCCGTCATTCTATGTGTCCTCCCAGCTTTTCCCTTTGCCGTCCTTCTCTTTTTGGCGTAACGTAACATCCGTCCGGACCCTGTCCCCTCATGCGCCTTCGCGGATTCTGGGGTCCAGCACATTGTAGAGCAGATCGGCAATCAGGTTCCCCAAAATAATCAAAATAGTTGTGAATACCACCGTCCCCTGCAGAAGCGGCATATCCCGTGTCTCAATGCCGTTCACTGCCAGGCGGCCGATCCCGGGTACGCCAAATACACTCTCGGTCAGCACCGCTCCGGAAAGCATGCTTGAAAGCTGCAGCGCCATCATCGTAACCACCGGCAGCATGGCGTTCTTCAGGGCATGCCCCACAATCACCCCATTTTCCCGAAGGCCCTTCGCCCGGGCCGTCCGGATAAAGTCATTCTGCATAACCTCCACCAGGTTGGAACGCGTCATCCGGGCAATGCTTCCCGCGGAATTCCAACCCAAGGCAATCGCAGGCAATACCATGGCCTGCCAGGAATCAAATCCCGACACAGGAAACCATTTCAGCTTAAAAGCAAACACATACTGCAGCACCAATGCCGTCATAAATACCGGCATGGACACTCCCATTAAAGCTCCGCCCATAAACAGCCGGTCCAGCAGCTTATTCTGCTGAATCGCCGCCACAATCCCTGCCACAATCCCGATCAGCCACGCCACCGCTGCCGCCAGAAGCGAAAGTTTCACCGTGTTCGGAAAAGCATCCAGGATAATCTGGGTCACATTCCGGTTCAGCCGATAGGAGGTGCCAAAATCCCCCTGCAAAGCATTGGCCACATACTTAATAAACTGAATATGCAACGGCTGGTCCAACCCCATCTCGCGGCTGATTTTCTCAATCACTGCCGGATTCACATGCTCTCCCAGCATCGTGGTAACCGGATCTCCCGGAACAATCCGCAGCATGATAAAGATTGCCAGTACCACACCGACCAGCACCGGAATCGATATGGCGATACGCTTTAGTATTCTACTTAACACCCGTCTTCCCTCCTAACCCGGCAAAACGTGTCACCGGCACGTTTCACTGGATACTTCATGATAAAAAATGCCGCAAAATCGATTTCTCCATTCTGCGGCATTCATTCTTCCCGGCTGTATTCTCTGAATCTGTCATGATTCCCTGCCGTCCTCTATATAGGCTCAGAAACCATCCGGATACACTCCTTACTCGCCCAGAGAAACCCCATAATACATCCGATCGCTAACCCCGCTCCATACCGGCTTAAAGTTCTGGACACGCTTGCTCACCGCCCACAGATGCGTCCGGGAATACATTGGCACCCATGCCGCATCTTCATGAATCAGTTTTTCCTCAAGCGCCTGGTACTCTGCCAGTCTCTCATCCTCGTTGACAATTCCCCTCGCTGCGCTGACACGGCTCATCACCGCCGTATCCGGATAGTTGATGGAACGGATCTTTGTCTTCTCTTCATTGCCAAAGAACGTATAGATGAAATTCTCCGGGTCATTAAAATCTGCTGTCCAGGTGGACATAAAGGACCCTAACCCTCCTGCCTTACGGGTCTCCAGCCAGGTTGACTCGTCGTAATTCTTAATCTCGGCATTAATACCCACAGCCGCCAGCTGCTCTTTAATAATCTCCAGCGCCATCGTCACGGTGTCCGAAGCGGAAGCATCCGCTGCCAGTTCCATAGTAAAGCCGTCCGCATAACCGGCTTCCGCCAGCAATGCCTTGGCCCCCTCCGGGTCGTAGCTGATCTTCGTCTGTCCTTCATTAAAGCCGATAAGGCCGTAAGGATAAATGCCATGCTCCACCTGTCCACGTCCGCCGTACAGTGCATCCAGAATCGCCTGACGGTCAATCGCCATCTGCACCGCCTTGCGTACCTTTACATCCTGGAACGGTTCCATATTAAAATTCAAGGTAAAATAGGTAATGCCTACCCGGGGTCCCTGAACAATCTGATCCGGATAAGACTCCAGGAAACGGTCCGTCGCATCCGTCACGAAATCCAGATCCAGCAAATCCAGTTCTCCGCTCTCAAACATCATCGACTGAGTCTCGGTATCCGGAATGATCTTAATCACTACGCCCGGCAATTGTGACGCGCCCTTCCAGTAATTTTCATTTCTCACCAGCACCAGCTGATCATTAAACGTCCAGCCTGCAAAGCAAAACGGGCCCGTACCCACGGTAACTGCCGGGTCCATACCAAACTGGTCTCCCGCAGCCTCTGTCGCCTCGCTGTCATAAATCGACAGCCCCGGAGCCGTCAGACAGGATAAAAATGCGGCAAAAGGCTCTTTCAATGTGATTTTAACCGTATAATCATCCACTGCCTCCACGCCTTCCAGCGTGTCCGCACTGCCCTCAATCACCTCGGCCGCGCCTTTTACCTGATCCAGCAATTCCGTGTTGACGCCGTTCTCCACGGTCAGCAGGCGATGAAACGTATATACCACATCCTCAGCGGTAAAATCATTGCCGTTCTGGAACTTGACCCCCTGGCGCAGATGGAACGTATACTCCAACCCGTCTCCGGAAATATCCCACTTTTCTGCCAGGCTGGGGACGATCTTGGAAGTCCCGGCATCATCCACCTCAATCTCCAGCAAACGGTCGTAAATATTCTGCGGCAATGTATAATCCTTGGTCGTTTTCTGCACATCCGCGGTCTGGATATCCGCATTCAGAACATCAATCATAAATCCGGTCGTGTCCACTCCGGCATCTCCCGAAGCCGGCGTCTCGGCAGCAGCGTCACCTCCGGCAGCAGGTGTTGTATTTTCCCCGCCGCTGCCGGAATTGCCGCCTCCTTTGCAGCCGGATAACACCAATCCCAGCGTCATCACAGCAGCAAGAGCCAGGCTTAATCTCTTTTTCATAATTCCATCCTCCTCTTTCTATCCGCCATACCCGCTGCATCTTCCATAGGATAAAAAATGGTGCAATTCCACCCTGGGTTGCACCTTCGCGCGTACGCATGTATGTCGGAACTTTGCCTTAATGTTCAAATAATACCACATAGGCTCTTAATTTTCAACTGTTTTTTCTCTCCAATCGTTCACAGGGCACCTGTGAACCACACCCCTCGTCTTCCCAGGCCGCCAGCCATTCCAGACAGGCCTCATGCCACTGCTCCCAGGCCTCCTGAACTTCCGCCTGCAGATTCCTGTACCGTTCTTCAAAGTCCGGCTGCCCGCCCTGGCCCTGTATTCCCTTTGGCTTTTCTTCCTTGCACATCCCCGCCATCTCCCAGAACGCCCGGCTTTCCTGCCATCTGCCCAGCATTTCCGTTTCCAGCGCCCGTTTCTCTCCGTAACCTTCTCCGGCTGCCTCCATCTTCTCCCGCGCAGGCTGCAGCCGCCAGTCTTCATAGGCATCCTCAGTGGAAATCTCACGCAGGCGATGACGCTCTGCACGGGGGACGGCACGCATCGATTCTATCAGGGCCTGATCCTCCGCCCGTATCTGTGCCGCCAGTCCCTGGCCTTTGCGCTCCTTTTTTCTCCGTTCCAGATAATGTTCATAACCAAACGGATAATACAACGCTTTTCCATCCTCAAAAATCAGCACAGACTCCGCAACCTGACGGATAAAATAACGGTCATGGGAAACAAACAGAATCGTTCCGGTATAAGCACGAAACGCCGATTCCAGAGTCTCTTTCGCCGGAATATCCATATGATTGGTCGGTTCATCCAGAATCAAAAAATTGGGTTTGCTCTGGAGCAGTTCCGCGAGCGCCAGCCGTGCCCTCTCTCCGCCGGACAAGTCACTGACCCGCCGGGAAGCTCCCTTCCCCCGAAACAGATACGCCCCAAGAATGGAACGCGCTTCCTTATCCGTCAATACCGGGAACAGATCCCGAAAATGCTCCAGCACACTTTTTTCCGAACGGATCTGCGAAGAATGCTGATCAAAATATCCAATGGTTACATTCCGCCCAAGTTCCCATTTTCCGGACAGCGCCGGCAGCAATCCTGCCACTGTTTTTAAAAACGTGCTCTTCCCGGCCCCATTCGGCCCCAGAAGCCCGATCTTCTGGCCGCGGCGAATCCGAAAAGACAGCTCTAGCAAAGGCCTCTCATACCCCAATTTCAGACGTTCTGCCTCAAACACTATCCGGCTTCCCAAAACCAAAGGATCTATCTGCCCGGTGAACAGAGGAAGCGAATCCTTCTCCGGAGGCGGTCCTTTTTCCATCCGCTCCAGCTGCTTTTTCTTTGCTCTGGCAAATGACGCCTTGGTCGGCTTATGCTTAAAACGTTCGATTACCTTCTCCAGGCGTTCGGACTCCTGCTGCTGCCGCTCCCAGGCCTTCCTCGCCAGTTCCATGCGCTTCCTCTTTTCCTGCCGGTACCAGGTGTAATTTCCCGGATAGCGGACCGCCTTGCCATCCTGCAGTTCCCAGACCACATTTACAGTCCGATCCAGAAAAAAACGGTCATGAGACACGGCCACCACCGCCTTGTCATAACTGCAAAGATATTCCTCCAGCCACTCCGTCGCCCTGATATCCAGATGGTTTGTCGGTTCATCCAGCAGTAAGATATCCGGTCTTTGCAGCAGCAGACGTATCAGGGCAATCCTGGTCTGCTCTCCTCCGGAGAACTGGCCAAGCGGCTTTTTCTTATCTTCTCTGGTGAAGCCAAAAGCGGTAAAAAGAGCATCGTATTCCCGTTCATAATCAAAACGCTCCCGTTCAAAAGCATCCTTTGCGGAAATATCTTTCAGCAATTCCTCCTCCACCGTGATATTAGGATTCTCAAACGTCTGCTGACGCAGCATTCCTATCGTCAGACACCGCGAGACGTTGATGCCCGGCCCCTTTCTGTGATCGTCACGATCCAGTTCCAGTTCTCCGGCAAGCAGGCGAAGCAGCGTCGTTTTCCCTGCTCCGTTGCGGCCCACAATTGCAATTTTCTCTGCCCCCCGAATCTCAAAATTTAGGTGAGATAAAATCAGGTGCCCGCCCAAGGATACCGTCCCATCCACAATCTGATAAAGCATAAAAACCTCCAAAAAGGCAAAATTCAAGCGCCGCCCCTCGGCAGCGCTTACCATCCCTGATCTTATGCCACTTTGCTCTTGGCCAGTTCAGCCAGCTTGGCAAAGCCTTCTGCATCATTGATTGCCATTTCAGACAACACCTTGCGGTTCATCTCCACTCCTGCCAGCTTCAACCCGTACATAAACTTGCTGTAGGACAGGCCGTTGATTCTGGCTGCCGCATTGATTCTGGCGATCCACAGCTGGCGGAACTGCCTCTTTCTCTGCTTCCGTCCTGCATAGGAACTGGTCAATGCCCTCATCACGGACTGCTTTGCTATTCTATACTGTTTGGAGCGGGCGCCTCTGTAACCTTTTGCCAGCTTCAGGACTCTGTTGTGCTTCTTCTTTGCGTTCATACCGCCTTTAATTCTTGCCATCGGTTCTTCCTCCTTCTCTCACAGTTTTACAGGTACGGCAAAATCTTCTTCATCACCTTTGCATTGGTAGCGTCGGTAACGATATCTTTACGAAGATTTCTTTTTCTCTTGGTGGACTTCTTCGTCAGAATGTGGGACTTATATGCTTTGCTTCTTACCAGTTTGCCGGTACCGGTCTTTTTAAAACGCTTCGCAGCCGCTCTGCTTGTCTTTAACTTAGGCATAATATTTCCTCCTTAATCTTCGCTTCTCGTTTACTTTTTCGCAGACAAAAACATGACCATGGTTCTTCCCTCAACCTTGGAAGGTTTATCAACAACCGCAATATCCTTCAGATTCTCCGCAAAATCATCCAGAATATATCTGGACTTGGACATATGCGCCATCTCGCGGCCGCGGAAACGAAGGGTCACCTTGACCTTATCGCCCTTCTCTAGGAACTTGCGTGCAGCGCCCATCTTTGTGTTCAAATCATTGGTGTCAATGTTGGGAGACAGCCGCACTTCCTTGACTTCGATCACTCGCTGCTTTTTCTTGGCTTCCTTTTCCTTCCTCGCCAGTTCATAACGATACTTGCCGTAATCGATAATCTTACAAACCGGCGGCTTCGCCGTCGGAGCAATCTTCACCAGGTCCAGTTCTGCTTCCTGAGCCAGCTTATAAGCCTCCCTGGCAGACATGATCCCCAGCTGCTGCCCTTCCTCGCCAATCAACCGAACTTCCTTATCTCTAATCTGTTCGTTAATCATTAACTCGCTAATTGTCGTACACCTCCATTTTTAAAGATAAAACATGATCTGCTTTTCTGCGCAAAAAAAGTAGATAGAATTACTCTATCCACCCTCCAAAAATCACTTTGGACATACAAAGGCTCTCTGTCCGTGTTTCTCAGCTATAAACCCGGGTCACTTGCTCGTGCCAAGGTGAGGTGGATACCTACTTTCCTGTGTGCTGCTTTCGCAACTTCTACAAATATACTATTAGGGAGGGGAAATGTCAAGGGATTTTTTCTTGTTTTAGAGTTTTTTGCTGCTTTCCGGTTATTTTGCTTTTTCTTTGATGTGGATTTTTTGGTTTCTCCGCCTTTCCACTCGAATATCATGGCAAGGCCAGTATCCGGCAACCGCAAGTACCATCGCCGGAAGAGTCCGGGTCTGGCAAGGTTTGCGACTTTTGCAGGGTCTTTTTGCCTTAGGGACAGCCGACCCGAAACGGGAGCCGAACCTTGCCAGACCCGGACTCTTCCTCATATGCACTCCCCGCTCATCCCTTCTTCCTAACCCATATCATCCGCACCGTATCATCCCCCTGGACACCCTCCGACCCCAGGACCCCGCTGGCCCGGTCCGACAGAATCAGTCCCACCTTCATCAGTTCATCCCCAAAGCAACAATATTCGCGGCCGCTGATCTCATACTCCCACTCCGGGCAAAGTCCTGCCAGCTTTAGCCGGTCATAGCCGCGGTTCACCGGCTGCCGGAAACGGAACACTGCCAGCAATGCCTCCTTCCTGTCCTCAGAAACCACCATCCAGGCGGCTTCCTTTTCCTCAAAGGGGCTTCTCAGGCGGTAAAATGTCCCGGTGTGAAGAAATTTCCGGTGCTTCTTTACAAAACGGACCTGTGCCCTTACTTCCTCCTGTTCCTCCTCTGTCAGAAGACCTAAGTCGAGTTCATACCCAAAGGCCCCGAAACAGGCACAGGCTGCCCTGGTGGCCAGAGGCACCTTCCGGAAGGTCTGATGATTGGGTACGGCGGATACGTGATTTCCCATGCTGCTGATCGGATATACGTAGGAGGTGCCATACTGAATCTTCACCCGCTCCGCCCCGTCCGTATCATCCGACAGCCAGCCCTGAGGCGCATAAAAGAGCAGGCCCGGGTCAAAGCGGCCTCCGCCGCTGGCGCAGGACTCAAAAAGTACCTGAGGAAATGCCTTTGTCAGACGGTCATACAGCCGGTAAATCCCTAGGATCTGGCGATGGTATACGGTTCCCTGATACTCCCTGCCCCCTCCTGCAGAAAACAAATCGGAAATGCTTCGGTTCATATCCCATTTCACATAAGAAATGGGACTTGCTTTCAGAATCTCTTCCATCCGGTCCCCGATATAGTCCACCACCTCATCCCTGGAAAAATCCAGGACATACTGGTGCCTTCCCATGCAGATTTCCCGGTCGTCGCTTCCAAGGACCCAGTCCGGATGCGCCTCATACAGTTCACTTCTGGGACTGACCATCTCTGGCTCAAACCAGAGGCCGAACTGCATTCCCAGTCCTGTTACAGACCTGGCTATCCCTTCGATTCCGCCGGGAAGCTTTTCCAGGTTGGGCGTCCAGTCCCCCAGGGAAGACGTATCGTCATTCCGTTTTCCAAACCAGCCGTCATCCAGGACAAACAGTTCGATCCCCAGTTCCTTTGCCTTTTTTGCGATGGCATAAATGGCAGTCTCGTCAAATTTCATATAGGTGGCTTCCCAGTTGTTGACGAGAATCGGCCGTTCCCGGTCTCTCCAGTATCCCCTAGCCAGCCTAGTGCGGTACAATCTGTGATATACCTGGCTCATGCCATTTAACCCCTCTTCGGAATACACCAGCACTGCCTCCGGCGTCTGGAATTCCTCCCCCTCTTTCAGAGGCCAGCAAAAGCCTTCCGGATGAATGCCTGCCATGATCCGGAGGGTCCCCATAGTATCCGCCTCTGCCTGGGCCAGGAAATTGCCGCTGTAGACCAGGCTGACCCCGATCACCTCCCCGGTGTGTTCATCTGCATTTTCCCGCTTCAGGGCAAAAAACGGATTATACTGGTGGCTGCTGTGCCCCCGCATGCTATGGATGCTTTGCACTCCCAAATGGAGCCGGTGAAGATCTACATAACGCTCCCGCAAAGAGGCGCCGGCAAGATCGAGCATCTCATACCGGCAGTCCGGCAAATCCAGGCTGACGCTCATGGCCCGTTCCAGCTGCCAGGGCCGTTCCTGAAGGTTCCGAAAACGGGCGCTGCGGACAATCACCGGCATTTTTTCAAAAATTGTGTACAATAGCGTCAGCCTTGCGCCGACCACCGGATCTTCCAGCCGGATTTCCAGAGTAGAGGCTTCCTCCTCCTGTTCCACATACACGGCCGGAAGGCCGGGAAGCTTGGGTTTTCCCGGAAAGGCATCATATCCCTGATAGCAAAAGCTGCTGATACGGCTCCCGTTCTCCCGGCAGATTTCGTAGGCCGGGTAACGCATATCGCCGGTGCCGAAGGCAGGATATTCCTGCTTTAAATGCTCCAGGGAAAAGGTGGTATCCCCCGGAAACACACAGGGCGCCATATCCCGGTGAGCCCGCTCCAGAAGATGGGGAAAATCCTCCCGGTCCCGGATACGGCTCCCATAATAAAGCTGCCCCAGCTGCCTGTTGGGCATGATTTTTATGATATAGCTGATTTTTTCATTACACAGATGAAACACTCCTGCCGCCTCATGCACCAGGATTCCCATATGACATTCCCCCTTCTCTCCTGCTTTCTTTCGCCATACCTTTCCAGTGCGTGTTTGAAAATCCATTTCCGCCGGCTGTACGCCCCACATTGCGAAGATTATCAAGCTCTTCTCTCCGCGCTGTGCGCCACGCAGCACAAAGCAGCAATGTCTCAGATCTCCCACGCCGCCCCTTCATAGGGCCGCAGTACGCCTGCTTTTGGCGGCGTCTCATAATTTCCCATCCACAGCCTGCCCGCCTCCCAGGGCCGGTCCGGCAGCTTCATTTCCTGCCGCTGGTCTGTAAAATTGCAGGCCACCAGCATCCGCTTCCCTTCCAGCCGCCGTTCATATACAAACAGCGCGGGATGTTCCGGAAGCAATAGTTTATAGGTGCCTTCTGTGATCAGCCGGGAACGTTTCCTCAGATGAAACAGCCTTTTATAAAAGGTATGCACCGAATCCTTACGCCCCATTTGCTCTCTGGCATTGACCGTCCGGAAATTCTCATTCACCCTTATCCAGGGAGTTCCCGCCGTAAACCCTCCGTTGGCGGAATCTTCCCACTGCATAGGGGTGCGGGCATTATCCCGGCCTGTGTGGCGGATATAGGCCATCATCTCCTCATGATCCACCTTGCCCCGGCCCACCATTTCCTGATATACCTGGTGAATCTCAATATCGCGAAAATCCTCCAGCCTGTCAAAATCGCAGTTGGTCATGGCAAGTTCCTGCCCCTGGTAGATGTAGGGAGTCCCCTTCATCAAATAAAGGCACATGGCCAGCATTTTCGCCGATATTTCCCGGTACATGGGACTGTCATTTCCAAACCGGGACACGGCCCTGGGATAGTCATGATTTTCCCAAAACAGGCTGTTCCAGGCCCTGTCCTCCAGTTCCTGCTGCCAGCGGCTGAGCGTTTCCTTTAGCTGCACCAGTTCCACCCGGTTCTGGTTCCACTTGCCATAAGGGCCCGGACACAGCTCCATATGCTCAAAATGAAACATCATATTCAGTTCCCCGGAGTCAAAGCCGGCATAATCCAGAGCTTCCTTCGTGCCCACGCCAACCCCTTCCCCCACAGTCATCCAGTCAAAGCGGGACAAAACCTGCCGGTTCATTTCCTTCAAAAATTCATGAATCCGGGGGCCGTTGGTGTAATACGGCTGACCGTCTCCAAAGGGATTGCCTTCCTTTCGTTCCCCGTCCGGGTAAGACGGGTCTTTGGAAAGCATGGAAACCACATCCATGCGGAAGCCGTCAATTCCTTTATTGCCCCACCAGGCCATCATATCATAGACCTCCTGCCGCACCTTCGGATTCTCCCAGTTAAGGTCCGGCTGCTTTTGGGAAAAGATATGGAGATAATACATGCCGCTCTTCTCGTCCCAGGTCCAGGCCGGCCCCCTGAACCGGGAGGCCCAGTTATTGGGCGCCTGGCCATTTTTAGGTTCCTTCCATATATAGAAATCCCGATAAGGATTCTCGCGGCTCTTTCTGCTCTCCTGAAACCAGAAATGCTCATCGGAGGTATGGTTCACCACCAAATCCATCACCAGCCTCATCCCCGCTTCGTGGATTTCTGCCAGCAGCCTGTCAAAGTCCTCCATGGTCCCGAACTCTTCCATAATGGCCTGGTAATCGCTGATATCATAGCCATTGTCATCATTGGGGGAACGATACACCGGCGACAGCCAGATCACATCCACCCCCAGGTCCTTCAGATAAGGAAGCCTCTGGCGAATCCCTTCCAGATCACCGATACCATCCCCGTTGCTGTCCTGAAAGCTGCGGGGGTAAATCTGATATACCAGACTGTCCTTCCACCATTCCCGTTTCTTTTCCATCCGTATCTCCTCGCTTTCCCATGTTATTTTGTCCGGATTCGGTATGTCTTGATTTCATAAGGCCTGATAAAATCCCGGAATCCATCCTTCCAAAAATCCACCTGCCCGACAGGACGCTCCAAAAGGTCGCATTCCTCTACCGTCACCACCGGAAAGCCGAGGCAAACCTCCATCCGGGTCCTGGCATTACGGTTCTCATAAATTCTCAAAATATATCCGTCCCCATCCTCCGCCTTCTTGATGGTCTCAAAAAAGCAGTTAGGCTGGTCAATGGAAATCATGCTCCAAATATCCTTACTTTCTTCCGTTTTGTTCCCTGCTTCCCCGTTTCCCCCGTCCGCGGCAGCTGTCACCAGCGGCACATTCAGGCTGTAAGCCATTTCCACCGTCGCTGCTTCCTGCCAGCGGCCCCGGTGAGGATAGAGGGAATAGGTAAATTCATGGGTTCCCATATCTGCATTCTCGTTGGGATAAGTGCCTGCCTTAATCAGGGTAAGCCCCATCTCGCCATTTTTGATGCTATGGCCATATTTGCAGTCATTGAGCAGGCTGACCCCCAGGCCATTTTCCGAAAGATCCGCCCATTTATGGCCGCAGACCTCAAACTTCGCCGTATCCCAGCTGTGATTGCTGGTGGTCTCCCGCTCCACATTTCCAAACTGAATCTCGTAAAAAGCCTTGGTGGCATTGATATTCATCGGGAAATTCACCCGCAGCAGCACATGATGATTCTTCCAGACTGCCCGGTTGACAAAATCAATTCTGGGCAGCATAGGATACAGCACAATATCCTGCTCCACCACCGAATCTGCAAATTCCAGGCACACAGAAACCACCGTACGCACCGGCCCGCTCTCCTTCAAAACCGGCGCCGACACCCCATCCGGCCCATAAGGCTTGCGCTGATAATACAGATCCACATCCCAGTTATCCCAGTTCATAGGACGGTCCTCATAGGTCAGAAGCTGATTGCCCACCCGCCCCTCTTTCAAAAGCTGGCACCCGGTCTCCTTCTCAATCAGGGAGACCAGTTCCATCCGTTCATTAAACTCCGCCCGGTACCAGGGATTTTCAAATGTCCCCTCCCAGGCGGCCGGGCAGGGAGACGGTATCGTCCCTCTCTCCAGCTGGTACATACGATACCCCACCGAAGGCGTCTGGCGGGCAAAAAACAGCAGCTTGCCGTCACTGGTATACTGCATGGGGCATTCCTTCCCCTCCCCATCCAGAATCCGGCAGACGTCTGAGCCAGCCCTGTCAAGCATTGCCACATCATCCCGCACATATCCCAGAGTATTGATTACCATTACATAATCCCTCTTCTTTGCTCCGGCATCCTTCGGCGCTGCCCCTTCCGGTCCTGTTTCTGTTTTCTCACCCCCGCTACCTTGCCGACCAAAGGACCTTGCCAGCCAGCGGGCCATTTCCTCCCTCTGCCTGCCGCCTTCCGTCAGAATCTCCTCATACTCCCGGTCTGTCTGCTCATACACCGGCCCGATGGCGCTGCCCGGAATAATATCATGGAACTGATTCAGCAGGATCACATCCCATCCCCGCCGGATGATCTGTTCCGAATAGTCATACCCCCTCTGCTCCGCCATAATTCCCAGAATCTCCAGCTGCCCATACAGGATTTCGCTCTTCCGGTTATATCTCTTATTCCTTCCCATGGAGGTCAGGGTGCCCCGATGGTACTCAAAGTACAGTTCCCCTTCCCACATGGGCATTCCCGGCTTGTCTGCGATCTCCTGATACGTCCGGTCAAAAAACTGCCGCTCCGGCTCCTGCACCAGCCGCGGAAGCCCCGGCATACCGTACTCCAGACGCCTGGCCTCCTCCAGCATTTCCTTCGTGGGGCCACCGCCGCCGTCCCCGAAGCCAAACAGCATCAGGGTATCCTCCGTCAGATCCCGGTTCTGAAAACGTTTAAAAGTCCCCAAAACCATGTTGGGATTCACGATCCCGGTATAGGTTGTGGTATTCCGGGTATCCGTAAAAGACACATTCAGCCCTAAAGTCTTGTCATAGTCGCAGGTTGTCGGCATAAACACAAAAACCTGGCTTCCGTCAATCCCCTTCCACAAAAAAGTGTCGTTCGGCAGCTGGTTAAACTGGTTCCAGGCAATTTTCGTGGTAAGGAAGTAGGGAATCCCACACTTTTTCAGAATCTGGGGAATGGCAGCCGAATACCCGAACACATCCGGAAGCCACAGGCAACGGCTGCCAATGCCAAATTCCTCTTTAAAAAATCTCTCCCCCTTCAGAATCTGGCGTACCAGGGACTCCCCGGAGGGCAGATTGCAGTCTGCCTCCAGCCACATGGCCCCATCCACTTCCCAGCGTCCCTCCCGGACCCGCTCCTTAATCCTCTCATAAAGTTCCGGTTCCTGCTCCTTCACAAACTGATAAAGGATGGGTTGGCTGGACATAAAACGATAGTCCGGATAACGCTCCATCAATTCCAGCACCGTAGAGAAACTGCGCAGGGCCTTCTCTTTGGTCTGCTCCACGGTCCACAGCCAGGCAATATCAATATGGGTATGCCCCACCCCGCTGACCTTCGGCCCTTCTTCCCGCACCCGGGTATAAAACTCTCTCTCAAGAATCGCTTCCATCCTCTCCAGAGAATCATAAAAACGCTCTGAGTAAGGCTGGCGCAAATCCAGCGCATCCGCCGCCGGCGCCAGCTTTGTCAGAATACGCCGGTGATTCTCCAAGTCCGGCTTTTTCAGCAGACGGGCCGTCTTCACCGGCACCAGCAAATCATAGTACCCCTTCTCCACCCGCTCATCCACTGTCACCAGATCCGTGCGGATGATCAAATCTCCGGGAACGCTTCCGCTGAAAGCAAGAAAAGCAATCTCATAAGGCTCCCCTGCTTTCGCCGATCTGCTGATGCAGATTTCCCGATGATTCACATCCACTCCCTGAACAATCTTCCCGTTCAAGTAAAACAGCATCTGGGGATTGGTGGCGTCCCACTGTCCTTCCCTGCCGGTGGTAATCAGAAATTCCACATGGCAGTGATCAAACTCCTGGGGAATCTTCACGGTTGTCCGGTACCAGCGATGGCTCTCCAAAGTCTTCCAGGGTTCCTGAATATCACAAGTCTCCCATTCCTCTAAAGGACCTGCCGGGCCGCCCTCCTTTCCCTCCCGCAAAAAATATTCTGTCACCGGAAATTTCTTCGGCCTCCGAAGCTCATCCAAATCCGCAACCAGACGTTCCATCCGTTCCAATTCAAACAAAATACTCATCCCGTCCTCCTCCTACCGTTCTTTTCCGCCAAGCAGGCGGCAGACACCCGCCTCCCAAGCCGCCGCTGAAAAAAGGAGAGGCATAAGCTGAACATGGCAATCCTCTTTTCAAGCCAGTTCGGCGCTGCCTCCCCTTTCCTTTTTCCTCAGACAGGACCGGTTATCCTTTCACAGCCCCGGCCGTCAGTCCTTCGATCATGTACTTCTGGGCAAAAGCAAACAGACACATGGTAGGAATCAGCGACATGATGGTCCCTGCCGCCATCTCCCCCCATTTAATATCATATTTTAAGATCAGGCCATTGAGTCCCACCGGTATGGTCTTGTACTTGTCAACGTCAATAAACATAACAGCCATAAACAGTTCGTTCCAGGAATTGATAAAAGCAAAAATAATGCTTGCCGCAATCCCCGGCTTAATCACCGGAACAGCCACCCGAAACAGGGCGGAAAGATACCCGCAGCCGTCAATCCAGGCCGCCTCCTCCAGAGATTTCGGCACATTGTCGAAAAATCCGCACAGCGTCACCACAGAAAAAGGAATCATCATATTGGTGTACAAAAACGCCAGTCCCCACAGGTTATTGAGCATCTTTGCCTTGGCCAGCATCTGATACAGCGGCGCCAGCATAATAAACATGGGGATCATCTGGGTAATCAGGAAAAACAGCAGCAACGCCCCCTTAAACCGGAAACGGAACCGGCTGATGACATAGCTGGCCAGAATGGCGATAAACACCGAACAGCACGCCGCCACCGAAGAACAAATCAGGGAGTTCAGCATATACCTGGCAAAGCTTCCCTTCCACAGCATCTCCACATAGTTCACAAAGGACACCGGATTGGGCAGGTATTTTACCGGAAAAGCATAGATCTCGCCCTGGGAACTCTTTAAAGAGGTCAGCAGCATCCACACAAAAGGAAACATAACCAGCACAAGGAAGCTTCCCAGCAGGACAAATTTAATCACCGCAACCAGTTTTCTCCTACTTTTCGTTGTCATATTACGCCTCCTCCTGTGCATATTTCGTGATCGACATATAGACGATTACAAAGGTTACCAAAAACAGAATACACAGCACGCCCACCGCAGAGGCCAGCCCGTAATCCAGGCTCTGAACCAGCTGCATCATATAAGAGGTAACAATATTCGACGAACCCGCCGGGCCTCCCTGGGTCATGGAATAAATCAAATCCGGGAAATTGAAAATCCAGATCACCCGCAAAAGCACGGTCAAAAGCAGCACGGAGCGGATACAAGGCACCGTAATATTGGTGAATTTCTGAAGAGGGCTGGCCCCGTCCACATCCGCCGCCTCATACAAATCCTCCGACACGCCTCTGAGGGCCGCCGTAATCATAATGGTAAAATAGGGAATCCCGTACCAGATATTGGCGGCAATACAGGAATACAATGCCGTCCCCTTGTCCGCCAGCCATCCCACCGGCTGGCTGATCAGATGGATCTTCATCAGGATATCATTAATCACACCGGAGGTCCCGTTGAACATCCAGCGCCACATGATACCGATAATAAATCCCGACACCGCCCAGGGGAAGAAGATCAGGGCCTGATAAACGCTGGCGCCCCTGAATTTCTTCTTCAAAAGCAAGGCAATGCCAAAACCCACGCCAAACTGGAAAAGCAAGGACAACCCTACCCATTTCACCGTATTCAGCATCGTGGTATAAAAAGAATTGCTGGCGCTGTGAGCAAACAGCTTCTGGAAATTCTCCAACCCGATCCATTTGATGTTCTTCACATTCATCAGATTATAACTCTGGAATGCCATCATGGAACCCTTTATCATCGGATAATAGGTAAATATCATCGGAATCACGACGGCAGGAAGAACCATGAAAAATATGAACCGTGTCCGCCTCATCCGCAGTTTTGATTTTTGTTTCACTCCATACCCTCCTCTTCCCAATCAGGCGCCGGTACCGGCGCCTGCAATGATTACTGATTTACCACTTCTGTCCTTCGTCCTCATAAGCCTTGGTCCAGAACTCATCCAGCCAGCTTAACAGTTCGTCATCCGTAATCTCGTCGGTGAGGTATTTCTGGTACATCACATCCACCTCTGTCTTGTAGGTGGCAAACGCCTCATACATCTGGGGATAAGCGGCATGACGGTACACATCCGGCTCTGCTGCCATATCCATGTAGATGGCAAAACGTCCCTCTGAGAAATAAGAATCCTTCTCAGCCGCATTGCTGTGAATCGGGATGGTGGAATAATTCTTTGCAAAATAAGTGTTGTTCTCGGAATTGGACAAGAACAGCAAAAAGTCCGCTGCCTCCGCCGGATGCTCCGTGAAAGAAGTCAGGCCCCAGCCTGCAAATCCATTGGGGAATACGGCCTGTCCGGAGGGTCCCTTGGGGAATGGCACCAGCGCCCACTGGTCTTCACCCATATCGGCAGAACAGGTTGCGATTACCTCCGGGTCCTGAATCAGCATGGCTGTGGTCCCGCCCACAAAACCCTGAACCATCTCGGAGAAACCCCAGGCGATGGAGTCTGTGGGGCAGGTATTTTTAAACAAGTCTTTGTAGAAATGAAGGGCTTCCTTAATCTCCGGCAGGGTAAAGATCGTCGCTCCGTTGCCATCCTTCAGATAATAGGCTGCCGTGGGGTCCGCAATCTTGTCCGTCCCCAGCCAGCACCAGTAAATGGTGTCCGCATACTGGTATCCGTTGGTGCCTCCGCGGAAGGAATAGCCAAAACGGCTGTTGGACGGGTCGGTGATAGCCAGGCCGGCGTCATAGATATCCTGCCAGGTTTCCGGCTTGTCCAACCCCTTTTCCGCAAACCAGTCCGGGCGGTAGAAAAGGCCTCTCTGGTAGAAGCCGTAAGGCATCATATAAGCCGTATCCTGGAAATAATGAATCACCTCATCCGCCGATTCCGTCAGAGTATCCTTCTCATCCCAGGCGTCAATGTACTGCTGCAGATCCGCAATCCAGCCATTGGTGGCATACTGGGTGATGGTAGAGTCACGCACTTCCACAATATCCGCGCCGCTTCCATTCATCAGCATCTGGGTGATCTTGGAGTCTGCATTCTCCAGCGGCGGGGAAATAATCTCAATCGTTACATTGGGATGATCCGCCTGATACTTGTCCGCGATCTCCCGAAGCACCGCCGTACGTTCCGGACTGGTAAGAGACTCTACCATGGTAATCGTTATCGCCTCCCCGGCCGCTGCCTCCTGGGTAGCCGCCGCATCTTTGCCACCTGCCGCCGGAGCCTGTGTGTCCGCTGTCCCTCCGCCGCCACCGCATCCTGTCAGCATTACTGCCGCCAGTGCCATTGCCGCAATTCTTCTCTTCTTCATGTGTTCTCCTCCTTTTTAGTTGTGTGAGCGTCTCAGAAATATTAAAATGTCCTTCGTTAAACGCCCTTATGTATTTCGGAACCCTTCTGCCAGGCCCACATGCCTCCCAGGCCTGCCATCCTTCAAAACCGGATAGGAAAAGATTCCGATAGTACTTCCTGATCAGTCCAGCCCCAAACGCTTCCGGCCCTGTTTCGCCCTTTTTGCAGGGAGCTCAACCCTACAGCTTCTCAAGCGCATCCGCCAAATCCGCAATCAGCGCATCCGCCCCCTCCAGTCCGCAGTGAATCCGTATAATATTCTGATCCCCCCGCAGCTTCTGGCAGTTCTCTGGCGTCTGCCTGGCATGAGGCAAAAACACCAGGCTCTCAAACCCGCCCCAGGAAACTCCGATTTTAAAGATCTTAAGGCTCTCCGCCAGCCTGGTTGCCTGTTCCACGCCTCCGTCAATCTCAAAGCTGAGAAGTCCCGTATTGCCCTTCTGCTGCCGTTTCATCAATTCATACTGAGGATGCGAAGGCAGTCCCGGATAATTCACCTTTCTCACCTTCGGATGGCTCTCCAAAAACCGCGCGACCTCCATGGCCGTCTCCTGGTGCTTCCCGATCCGCACCTCCATGGTCCGCAACCCCCGGATCATCAGCCAGGCCTCCATCGGGCCGGGAATCCCGCCGAAAAGTTCCCGGTAGGCCAGAAGCTTTTCCATCAGTTTTTCATCCTTCACCGCCAGCATGCCGCCGATCACATCACTGTGGCCGCCGATGTACTTGGAGGTGGTGTGCATGACAATATCCGCTCCCAAATCCAGGGGCTGCTGATAGATGGAGGTGCAAAAGGTATTGTCTATATATACCTTTGCCTTGCATTTTTCCGCGATCTCTGCCACTCCCCGAATATCCTGAAGAGAAAATACCACCGAGGAAGGACTTTCCAGAATCATCAGGTCCGTATTGTCCCTGACGGCATTTTCAAAATCCTCCAGCCGGTCTCCCTCCACATAGGTGGTTTCCATGTTCATATGCTCCCTGCAATACCCGTTGAGGAAATCCTTCAGAGGGCCATAGGCATTGTGAATACAGATCACATGGCTTCCCGCCCTGCAGACCGCCAAAACCGCCGTGGTAGCAGCCGCCATACCGGAGGCAAAGGCCAGGGCCCCCACCCCATGCTCCAGCGCCCCGATCTTGTCCTCCAAAATACGGACCGTGGGATTCTGCACTCTCCCGTAGCAGTATTTGTGCCGGTCTCTCCTGTCAAACTCATAGTAATCATCCAAGGTCTCAAATACGTTCAGTGAATTCATAAAAACCGGAGGCACAATGGCATTATAATAATGCTCATACTCCTCGCCGTAATGGGCTGTGATCAGCCGGCTGCTTTTTAAATACTCCTTTTGATCTGACATGGCTTTCTCCTTGATATCTTCCTGGCATCATCCTGCTTTGCTGGTTTTGATTTATGCTATATGCTATATGCTGTATGATAGGTTGTTCCGAAAAAATCCCTGACCTGCTTTTCTGCTCTGCTTTTCCTTCTGCCGCCTCGCTATCTCTGATTCTGAATATCCTGATAAATGGCATCCAGCAGCTTTTCGTTGATCGCCTGGGCCTTCTTCACATTCTTCTCGCAGATGGCCTGATAAAGCTTCTCATGGAGAGGCAGACTGGCCAGAAAAGGGTCCTCCATATCCAAAGGGAACTCCCAAAACCGGTCCATCACGCTGCTGATGGAAAGTATCATCTGGTACATCACCTGATTATGGGACAGCCGATAGATCGTGTAGTGAAACTTCTTATCCTCTGCCGTCTGCTGCTCTCCCCGGTGAAACTTATCCATCAGCACAGCCGTGATCTCCCCAAGTTCCCGGATCTCCTCCGGGGTGGCCCTATGTATGACCATCTTAAGGATCTCCCTTTCCAGCACCTTCCGGACCTCCAGCATGTCCAGAAGCTTCTCCTTCTCCCTGGCAAAACTCAAAAGGGCGGGCATCGCACTGTCCTCTCCCTCGCTTACGTAGATCCCCTTGCCATTATGCACCCGGATAATCCCTCTGGCCTCCAGGGTCTTCATGGCCTCCCGCAGAGAAGTCCTGCTCACTCCCATCATCCGGATCAGCTGCTCCTGAGAAGGCAGCCGGTCTCCTGCCACCAGATGGTTCTCTTCAATGTACTCCTGCATGTACCGGATAATCTCCGACTGAAGCGGTATTCGTTTGATTTTGTCTGTCATGTCATGTTCCCGCATTCTTTTTCGTCATGTATTATGGTTTTAACCATACCATAGTTCTCAGAATCTGTCAATCTATAATATTTCTTTTTCAAAAACGAAAGCAATATTATATATTATGCACAAATCTTTGCGTTTCGGCAACAGGCCCCTTTCTGCCCTTCCGTTCTGCCGGTAATTGAGAGTTTTTCAAAAAAAGGCAATCAGCACCTTTGTTTCATTATTTACGGGTTTTATCATCCAAAAGAAAAATCAATTCCAATATCCGGGTATTGCAAAATCTTTGCAAGCCTTCCCTTGCCGCTATAGGGGGCAGATCAAAAAGACATGGCTTTTACACCATGTCTTCCATGTCTTTTAGCTATTCCAATGCCTCCAAAAACTCCTGGTAATTCATTACCTTCCCTATCTTCGGGAAAATCCATTTTTCACAAAAATCCTGCTCCTCCTGGGTATCCGTGGCCGTACAGTCGCTAATCACAATCACCCGGTATCCCTTATCGTAAGCCGACCTGGCGGAGGATTCCACACACCAGTCCGTATGAAAGCCGGTGAACGCCACATATTCAATCTCATTAGCCCTTAAATAGTAGTCAAGCCCTGTGGAATGAAAAGCGTCCAAAGTCTTTTTCCCCTCAACCACCACATCTCCCGGCTGGGGAGTAAGTTCCTTTATGATCTCCGGTCCCGGGGTGCCCCGAAGCCAGGCCCCTGTTCCCCAGTCCGCTTCCATATCCATCTCAATTCCCCGCAACCCTTCACAGGCCGGTCCGCCCTTTTTGAGCTCCGGGAAACCCGGATCAAAAGGATGGAAGGGACAGTAAAAAACCTTGGCCACCTTCCCCCGTGCCTGGTTAAGAAGTTCCTGCAGATTGGCAATCACGTGGCGCTCTGCCAGCTGCTCCTTGATATGAGCATACATGGTGCCTCCCTCTGACAAAAAATCATTCTGCGGCTCAATCAATACAATCGCCGTTTTCTCCTTGGGAATTTTAATATTTGTCATTTTCATAACCCCTTTCTCTACTAATTTTCACGAACCAGTGACAAGACCAGTCATCTTCCTTATTTCATTGGCAGCCATTTCTCCAATTGCTTCCCCTACATAGCGTTGGGCAAAAACAGAACCACGGACGGAATAAATACACAGATCATATCCACCACGATAATTGCTGCCAGAAACCACAGGGAACCGGCAAATATCTCATTGACCGAAATATTCTCCATCCCCTCCATGCCATAAAGGGAGGATTTTACCGTAAACACATTCATACCGAAAGGCGGCGTGATCATCCCCGTCTCAATGGCAATAATCATCACCAGCCCGAACCACACCAGATCATATCCCATATCTGCCACAATCGGACACATTAAAGGCGTGGTCAGAAGCAGGATCGATGTGGAATCCAGAATGCAGCCGAGTACCATCAGAATCACAATAAATACCATTATGATCACCACCGGCGCCACATTCATCCCCTCCACAAAACTGCGGATCACATTGATCACCCCGCACATGGACAAGGTCTTGGAATAGGTGGAAGCAGAAACCAAAAGGATCAGCACGCTTCCTGAGGTAGAGCCGGCTGAGAGCAGAGTCGCCCAAAAATCCTTCCAGCGAAACTTCCCCTTTAAGATCACGATCAGAAACGCTCCGAACGCCCCCACGCCGCCAGCCTCCGTAGGCGTGAAAAACCCGCACCAGATTCCTCCTAATGAGACAATGATCAAAAGCACAATCGGCCAGGGCCGCAGCACGATCCTCCAGAAATTCTTCTTTTCCTCCTCGCTCAATTCCTCGACTTCCGGAATATAGCTTGGCCGGATATGGGCTATGGTAAGAATCACGATGATAAAGGCAATGGTCATCAGAATCCCCGGCACCACCGCTGCCACAAACAGCTTGCCGATGGATACGTCTGCCTGGGAGCCATACACAATCATCAGAAGGCTGGGAGGAATCAACATTCCCAAAATCGCCGAACCGGAGATGGTTCCCAGAGCCACCTTGCGGTCATATTTCAGACGCAGCATCTGAGGAAGCGCAATCTTGGTAAACACTGCTGCAGAGGCAACCGTCACCCCGGTGATGGCAGCAAAAATCGCATTGGCCACTACAGTAGCGATCCCCACACCGCCCCGAATCTTCTTCAGAAGCAAACTAGCCGAATCATAGAGATCCTGACTGGCTCCTGACAGATTGGCCAAAAGGCCCATCAGAACAAACAGGGGAATCACCCCGAACATATACTGCCGCACTGCTCCCCAGGCCGACTGGCTCAGTACATTCATGGCTGTGGAAAATCTTCCCGTAAACAAGTATACGCTCAAAACGCTGGTAAACATCAGGGAGGTGCTTAAATGCACGCCGCAAAAGATCAGAACCAGCAAAAGCACCAGTGAAAACAGAGCCACGGTTCCTGTACTCATAATCCGCTTCCTCCTTCCCAGGCAAAGCATTTTCCGGTTATCAGCTCATAGCCGTATTTCACAATCTGATTGATAAATTCCAGGATCATCAGCCCGGACCCGAAGATAATGGAAAAACGCCCCGGAATCGTTGTGATACGGACAGAACCGGCGATCTCAGCCTCATGGATCTGAATAGCATTTAAAAGGTTGGACCAGCTGGCCCGGATAATAAACCCATACACCAGAATCCCCAGCCCGGCAGCCGCCATATCGATAATCAGCTGCCCCTTTCTTCCTGCCTTGTCGTAGAGCATTGTCGTCCTTACATGGGCCCCCTTCACTGCCACATAGGGGATCTCCCAGAAACAAACCACAATAATAATGCTGCTGACGATCTCCGCCGTGCCGGCAAAGGGTTTATTCAGCAGAAATCTGCTCAGTACATCTGCCGTTATCAAAATCATGATAAGAAATACTGAAATAGCGGCAATCCCGTTGATAATTCCCAAAAACCGCTCCAGAATCTTATCCCATTTCCTCAGAACGGACATATTCTCTTTCATCTCCTCTCTGCCTGCAGTCTCTCAGGCAATTCCAATGTTGTTTTTTTGCAGTCTTTTTGGCGGCCCGGACTGCCGGCATCTGTACAGCCCTTTTAGCAGCCCAGGCTGTCATCCTTCGATATTCCAGTCCCTCACCCTCTCCACTCCGTGAGACTCCAGAATCTCATAATATCTTGACACAATCTCCGCTCCCTTATAGCCGGCATTGTCCAGGCTTTTTACCAGTCCGTTTACAATATCCGGCAGACTTGCCGCCCACTTCTTTTGCTCCTCCCGGCTCAGGCTGATAATCGTGCAGCCCTGTTCTTTAAGGGTTTCCAGATCCTGCTCATGAATCTCATTGATATAGTTTGCCTCATATTCCAGATACCCCTCTCCCACCTCTGCCAGAATGGCCTGTATCTCCACCGGAAGGTCGTTCCAGGTATCCAGATTCACTGTAATCGCATTAAAAGGCACTACATTAAAGTTAGCGTCCAGATAATAAGGAGCTACCTCATACACTTTAAGATTTACACAGGAGTGGGTGGGCTGAATGGTTGCCTGGCACACATTTGTCTGAAGGTTCTGATACGTATCGTTGAGGGAAGTCTGAACTCCCACTGCCCCAGACCCCTCAATCCAGGAAAGATTAATCCCGGCTGCTCCGATCTTCATGCCATTAACATCCTCTAAGGATTTCACTTCCTTAGTACTGTAGAATCCGTAAGGATCGGAAACACCGATGCCAATAAACTTCTGGTTGTAATCCTTCTCATAGGTCTCTGTAAATTCCGGATATTCTGAATAAATCTGCTTGATAACATCTGCCACAATCAGCGGATCCGAACAGGAGAACGGCATGCTGTACACCATATCCTGCAGGGGCAGCCTGGATGCTTCAAAGACAAGAATCGTACAGCCGATATCCACCAGCCCGTCCTGGACCCCCTGCAGTTCATTGCCAAGAGAAACCACGGCGCCGCCATAGGACTTCACCCAATTGATCTCATAATTTGTCTCCTTGCTGACACGCTCCGATACATTTTTAACAAAATAATCCTCCAAAGCCGTAATCCACGGATTTGACTCGGAGTGGCCTGAGCCGATCCGCAAGGTAATCGTCTCCTTATTCCCGGATACAGCAGCCTGATTCTCCTTGGCAGAGGGAGGAGCTGTCTGGGTGTTATTCTGAGTTTTGGCACTGCTGCTACCATTTCCGTTCCCGCCTCCGCAGCCTGCCATAAAAGAAAGCATCATAGCTGCTGCCATTCCCCATGCCAATAATTTTCTTTTCTTCATATTCCCCTTCCTTTCTTATCCGGCAGCAGATTCTGTGATTTCTGCTGCTTTTTGACCTTGTAATCTTAGTGTGCCTGAGTTTTTTGTTCTCATACCTAATATTTCCGTTTTTGGACACCGGATATTGGATACAACTCAATGCTAATATCATACACTTTATTGTGCATTTTGTCAATATTTATACTTAAAATATTTATTTTCTATTTTTATTGCACAATTGTTTCCCGGACATTGGATACATAATCCAATTCATTGACTTTTCTTTGCTTTTGCGCTATAGTAATATGGCAGAAAACATACGAAATTCAAGTGAGGAGCCTATTTATGGAAAACAATCAGCCGCTAATCCAATATACAACCGTTTCCGATTCCGTCTATCTTTGGATTAAAAATGCTATTATTCAGGGGAATTTTAAGCCGGGAGAACATATTGCCCAGGAAAGTCTGACCAAGAAATTAGGTGTCAGCCGTACCCCTGTCCGGGATGCCATAAAGCGTCTGGAAGCAGAGGGACTTCTGATTACCCGTCCCCATTGCGGAGCCGTGGTCTTCCAGCTGGACAGGAATTGCCTCCACGAAATCTATGATATTCGGATTTTAATCGAGCAGTACTGTGCTGCCAGAACCTGTGTGAAAGCATCCGAAGAACAGATCAAACAGATTGAAGACATTAATCTGCGCATGTTAAACTATTCCAACAACTCAAAAGAGTTTATGCAGCTGGACCGGCAGTTTCATGCACTTCTCTGTACCCTTTCCGGCTGTACCAACACGGTTGAGATTTTGGAGGGCCTTTGGAACAAATGCGATTCCTTCAAGTCCATTTACTACTCCCTGGAAGGGCGGAGCAACGACACCTTAGCCGAGCATACCCGCATCATCCAATGTCTGAAAAACCGTGATGTGGCGGGAACCAAACAGG
This sequence comes from uncultured bacterium, assembly GCA_947063875.1. GTDB lineage: Bacteria > Bacillota > Clostridia > Lachnospirales > Lachnospiraceae > Brotaphodocola. Next base: position 35,265 of record CAMSTY010000003.1, read on the forward strand.
CAATCTTTGATCACCTGAACGATGTTGTGGACAGCGTCAACTCCCAGGTTAATTTTTCTTAACTGCTATTCTGAGAAATTATTTTGAAGAATATCTATGCAAAACAGGATACAAACGCAGTCGGGAAAATAAACGGGAAAGCAAATCCGGCAAAACGCGTCACTGGCGCGTTTTGCCGGATAGTTACGATAAAATAGCTATTTGGGCGGTTTCCTCCACAAGTTCTGCCAGATAGACCGCCTCCCGCATATCCCTTCCCATTGTCACCTGCCCGTGGGCCCGGAGAAGAAACCCGCACATGCCCGGATGCTCTGCCAGTTCTTTGAGAATATGGGGAAAGTACTCCTTCGGCACTGCATAAGAGTGGGTATCAAACACCGGCACATAACCATGAAGTTTCATCCGGGAATGGTGGGTGGCAAAATCCAGTTGGTCATGGGCGGCCGCCCATGCCGTAGCATAGGGAGAATGGCAATGCATAATCGCTCCAATCTGGGGAAAGGTCCGGTACAAGGCGCCGTGAAGCAGCGCCTCCTTGGAAGGCTTTTTGTCTCCTGCTACCACATTCCCGTCAAAATCGGTAACCACCGCCGTTTCCCTTCCCACCTCGTCAAAAGCAACATCCGTTGCCTTAACCAGCATCAGCTCCCTGCCGGCAATCCGAATACTCAGATTCCCTCCATTGCTCATCTGGTAACCCTGGCGGTAAAATCTCTTTGCCGCCTGGCTCAGTTCCTTTATCTCCTGTTCATATTCAAAATCCATAGCCTCACCTTCCCCCTGCTTCCAATAGCCTTTCCATCTCCTCTGCACATATATGGGCAAACTCCGGATCACAGAAATTCAGATCATATGTCTTAAAAATAATTTCCGGCTTTAATTCCTTCTCAAAAATCTCCCTCATCTTCCGTATCGTCTCCGGCTTGTAAAAGAATTCTCCCGGCCTGCTTAAGGTCCGAAGTCCTCCCAGAGGCAAAACCACCTCCGTTCTTCCTCTGGACCGGTTCAGACGGCTGACAATGGTTTGGGTGATCTCTAAAATCTCATGCTCATAAAGCCGGGTATGAGTCAGGTCCTTATTGTGCCACACATATCCCCGCTCCTCTGCATCCTCAAACAGTTCGTCCGACCGAAGGCAGGCAAAATCAATCCCTCCCGGACAGACCAGCGCAGGGATTCCTGTTTCTGCCGCAGCGCAGAGACGGTTATCCGCCCCCTTGCTGTATCCGTAACCGCCGAAATATTCTGCCGTCATCTCGTGAAGCGACAGGTCCATGACTGCTCCGATAATCCCCTGCCGGATCAGATCCTCCATCACTTTTCCCCCGATACCTGTAGAATGGAAGCTGATCGTCCTTCTCCCTCTCTTTGCCAGCTCATCCGATGCCTGCATCACCGTATCATTGGTTATCCCCATCAGCGTAGCTGCTATGTAGCACTCTCCTCCGGTATCAATGGACGATGTCCCGGCAGACACCATCCCCACCATGGCGCCTACGGCATTCCCCAGCACCGCCTGGCTGATCGGATTCATTCCTGCAAAATCCACAATGGAAGGAAGTACCATAATATCCTTATCTCCCACCACCGTATCAAAATACCGATACCCGCTGGCTATGGTGGAGCAGATCAGCTTTGGAAACCCGACAGGCAGCAGGCGAAGGGCGGCAGAACAGACGACTGTATTCTGCAGTCCGCCCATGCCGATCACCCCATCTATCTTCTTTTCCTCATAAAGCAGGCGAGTCATCCGACAGATGCCGTCTGTCATGGCAGAGATCGCTCCGCTTTTGTCCATTTTTGAAACCTGCTCCCAGGTATAGCCGCTCACGGCAAGGATCTGTTCCCGGGAGATATCCCCCTGAATCGGAACTCTTTCTCCTGTACTGATATCCAAAACCATCGGCTCCATACCCGCTGCCCGAATTTTTTCCCTTACAAATACAATCTCGTGATATTTTGTATCACAACATGCAATTACTGCAATTACTGCCATTCCTCTCGAAGTTCTCTAAACTTCTTATCTCACCTGCCTTCCGGTTCCAGGCCAAGGATTGGCGTTTTCTCGATCCGGCCCAGCATTTCTCTGTCGTGGCAGGTCAGAATATGCTCCAGACTTTCGGAGCGGTCCTTAATCAGCCGAATACTGTTCCACACAGCTACAATATCCGAAAAACGGTTCGGCGGCGTGATATCATAGTGCAGCTTTTCAATGGGTTTTGTGTTGTCCTTAATAAAAATCGCATCCCCGCAGCAGATATATTTCCCTGCCGCTGTGTCAATCTCCACTGACTGATGTCCAACGGAATGTCCCGGCGTCTCAAACACCCGGACACCCGGCATGATCTCTGCCTCACCCTCCACCAGCCTCATATCCATCCCCTCAAAGGGCCTGGTAATCCCCAACTGAGGCGCCTCATAAGATTTGTAATACAGAGGAATGGGATTCATAGCAAACTCATATTCCTTGCGATTTACATAAAATTCCGCATTGGTAAATCTCTCCATATAGAAACAATGATCCCAGTGGAGATGGGTAAATACCACAATCCCAATATCTTCCGGCTTATATCCCAGCTTCGCCAGCTGCTCTGTAATGGCCATCCCCTCCGGCTGGAAGGAGCCGTGGTGATGATAGCGGTCTGCCCGCTCCGTGTCCGACATGCCTGTATCCACCAGCAAAAGCTTGTCCCCGCCTTCCACTAAATAAGTAAAAACCGGATACTCCTCCTCCTTATCCGATGCCTCCGGATAAAAGGCGATAACTGAATGATGGTACAGATATTGCCTGGGAATCATTGTCACAAATCCTGTATTAATAGGCCTTATTGTTAATTTACTCATACATGGTACCTCCTGGCTATTGTATATGAGGCATCCATTGTATCCAGTGTCCAATCTGATTATAAAAAATTCCGGGTCTTTTGTCAATCAGATTTTAAAATCCAGGCTTTTTTATACTCTTAAAAACTGCCTGGCATAATCCGCCATTCCCGCATACCTGCCTGCACAGCTTGATAGCGGCCTGGCAGCCGCCTGATAACAGCCGAACCCGACAGGAGTCACCTAAAATTACAGGGCTGCCATCTGGCAGCCCCATACACTATCCTTATTCTCCCTCTACCCCAAAATCTGTTTCAAAATAAACGGGTCCTTAATCTTCTTATCCTCTGCCAGCAGCACAACCTTCGCCATAATCTCTGCCGTCTTCGGGTCCTCATCGACAAAAGGCAGGAACAATTTGCCCCGCTTCTGGCTGTGCACCGGCAGGATATTCAGCATAGCGCCGCCTTCCTGGTGAACCACGCCGCTGCCCAGATGGACATTGTAGGAGGCCCGGCTTCCCTGAATCAGCGCATGGCTTCCGGACAGGGTAACATTCTTAAGTCCAAACAAAGGCAGGTTAAATTCCACAATGGCACGGCGCATCTCGATCGTGGAATGGCTGGTCTCCGGGTCCACGCCGCCGGCATGGGCCACACTGACTGCCAGGTCCACATCCCGCATCACCTCGCTGTAAATCAAATCCGGCACCTGTTCCATAGCCAGGGGCTGGAAGGTCTTCCGGTCAGAGAATTCCACCCATTCCAGAGTCGGAGCCTCCACATCGCTGGGAGAGAACCAGTCTGCCAGGGCATAAATCCGGGCCACAATATTCTCTTTATAATAAATCTTCTGCAGTCCTTCCTCATAGTCCGCCACCCAGCGCCGCCCCCGCAGGCAGCCCACTGTCTTCCTCGGCTGAATCTGATTTCCGGCGAACATCCGGGAATACTTCTGCTCCGATTCCTCCGGCAGCTTTACATACAGTTCCCGGAACACCTGCTTAAAGGGCTGACGGATTCCATGGTCAAACAGATATCTCTGATACTCATGCCACTGGCCGGAACCGTACAGATCAAAGGGATGGGCAATCCGAAGTCCCTCTGTCGGTGAAAGCTTACGCCTCTGTCCGTCCCAAGCGGTCAAATACAGGAAACCCGCCTCCGCCATGTCCTCTTCGGACACACTCACGAAGCCGAACTCCCCGCTCGTCCCGTTCACCGCAAACACCAGCGGCTCCAGAATCGCCCGCACCACCGGATTCCCCAGCAGCTGCCCGGCCTCTGCCGCCATAAAGACATCTCCATGCTCCATGGACTCCTCCATCATGGACCGGGTCCGGGAGTATTGGTCCTTCAGCTTCTTATGGGCCTCCTTCACTTCCAGCACATAGGGATTCTTCCCCAGCCGGGAGGGAACCGACTTCAGTTCCTTACCATCTTTCCGGCACAGGACCTGGCTTTTTCCGTCCCCGCCGATTTGCAGGCAGATCTCCACATCCTCCACCACAGTCCAATCCATCATGGCCGCAAACGCCTTTGCCAGCCGGGACTCCATATTGAGAGTCAGCCGGGTCACATCCCCATAGCCTGCCCGGACACTTAAATTCACCAGAGCCAGCTCCGCCGCCTTGGCCTCGCTGGCCCGCCTCTGGGCACCGAACTGACGGCTCTCCTTCAAATATTGCTGAATATATTGATAACGCTCCAGCATATCCTGGTCCCGGTCCTCCCCAAAGGGCACCAGTCCGTAACTCATCAGCAAATCCTTGTTCCGCTTGGCCCCGATCTCCTGGCGCAGGGCCTGTAGCGTCACCTTTCCCGTGGCCGCATCCGCATACTTTCTGGCCCGGGAATGAGCCGTGCCGCTGGAAATATACTTGGCGGCATTGTAGAGCAGACCGAAATTTTTCTCCCCCAGAAGTCCGTAGGCCTCCTCAAACCAGGTCACGTCAAAGGCTCCGTTTTGCAGTTCTTCCGCCGTCAGGGGCGTGTACCTGGCAATTATCGCCTTTTTCTGTTCGTCAAAATGTTCGTTCATATGGGCCATAAAATAATAACAGCCGCTCTTTAATCCCTTCCAGCCCAGATAATCCTGAATCAAGTCAATCCACTGAGGCGCATACATGGCCACCTCAATCAGCCTCGGTTCCTTAATGCTGGTTTTCTTCAGCGCCGCCTTCAAATCTGCCCCCGTCTCCTCTTTTCCCGGATAGCTGGCCTTCAAAAGACTGCTTAGGACATCCTTTTTCGACCGGCTGCCGCCGCTGTAATACCAGGAATAGTAGGCCTCCCTGCTTAAGGTATCCTTTCCCAGGGCCATCAGAATCCGCACCAGATAATCAATTCCGCAGATATAGCTGATTCCCCGCATATCCCAGGAAAACTCCGTCTCTGCCTCCCCGCGGCGCAGTTCCGTATCCACCAGCACCGGCACGATTTTATCATACAGGCTTTGAAGCAGTTCTCCCAGCCAGGTACCCTCCCCAAGGGCCTGTTCCCCCTTCTGGAAAAGCTGATTGGTCATTTCCCTCCCGAAAAAGCTGTCCAGGACCCGCCGGTTCTGGGTCTTTATCCCTTCTCCCTTTTTCACCTCGCAGAGCAGCCGCAGACAATCCTCTCTGGCAAAGTACTCCAGCACTGCCTTGTACAAAATATCCTCCGAAACCATCCCCAGATGGTAAGCCTTCAAAAACCAGTAAGGCCGGATTCCCGTTATGGTATTTTCCTGCCCCACGCCTCCCCCGCTGAAGATAAAACGCCTTCGTTTCCGTTCCTCCTGGCATTTCACTTCCAGCTGCCAGGCCGCCGCAAAGGCCCGCTTAAAATCTTCCTCATCCTGCCAGCTGGAAAGTCCGCCCAGATACCGGGAAAAGAGAGGCATGCTGCTGATGGCGGCGGTGCTTTCCAGCTGTCTCCCGCTCCACCCGGTATAAGTATAACGAAGAATCTTATTTTCTCGGCCGATCACCGGCGTCATGGCCTCTGTTACGGCAATCCCGGTCTCCAGAATCCGTTTTTCATCCCGGTAATGCCAGTGATAGGCCGATACAATATCCCGCACCTGCTTCCCATACTCCAGATCCAGGGCCTCCGTCTTCAGGGGCATACGCCCAAACACTTTTTCATAGAAAGGAAGGGCCGCCTGGCAGGCGCCGTCGCTTCTCTGATACAGCAGCATTTGCAGTTCCGCCACTGCCCGGTAATCACCGATTTCTTTTTCATAGAAAGAGGCAAACACTTCCGGCAGCGGATAATCCGTCAGCTTCTGTTCCCAGATCGGCCGGCCATAATTCCATTTCCCTTTCAAAAAATGATAAGAATTTCCCAACAGGGTCTTCTCCCCGTTGATGGCCGTATACTCGTAATCCTTATTTTCCCGGATCAGGCTATCCAGCTTTTTCAGCTTTGCCGCCGCCTCCTGCCAGGTAAAAGGCATACACTCCGCATAAAGCTGATCCGGCGTTTTCGTTGTCTTTCCAGGGCCGGGAACCTGCAGCGTCTCCGGCGCGTCCGGGTCATAGATCCCATAACCCTTTTTCTCCGATGCCCGCTCCCCGGCCTGGCCTCCCAATTCCTGAAGGAGTACCTTTTCCTTATCCGTGGGATTCTCCACCAGTGCAGCCAGCTTTTTCAGTTGCTTGTACAATACGGCCTGTTTTTCATCCTTGGAAAGCCGCAGCAGCATATCCAGGCCCGCGCTGCGCTTTTCCTCCCGCTTATCCTGCAAAAGCCTTTTTAAGCAACCCTCCATTTGCTCCTTGGGTTGTTCCATCAAAAGGCCGATCAGGGTTTTCCGCAGATTGCTCCTCTTAAACCGTAGCATATCCTCTGTCATGCGGTACTCGGGTTCGGCGAGGGTCAGTGTCTTCACTACACGGACAGCCTTTGCCGAGGTTTTTGTATCCGCATTTCCCATGTATTGAATCGCCAGTTCCCGCTGCTTTTCATTTTCCGGATCGTACAGCAGGAGATTGAAAAGCACTGCCCGGATCTCGCTGCCGGCCTCTCCCAGAAGTTCCGCCGTCTCCGTGATTTTCTCCTCATCTCCCAGCAGGTAGGCCAGAAGGGCCTGCTCACTCACAATCGTGGCAGGCACAAGTTCCACCCGATGCCAGGGGAAGATACAGGGATCATAGACCAGCCCCTTTTTCGGCAACTGGCCGTAAAGCTGCCGAAACCGCCTATAGAGCCTTTCCGCCTCCTGCCTGCTGTCATACCAGTCCGAAATTCTCAGCGCCTGAGGCTTCTCCAGATCCGAAGAATACATCCTCTCTCCTATAGCCTTCCGAATCAGCTTTCCCGTCCGCTCCGCGAATGCCGGCATAAAGGCCGCGGTCAATTCCAAGTCATCGGACTGCTCCAGCAACACTTTTTTGGCCACCCGGATACGGATTTGCTCATCGTGAAGACTGTTATTGTAAAAGGAAGCGGTCAGCTTCTGATTTTTCGTCCCCGCCTCCACCAACCGCTCCATGGAACGGATTCCATCCTCCACCTCATAAAAACCCTGGGCCCACAAAGCCACACTGATGGCAATCGAATCCTCCGTCATCAGCTGCTCCTGGCAGAACTCTTTCTCCCGCAGGCACCGCCCCATCAGCGTCATCATTTTCCCGTTTATCCGGTCCACATGGTCATAATCCAGAATGCCGATCCAGGTAGACAGCGCCCGCTTCACCGAGGAATAGCGCAGCAGATCGTTATCGTCAATCACCTGAAAAAGCTTCAAAAACGCCTCCGGCGTACCCTCGTCCATAGCCTCACAGATCACCTGGCGCAGCCCCTCCTGAAGACGCGCCGCCAGCAAAAGCCTGCACAGCAAATCCTGCAATTCTTCATGATCGGAGCGTAAAATCCCCAGAATCATCTCCCGATCCAGATAGGCCGTGTTATTCTCGCTTAAAATCAATTCCTTCATGGCCCCGATCACCGCCTGGTTGCCCCGGTCAATCTCCGCCGCATACAGATAGCTAAAACCCATATTAAAATAATAGTCGTTGCGGATGTAATCCAGCTTTTCCTCATCCAGCCTCCGCAGCATATAATCCTCCAGCCGCTCCCCGCAGTAGAACAGCTTTTCATAGGTCTTCAGAAGAGAAAACACTGAAAAAACCTGGGGGCCGTAGCCGGCGGTCCGCACGGTTCTGCGCATCCACCCCTGCGTAAAAGGAAACCGGTTCAGCTTATCAATGATGTACAGGTAGGAATCCTGAAATGTCTTCGGCACAAAGACATCCAGCAGCTTCTGCCGGGAGACAGCTATGGCCGAAGGCTTTCCCGGCCGAAGCCAGGACCCGGACGCATTCTTCGGACAAAACCATTCGGAAGGCTTTTTTTCCGGCGCTCCATAGTACGCCCTTGAAATCTTTAAAAAAACCTCGTTTCCACCCATCTGCTCGTTCTTCAAAGCCAGGGCCAGTTCCTTCTCTTCCCCTGAAAGCTTTCCAATCCGTTGTTCCAGAGCCTGCCTGCGGCTGTCCGCAATCCTCCTTCTGCTGCTCCAGTCGAAATCCGCCATATCACCACATCCTTCCTGTCAGCATCGTCAGCCTGACAAATGTAAATACCTTTTCCTCTGTTACCACAATCCGCTCCTCCAGTTCCTCCAGAGACTGCCCGTCCATGAATATCCGGTAAATCCCATCCTCAAAGCACTGGATGGCGTTCTTCCCGGCCGCTTTCTTATCCGCCTTTTTCTCCCCATAGGAAATCCCGAAGCTGATCTTCCCTTTCTCGGCCTGGTCCTCGATCTCCTCCTTCGTCAGGCAGGCCAGGACCTCAGGAAGGGCGGCTGGGGAAGAACCGGGGCGGGAAAAATCCTGCAGCAGCATTTCCGACTGCTCCAGCCTGCTGTTATATTCCTCCACCTGGGAATCCACTACCGCCAGAATCAGTTCCCGCACCGTCCCAGGGCATCCGGCAACCTCGCAGACCGTCTCCTCCACAGCCTTTCGCCGCTTACTCACGCTCTTTACATTCACCCGCAATTTCACACTTTTGTACCTCCGCAAATTTCTTTGCTGCATCACAAGAAGCGATACACCATGTCCACTGACCTCATGCTTCGCCTTCGGCTCCCATTCGCTAAATGGCCAGGTATTGCTCTCGCTAAGTGTCCCTATTATATCACCTGGTCAATCATTCTGAAATATCTATTTTCAAAAAACCGGGGCAAAAACCAGGACAATTGTCACTCCCGTTTTCTCCTCTCGTTCACCGCCGCAAACACAATCAGCCCAATCCCGGCCACCAGCAGATACACCCACCAGGAAATACTCAGCCAGAATCCCTTTGTCATATACAAAGCCACCAGGATCAGAATCGTCCCGGACATCCCAATCCACCTCCTGCAGTGTTTCACCAACGCCCACACAAAAACCGTCAGGCAAATCCCTTCCAGAATCAGGGCATTGACCACTTCTCCACGAATCCAGGCGTTGGCCGTCAGAATCAGCAGGCACAGCAGATATCCTGTTGTCTGCATAATTTCCAGTTCCGTCAGGCCTTCTTTCTGCAACGTTTTTCCTCTCCAGATTTTCCCCAGGCCCCAGAGATACCCTGCCGCCGGCAGCAGCTGGGTCTCCATCCACACCATAGAAGGCAGTTCTCCAAAGGGCTGATTCCAGAAAGCCAGAACCAGCATAAATGCCGCCGCCGACCAGGCCAGGCGTTTCCATCCCTTCATGGCCGCATACTGGAGGAAATACAGGGCCAAAATCAGAATCAGTACAAATCTCCAATATGCGCTCTCACTCCTGGCTGCCAACAAAGCCAGCACAAATCCCGCCAGTACATGATACCAGTCCACGCGCCAGCCGCCGAACACCCGTTCATCCCTCTCCCATATCCGGAAACGGCATCGGGCGGCAATCCCCGTCAGCGCCAGAGAAGCCAGTGTTATCCCGTTTATCTGATTCTCTGTCCACCCATAACGAAGCATCAGCACAAACGGCATCGGCATCCACGCCAGGCTGATGATCAGATGGGGCCAGATCTGTTTTCCCAGATAAAACATTCCGTAACATCCGCCGCACACAGCCAGGCATAACGCCAGATTCCACGCTTTTAAAGCCGGACTCTCATAATATGCCATTACCATGGCTGCCGCCAGCAGGCATCCGCAAGCGTCCCAGAATACCGTCCTGCCCTCCGGCAGTTCAAAACTGGCCACCCATCTTTTATGCACGGCCAGGCATAACGCGTATGCTCCCGCCACTCCCGTCAGCCGCAAAACCAGATTGTCTGCTGTAAACGGACACAGCAGGAGGTAGGTCCCCAGCATTGCATAGAACGCCGACACCTCCTTTTGTATTACCGCCCATTTCTTGTCCGCCGGCGCCTCCAGCCACAAATACCCTGACAGCAGCAGGAAAAACGGCAATGCCACCCTCTCTGCTGAAAATCGGACTGCCTGCATCACAGTACCCAAGGCCAAAATCGGAATATGATATCCCTCCCGCTTTTTTCTCTCCCGGGCAATCAGACCGCACAACAATATAAATTCCAATCCCCCCCGACCGATCCAGTCCGCCGCCATCCATCGCCATTCTTCCGGGAAATAATAGAAAACCCCGCATCGCAGCCAGAATCCCAGCGGGCAGGAAACCACATACCACAAAAGAAACGGAAATCCCAAGCGTGCTGTCATGGAACCTTTTTTCCGGACCATGATAACTGCCATCAAAACCAGCGCGCCTGCCAGGGCTTTTCCCGCGCTCCCCCACAGCGGTTCCTGAATATAACCTCCCTCCCAGATCTGTCTCAGACAGGAACCTGCATTTAAGATCAATGCGTCAAGCAGCAGAAATCCCATATGAATTCCTTCTCCCGCCCTGGTCTGAAAATAAAATTTTCTCTTCTGCCCCACAATCAGGCACAGGGCCACTGCCATCTCCGCCAGCAAAAACGTTTCCATAATGAGTCCTTGCTTTCCGTCTGAAAGTTTAAAACAAAACCAGGCCAGGAGATAATGAACCGCGCCTGCTGTTGCCGCACTGAAAAATATTTTTTTCCACTCACAAAATCTTTCATCCAGCTGCCATAGATTCCCCAGCAGCACGGCGCCAAGCGCGATCGCGATCCGCCACCGGAACCATCCGGCCACCTGAAAAAATCCGCCTATCGTAACCAAAAATATCGTCGGAAATGCAAAGATCCAGAAATGGAGCGGTGCAAACCAGGAAAATCCTTCCGCAAGCAGCTCCCACCCCTTTCCCTGCCGCTTCTGCGACTCATTTTTTGTCCCTTCCCAAAGCTTCTGCCGCCTGCGCAATCGTTCCAGGCCCCATTGTCCCGATATCAGTAAAAAAGCATAGATCATCATGGAACTAAGCCATTCACTGCAGCGATTCATCCCATGGGCCAGCATAAGAAACGTTATGCTGACCGTCATTCCCCAACAGCAGACCTGTGTGTAAATCCGGTCATCGAAACGCCGGATTCCCAGAAACAGAACCGTCACTGTTACCAGGCTCCCGACCCACAATACCCGCCATCGATTCTGTCCGTCCAGTATGTACATCGGCCCCAGCAACCGGAAATATGCGGCCGCCAGCACCGATAAAAACAGGAAGATGCTTCCCAAAATATAAAGCGCATTCCCGGTTTTGTGTATGTGGAGCCTTTTCTCCGCCAAAACGCTGGTTCCAAAAAACAGTCCTGCAAACACCAGGACCAGAAGCACTTTTGCCGGATTTGTAAGAGCCTGCCATGCGGTAGTGGCAAAAATCAACCCTGCCAGTACGATGAACACGACTCCTGCCAGCAACGCCAGAATTCCCATATTCCCCTTCTCTTTTCCTTTCCGGATGCAAGGGACGGCTTTTTTTGTGTGCTGCAGAAGCGGGGGATCTGTGTTGCCTCTTTCCATCGCTATGTGTGCTTTTGCCATTTCTGCCGTTGTCTTTTCTTCTGCCGTTGTCCTTTCTTCTGCCGTTGTCCTTTCTTCTGCCGTCGTCTTTTCTTCTGCCTGCTTTTGTACTGCCGGATTCTGCACTACCTGGCTCTGCTCTGCCGGGTTGTGCTCTGCCGGATTCTGCCGTTTGGGGGCCTGCACTGCTGCATTTTGCTCTGCCGCTGATATTCCGGATGCAGCCGCCTTCGGCATTTCGGCTTTCGCTTTCTTCCATACCTGATCGATTCTCAGTTCTGTCTCCAGTTCCTGAATTTTCTTCTTATATTGACCGTTTTTCATTCCCAGCCCGATAATAACTGCCAGTTCCACCGGCGGCGCTATCAACCACAAAATAATCGTAAACAGCCACATAACAATCCTCCTTCCCACACACTCTTTCCATCACCTTCGTTATCTCCATTATAACAATCCGGCAGGAAATGTATAGATACTATCCCTCATTTCAGCCGGTGACATTTGTCACGTCTTTCCACTCATCCCGGCAAAACATCTTACTCCGATTTCATGAAACATGCCAAACGCCATCTGCCTGATAGTTGAAAAATGCCACCTGGCAGCCTTTGATCGGACTGCCGGGCGGCATTCTTTTCTTCCTTACTCTGGTTGTTTTTATCTGCGTTTTACCTTCAGATAGCTGAAATATCGATAGTAAATCAAAAACAGTATCGTCGTCACCACCCAGGTCAGAGGATAGCTGAACATAATTGTGTAAATATCTCTTTGCAGAGGCACGGCTACCAGAATCCAAAGCACGCGGAGCACGCAGACGCCGCCGCCGCAAAGCATCATGGGCATCCAGCAGTCTCCTACCCCGCGCAAGGCGCCGGACAGAATCTCAATCGATACATAGGTCACATACAAAGGCGACAGATACCGCATCATAGCCATACCGATCGCAGACACCTCCGGGTCAGAGGTAAACAGTTCAAATCCATAGATCCCCCAATTGTAAAACAGCACTGACATCAAGGCGGAAGACGCCAGCGTCATGATCATGCAGCATTTTACCCCGCTTTGCACCCGGTCCATCCTCTTTGCCCCAAAATTTTGCCCCACAAAGGTAGTGACTGCGATTCCGAATGCGCTGACAATCATCCAGAAAACACTGTCCAGCTTGCTGTATGCCGCCCAGGCTGCCACAAAGTTTGTTCCCAGAGAGTTAATCGCCGCCTGAATGATTACATTGGAACTTCCGTACATTACCGACTGCAGACCTGAGGGAAAGCCGATTCGGATCATCCTGCGCAGCATCTGGCGGTCCAGGCGCATTTTGTGCCAGTCGAGATGATGCATATCTTTCGTCCGCATCAGCGCCGCGACCACCATCCCGGCGCTCATTGCCTGACAAAGTATCGTCGCCAGCGCCGCCCCCAGCACTCCCAGGCCGCAAACCACCACCAGAATACCATCCAGCAGAATATTGATCAGGCAGCTGCTGATCAGAAAATACAGCGGACGCTTGGAATCTCCCACCGCCCGCAGAATCGCTGCCCCTGAATTATAGAGCAGATTGCCGACAATTCCTCCAAAATATATTCTCAGATAGAGAACAGACATCTCCAGAACGTCTGCCGGAGTCCCCATGGCTTCCAGCATCCAGGGGGTCAGGAAAATACCGATAACCGTCATCACCAGCCCTGCCAGAATGCTGAAGGTCAGAAAGGTATGAACCGCATAACCCACCATTTCCTCCCGCCTGGCGCCATAATACTGGGAAACCAGAACAGCTGCACCGGAAGACAGGCCTACGAAAAAGCCTACCACCATCTGGGTCAGCATCCCTGTTGACCCGGCAACAGCAGACAGCGCTTCCTTTCCCACAAAACGGCCCACGATCATCGCATCTGCCGCATTATACAGCTGCTGAAAAAAGGTCCCGAACAAAATCGGAAAAAAGAACAGCAGCAGCTGTTTCCAGATCACACCTTCCGTAATCCCGTTTTCCCTCTCTGTTATCTGACGTTCCATAACTGCCAAACCTTTCTTTTTGTATTGTGTTCAAACCAGCGTTTCTGCCGTCTCTGCCGGGATTATAGCATGCCGTTTCCAAAATAGCAAGAGTCAGCCCAGCATCACATCCAAAAGCATCATCGTCGCAAATCCGGCTACAATTCCCATGGTCGCAAAATACGGCTGCGCCTTCTGATTTCTCTGGCATTCCGGTATCAGTTCATGAACCGCCACCAGAATCATCGCACCGGCGGCAAAGGACAGGGCATATGGCAGAATCGCCTCCACATAGACGACCAGCAAAGCGCCGATGACTCCGGCAATCGGCTCCACAATCCCTGAGGCCTGCCCCAGCAAAAAGCTTTTCTTCCTGGAAAACCCTTCCCTCCGCAAAGGAATCGACACTGCCGCCCCCTCCGGAAAATTCTGCAGTCCGATGCCAACCGCTATCGTGACCGCCCCCATCAGGCTTTCCATCAGATAACCCTCCCGCGGCAATGCGCCAAAAGCAACCCCCACCGCCAGTCCCTCCGGGATATTGTGCAGCGTAATAGACAGCACCAGCATAATAATCCGGTTCAGTTTTTCATCTGCCCGTCCTGCCGAGTGATTCACCCGGCCACGGGCGTAAGAGACAATTTTATCCGATCCCCACATAAAGAAAGCCCCGGCAAGGAACCCCATCGTCGCCACCAGATAAGCCGGCAGGCCAGACATTTCCTCCGCCTGTTCAATCGCCGGCTGCAGCAAGGACCAAAAGCTTGCGGCGATCATCACCCCGGAAGCAAAACCCAGCATCAGATTCAGCGCCTTCGGGTTCGGGGAACGGAAAAACACCACCGTCGCCGCTCCTAATGCCGTCACAGACCAAGTCCCCAAGGTCGCCAGCAAAGCCATCCATACAATATTATTCATATCACACCTCCCTGTATCCATTATATCGGGATACCGCAGGATGAGTGATTGTCACAGATACGTTTTATAACACATTTCGCCGGCCATACAGAAAAACTCCTCCACTGTCATTTTTCTGACAGTGAAGGAGTTTTCTTTCATTACTGCGCCTCGTCGATCGCCTTCCCGATATCATGGCGCATATATTTATTGTCAAATTCCACCCACTCCGTTGCCCCGTAGGCATTGGCCCTGGCCGCTTTCAGGTTTTCTCCCACTGCCGTTACCCCCAGCACCCGGCCGCCGCCTGTGACAATGTTTCCCTCCTGGTCAAACCTGCTGCCTGCATGGAATACATAATACCCCTCTGCCCCTGCGAATTTTTCCAGGCCGGTGATCTTGTAGCCTTTCTCATAATGTTCCGGATAACCCTGGGAGGCCAGCACCACACAAACTGCCGCATTATCCTCAAACTCCAGTTCCGTCTGATCCAAAGTGCCGTCGATACAGGCCTCAAATACATCCACAATATCATTTTTCATCCGGGGCAGCACTACCTGCGTCTCCGGATCGCCGAAGCGGGCATTATATTCCAGCACCCGGGGGCCGTTCTTTGTCAGCATCAGGCCAAAGAAAATCACGCCTTTAAACTCTCGTCCCTCCGCCCTCATGGCATCCACCGTAGGCTGATAGATATGCTGCCTGCAGAACCGGTCCACCTCATCCGTATAGAAGGGACTGGGAGAAAAGGTTCCCATACCGCCGGTGTTCAGTCCCTTATCACCGTCCTTTGCCCGCTTATGGTCCTGGGCCGAGGTCATAATCCGGATATTTTTGCCGTCTACAAACGAAAGCACCGAAACCTCCCGTCCGGTCATAAACTCCTCAATGACGATCCGGTTCCCGGCTTCCCCGAACTGCTTGTCCAGCATCAACGTCCGGACTCCTTCCTTCGCTTCCTCCAGAGTGTTGCAGATCAGCACCCCTTTTCCCAAAGCCAGGCCGTCTGCCTTCAGCACGATGGGCATAGGAGCCGTCTCCAGATAGGCAAGGGCGCTTTCCGGCGTATCAAAGGTCTCATAGGCCGCCGTCGGTATCCCGTACTTTTTCATCAGGTCCTTGGAAAATGCCTTGGAACCCTCCAGGATCGCCGCATTCTTCCTGGGCCCGAAGGCCCGAAGGCCCGCCGCCTCAAAGGCGTCCACCGCCCCGGCCGCCAGAGGGTCATCCGGAGCCACCACCGTCAGGTCGATCTTCTTCTCCTTTGCGAACTCTACCAGACGGCCAAACTCCATAACACCGATATCGACACACTCCGCCACCTCGGCAATCCCTGCATTTCCCGGCGCACAGTAAAGCTTCTCCACCCTGGGACTTTGGGACACCTTCCAGGCTATGGCATGCTCTCTGCCGCCGCCGCCCACAATCAGTATTTTCATTTTCTGCTTCCTCCTTCTATCCCTTTATGAATTGGCTATCTTATCAATGGCCTCCGGCAGAATCACCCACTCTGCCTCCTCCATCACCCGTTGCTGCAGCACCTTGGGCGTGTCGCCGTCCTTCACCTCCACTGCCTTCTGAAGAATAATCGGGCCTGTATCCATCCCTCCATCCACATAATGAACCGTGGCCCCGGTAATTTTCACTCCCCGGGCCAGGGCCGCCTCATGAACCTTGAGTCCATAAAACCCCACGCCGCAGAAGGAGGGGATCAGGGACGGATGAATATTGATAATCCTATTTTCATATTTATCAATCATCTGCTGCGGAATCTTCACCAGAAATCCCGCCAGGACAATCAGTCCCAGATCATATTCATCCACCTTCGCCACCAAAGCCTCATTAAACGCTTCCCGGTCCGGATATTCCTTGGGAGAAATACACACCGCGTCAATTCCGTGGCCCTTTGCCCGTTCCAGCGCATAGGCTCCCGGATTGTTGCTGATCACCACTGCGATCTCCACATTGGTAATGCGCCCTGCATCCAGGGAATCCAGTATCGCCTGCAGATTGGTGCCTCCGCCGGACACCATCACTCCTACTCTCAGCATAAGGTTACTCCCTTTTCTCCGGCCTCAATACGGCCCACCACATAAGGGACATCCCCTGCCTTGCGGATGGCTTCCATCGCCTGATCCGCATCAGCCGGGTCCACGGCAACAATCATGCCGATCCCCATATTGAAAGTATTGTACATCATCTCTTCTGCAATATCCCCCTTTGCTGCCAGCATCTGAAAGATGGCGGGGACAGGATAACTGTCTTTCTTCACCACAGCCCGGGTATTCTCCTTTAGCATCCGGGGAACATTCTCATAAAAACCGCCGCCGGTAATATGGCTGCACGCTTTTACGGTCACGCCGGCCTTCTTCACGCTCTTTAAGGCCTTCACATAGATTCTGGTAGGGGCTAGCAGAGCCTCTCCCAGCGTCTTTCCCAGTTCATCATAATAGACAGCCAGTCCCTCCCGGGTCAGTTCCTTCTCAAACACCTTGCGGACCAGGGAAAATCCGTTGCTGTGCACACCGGAGGAAGCCAGTCCGATCAGCACATCCCCGGCCTTCAGATCCTCACCAGTGATCATATCCTTTTTATCGCAGACTCCAACGGCGAAACCAGCCAGGTCATAATCCTCCTCCGGCATCAGTCCCGGATGCTCCGCCGTCTCTCCGCCGATTAAAGATGCCTCTGCCTGAAGGCAGCCCTCTGCAACTCCCTTTACAATATCCGCAATCTTTTCCGGATAATTCTTGCCGCAGGCAATATAATCCAAAAAGAACAGAGGCTCGCCGCCGGCGCAGGCAATATCATTGACGCACATAGCCACCGCATCAATCCCGATGGTATCGTGTTTGTCCATAATAATGGCCAGCTTCACCTTGGTCCCGCAGCCGTCCGTACCGGACAGAAGCACCGGCTCTTCCATCTCTTTAATCTTTGACAGGGAAAAGGCTCCGGAAAATCCGCCCAGGCCTCCCAGCACTTCTTCCCGCATGGTCTTTTTTACATGCTCCTTCATCAATTCCACGGACTTGTAGCCCGCCTCGATATCCACTCCAGCTTTCTTGTAGTCCATACCTGTCCTCCTGTTTCGCCCTGTTTTTTTACTTCTGGGCCAGATACTCCTTATACCCGATACTCTCCAGCTTTTCTGCCTTTTTCACCACATCGTTCTTCATCTCTTCGCTGTAAGCCTTCAGTCTGGCCAGCAACCCCTCATCCGATGTTGCCAGGATCTTCGCTGCCAGGATTCCCGCATTGGCGCCGCCGTTGATGGCCACCGTAGCCACCGGAATCCCGGAAGGCATCTGCACAATGGAATACAGCGAATCCACACCGCCCAGGTCTGAGGTCTTCATGGGAATGCCAATCACCGGCATGGGAAAAAGGGCCGCGCACATTCCCGGCAGATGAGCCGCCTTGCCGGCTCCGGCAATAATCACCTTGATCCCCTTTCCTTCTGCCGCCTTCGCCCATTCAAAGAAAATATCAGGCTCCCGGTGTGCGGAAATGATCGTCATCTCATACGCAATCCCAAACCTGTCCAGCATTTCTGCTGCCTTTGCCATCACTGGCATATCTGAGTCGCTTCCCATTACAATTCCAACTTTTACCATGATACGTCTCCTTTCTGTTTTTTTCTTGGATGCTTTATTACTAGTATTAATATTATTTATATCTGTTGCTTATAAATATAGCCATTTTATAAAGAACTGCTTATGAAACATCATACAATGCTTTTTTCATGCTGTCAACTTATTTAGCTGCTTCTGATGTGGCTCTGGTACTTTTTTAGCAGGGGGACGCAGCCGGGGGTGCGCAATGTAGGAAAAGTCAGGGGCAGGCATGGTTCGGCTCCCGGTTTTTGGTATTGCTTGGAATGTTATGTCGCCAAAATTGAAACGGTTTTTGCATTTAATACGAAAGCCAATCCCTTTTCCCTTGGCAGATGAACTATCATTTTGGGGAATCCCCTAAGCGCATAATCCAACGAATGTCCGAAAATTCAGCTTTTCCAACTGACCGCACTATAAAATCAATAAAAAATCAGGGAAATATTATGGAACAAAAGATGTTGAAAAGCAGGAACAATATCCTGCGATGTAGACATTTTCTCACATGAAAACCCGAAAGATATGATTGATGACATTCTGTTATTTATAGAAAAATGTATACCCACCTGCAAACGGTAAATATTAAACATCAAGAACCCCTACTCCCTTACCTCAGCAAAGACACTGTCATCAAACATATAAGCATCCAAGCACCCAAACCAAGAGAGAAAGAGCACCCAAAAACAGGCCTTTGGTTGGCAGGGTTTGGCGGCTTTTGGAGGGACTTGCCCCGGAAACGGGAGCCAACCCCTGCCAACCCATGGCCTGTTTTTCAACTCATCCCCGTTTTTTCCCCACTACATAATCTTCCGAATCCACCCCTCAGGCGCCTCAGTAGTCCCCATCTGAATCCCTGTCAAGGTATCATACAGCTTTTGAGTGATCTCGCCCATCTTCTCCATACCGCTGGGGAAGCAAATCTCCTTCCCATGATCGACAATCTTTCCTACCGGAGAAATCACGGCTGCCGTACCGCACAGGCCGCACTCGGCAAAATCAGCCAGCTCTGACAGCTTTACCGGCCTCTGGCTCACCTTAAGTCCCAGATAATGCTCCGCCACATACAGCAGAGAACGCCGGGTAATGGAAGGCAAAATGGAATCTGACTGGGGCGTCACCACCTCATGATCCTTTGTGACAAATAAAAAATTGGCGCCGCCGGTTTCCTCCACATAGCTGCGGGTCGCAGAATCCGGGAACAGGTTCTCATCATAGCCTGCCGCATGCGCCAGCACGGAAGCGTGCAGGCTCATCGCATAGTTCAACCCTGCTTTCACATGGCCGGTGCCATGGGGCGCCGCCCGGTCAAAATCGCTGACGCAGAGGGTCAGCGGCTTTGCCCCGCCCTTGAAATACGGGCCAACCGGAGTCCCGAACAGGCGAAACTGATATTCCAGGGAAGGCTTCACGCCGATCACCGGTCCTGACGCAAACATATAAGGACGCAGGTAAAGCGTTGCCCCACTGCCATAAGGCGGCACCCAGGCGGCATTGGCGCGCACTACCTGATCCACTGCCTCCAGAAATCTCTCTTTCGGAAACGGCGGCATCTCCAGCCAGGCAGCGGAATCCATCATCCGCTCGGCATTCAAATCCGGCCGGAAGGTAACCACACTGCCGTCCGCCGTAGTATAAGCCTTCAATCCTTCAAAACACTCCTGACAATACTGCAGAATGCCTGCACATTCATTCAATACGATATTGGCGTCAGAAGTCAGTTCTCCCTCCCCCCACTCGCCATCCTTATAATTCGCTACATAGCGTTTGTCCGTAGTCCGATAATTAAAGCCGATATTGCTCCAGTCCAGATTCTTCTTTTCCATAAAATTTGCCTCCATTCTAGTCAGTCCCTGATTCTTTGACACCCATTATAGTCTCATTATCCGACAAAATCAAGAACTGCTTGCAAATTTTTATCCTCTCAGCTTCGCCATCGGATCTTTTCCCAGAATCCCCGGTTCCGTCATGGTATAGGGGTCCAGCAAGGTCTTCAGCTGTTCCACGTCCATCAACCCCTTTTCCAGAATCAGGTCCCGCACAGAGCGGCCGGTGCGCAAAGCCTCCTTGGCCACCCGGGAAGCCGCCTCATATCCTACGTAAGGACAGATTGCCGTGATAATCCCAATGCTGCTCTCCACCATTTTCCGGCAGTGTTCTTCGTTGGCAGTGATTCCCACAACACAGTTATCAATCAGGGTCTTCACCGCAAAAGTGAGTGTCTCAATCGACTGGAACAAGTTATAGAAAATAATCGGTTCAAAAGCATTCAGTTCCAGCTGGCCCGCCTCCGCCGCCATCGTAATTGTCACATCATTTCCAATAATATTAAATGCCACCTGATTCACCACCTCCGGGATCACCGGATTAATCTTTCCCGGCATAATGGAAGAACCATTCTGCCGCGCCGGAAGATTGATCTCCCCGAAACCGGTACGCGGGCCGGAGGACATCAAACGCAGGTCATTGGACATTTTCGACAGATTAATCGCACAGTTTTTTACAATGCCGGACACACTTGCATAGCTGTCCAGATTCTGTGTGGCGTCAATCATGTCATAGGACTGCACCAGATCCTGTCCTGTCAGTGTGGACATATTTTTCACCACCCGTTTGAAATACTGTACATCGGCATTCAGTCCTGTCCCGATCGCAGTGCCGCCCAGATTCAAACTCTTGATCTCTTCCTTTGCATTGTCAAACCGCCGGATATCACGCCGGATCGCGGAAGCATAGGCATGGAATTCCTGTCCCAGACGAATCGGAACGGCATCCTGCAGCTGGGTCCTGCCCATTTTGATAACGGAATCAAATTCTTCCGACTTTTTCATCAGCGCCGCCTCCAGGCGATGCAGCTGTTCCTGGGCATTTGCAATCAGTTTCAGCACTGCCATCTTTCCGCAGGAGGGAAAAACGTCGTTCGTGGACTGACCGAAGTTGACATGATCATTGGGGTTTACAAGATGATAATCTCCTTTTTGGCCTCCCAGAATTTCGATGGCACGATTGGCGATCACCTCGTTGGCATTCATATTGAGGGAAGTGCCTGCTCCCCCCTGAATCGGATCGACAATAAACTGATCATGCCATTTGCCAGAGATCACTTCATCACAGGCCCGCACAATCGCATCTGCGATCTTCTTATCCAGTTCCCCCACTTCAAAATTTGTAATTGCAGCCGCCTTCTTGATCTGGGCCACACTGTTAATCATTTCCGGGTGCATCTTCAGGCCCGTTATATAAAAATTCTCATAAGCGCGAAGGGTTTGTATGCCATAATAGGCATCTGCCGGCACTTCCTTCTCCCCGATCGCATCCTGTTCAACCCGATATTTTTTCTCTTCGCTCATGGTAGTTCTCCTCCTCTTGACTTCAGTATAATTCTGAATTACAATATTTTCAAATACTTATCAATCCATACTTTTCATAGATATTTGCCTATAGGAGGAAACCCATGTTTCAGGGAATGCACTACATATATGAGGTATACAAGGAGATGAGTTTTTCCAAAGCCGCAAAAAATCTCTACATCAGCCAGCCTTCCTTAAGCGCCGCGGTCAAAAAAGTGGAGCAGAGAATCGGTTTTCCCATTTTTGACCGCAGTTCCACGCCGATCCGCCTGACCGATCTGGGAAAAGAATATATCCGTTCCATCGAGATCATTCTGGATGTGGAAAATGGGTTTCAAAATTATGTGCAGGATATGCAGAACATGCAAAGCGGTTCGATTGCCATTGGCGGTACCAATCTGTTTGCTTCCTATGTTCTTCCGCCGCTTCTGTCCCGCTTCAGCGAACAATATCCCCACATTCATGTCGACCTTATCGAGGCGAACACTACGGAACTGACAGAAAAACTCTTTTCCGGTGCCCTCGATCTGCTGATCGACAACCAGACAATGGACTCTTCCGTCTATGGAAAACGTTTTTTCTGTGAGGAACACCTGCTGCTGACTGTCCCGGCCCATTTTTCATCCAACGAAACAATCAAAAACTATGCGCTGACCGCCTCTGATATCCGCAAAAGCCGGCATTTGAACTCCCGTATCCCTCCGATTCCGCTGGATTTTTTTCAAAACGACCCTTTTTTGCTGCTGAAATCCGGCAATGATACCCGTACGCGGGCAGATAAGATCTGCCGCAATGCCCTTTTCACCCCCAAAATCAAGCTGGAGCCAGAACAGCAGATCACTGCCTACAACCTTTCCCGCTACGGCATGGGCATTTCCTTCTGCGGGGATACTTTGATCTGCCATGTCCCGGAAGACCAAAACCTTATCTATTATAAACTGGATAACCGGGACGCTGTCCGGGATGTCAATTTCTACTATAAAAGGAATCGTTATCTGACCAACATTACTCATGAATTTTTGAATCTCATATAGATAAAAGACTATAAGATCTATAGACCATAACTCATCCGACGCGGGGAAATCATCACCTGCATATTTCCCCGCATCCAAAAATCTTTGCCAAAGCTACCTCAGTTTCTCCTTGTAATCCCGTTCCACCTCCCGGCGCTGATCCTTTTTGGCAATATCGGCACGCTTGTCATAAAGCTTCTTGCCTCGCGCCAGGCCAATCTCCACCTTCACCAGGCTTCCCTTAAAATATACCTGCAGCGGCACCAACGCCAGTCCCTTTTCACGGATTCTGCCCTCCAGTTTGTTGATTTCTGAGCGATGCATCAGAAGCTTTTTCGCCCGCAGCGGGTCCTTGTTAAAAATATTCCCCTTCTCGTAGGGGTTGACATGCATGCCGAAGACATATACCTCCCCCTTTTCGATCCGCACAAACGCTTCCTTGATGCTGCATTTACCCGCCCGGATCGACTTAACCTCGGTTCCAAACAACTCAATGCCGCATTCAAATTTCTCATCGATGAAATAATCATGATACGCCTTTTTGTTATTGGCGATCAGCTTAATGCTGTCCTTCAAAGTTCTCTTTCCCTCCCTGCCGGGTCTTTCCCGTTCCTTCTGCTGTCACAAAATCAATGGTCCTGTTCACACGGTCAGTACCTGACACCAAAACCTGCAGCTTCTGGCCCAGGCGATAGGTTTTCCCGCTTGTCTCGCCACGCAGTTCCATCTGTCCTTCATCGAATACATAAAAATCTCCCTGCAAATCGTTGACAGAAACCATCCCTTCTACCGTGTTGGGCAGCTCCACATAAAATCCTCGGTTCGTGACGCCGGAAATCACCCCTTCAAATACCTGACCGACCCGCTTTTCCATGTACTCACATTTCTTGAGTTTCACAGTTTCGCGTTCCGCCTCTTCCGCCCGCCGTTCCGTGGCCGAACATTGTGTCGCGACCCCGACCATGATCTTATGATAATGGGCAATCCGTTCCTCTGTCAATCCTCCATGAAGATTTTCTTTGATAATCCGGTGAATCTGCAGATCCGGATAGCGCCGGATCGGGGAAGTAAAATGGGTATAATATCTTGCCGCCAGGCCAAAATGCCCCTGGCACACCGGACTATACTTTGCCTGCTTCATCGAGCGCAGCGTCAAACGGCTGATCAGCGCCTCCTCCTCACTTCCGTCAATTTTGGCCAGCAGCTTTTGCAGTTCTTTCGGATGGATCTCTCCGTTCTGAAAATGAATCGCATATCCGAAATTGCGGATAAACATCCCCAGACGCTTCATCTTCTCCGGATCAGGATTATCATGCGTCCGGTACAAAAACGGCAGCTCCTGCCAGAAGTAATCTTCTGCAATCGTCTCGTTTGCCATCAGCATGAAATCTTCAATAATCTTGGTCGCAGCATTGCGGTCATAAGGCTTTACTTCCAGAGGAACCCCTTCCTCATTCAGAACAATCTTGGTCTCCGGAAAATCAAAATCGATAGAACCTCGTGTCTTTCGCTTTTCCCTGAGAATGTCTGCCAATTCCTTCATCCGGTCAAACATCTCCACAAAATCGGCATATTCTTCCATCATAGCAGGGTCACGATCCGTAATCATTGCATTGACTGCCGTATAAGTCATTCGCCGGTCCACCCGGATCACAGTCTCTGCAATCTCATGTCCGATCACCCTTCCCTGAGAATCGATATCCATAATACAGCTTAACGCAAGACGGTCTGTCCCCGCATTCAGAGAGCAGATCCCATTGGAAAGCCTGTGCGGCAGCATCGGAATCACCCGATCCACCAGATATACGCTGGTTCCCCGCCTGTATGCCTCCTCATCCAAAGGACTTCCTTCTGTTACATAATGTGTGACATCGGCAATGTGGACTCCCAGACGGTATCCGAATTCTTCACGGCTAACCGTGATGGCATCATCCAGGTCCTTGGCATCCTCACCGTCGATTGTCACCGTCTGCCATTGCCTCAGATCCTTCCTGCCGCACAGTTCCTCCTCTGCCACCTTATCTTCCGTCTGCGCCGCCTGCTTCATCGCCGCATCCGGAAATGCCTCCGGCAGATCGTAGGCCCGGACCAACGACAGAATATCCACCCCCGGGTCGTTCGCATGTCCCAGAATCTCCGTTACCACTCCCTCCGGACTTTTGCCGCCGGCATTATCGGCTCCCTTTCCCATGGCTCCGTAATCCGTTATCCGAACCACCACTTTATGTCCTGTCACCGCTCCCAAATCCTTGCCCTGGGGGATAAAAATATCCTGGCCCAGCTTTCGGTTATCCGGCATCACAAAACCGTAATTCTGGCTCTTCTGATAATAGCCTACCACCGTCTGATTGGCTCGTTCCAGAACCCGCAGCACCGCGCCCTCGGCCCTCTTTCCCTGCTGCTGCGGCTCTGCGCTCACCTGTACGCGGTCTCCATGCATGGCGCTGCCGGACTTATCCGCCGGGATAAAAATATCCTGCTGCCGCCCTTCCACCGTCACAAACCCAAAACCCCTGGCAGTCCCTGAAAATATCCCCGTCAGCACGGAAGCCTCCGGAATGCTGTATTTTCCCCGCTTCGACAAAGACAGCTTTCCCTCCGCAACCAACACCGCCAGAATCTCTTCCAGTTCCTCCCGCCGCTCCTTGGGCACTTGCAGCAATATCGCCAGTTCTTTTAGTTTCATCGGCACATACGACGGGTCTTTGATAACAGCAAGCAGCTGTTCCTTCCGCTCTCTCATCAGGTTCTCCACAATATCCCCCCTTCTCTCCTGCAGATCCAAAAACAGAAAAAGCACCCTTTCATCAAGAGTGCCTCATCCTACCGTAACAGAAAAACCTGCGTTCCTTTGGCCTTGCCATCATCCTGAACAGGCTTCAAAGCATATTCAATGCCAATGCCAATACCATAAACAAAACTGCAGCCGCTTTCGTGAACTTTTCCAGGGTCCCTTCCATGGAACGCCCTTTATTCTTGCCCCAGTAGCTGTCAGCCATACCGCTGATAGAACCAAGACCTGCGGATTTCCCTTCCTGAAGTAAGATAATCACAATCAATGCCAGGCAAATAAGCGCGAAAATTACCGACAGAATCACTTTCAGCATATCCATGCACCTCCTAATCGTCAAACAAGAACAGTTTAGCATAGATTTGTATAAATGACAAGCGTTTTTTCCAGGGCATTGGCGCCAAAAGGCCTGCTGTCAGGAATTCCGAAGCTGTTCCTCGATCCGCAGAAGCTGGTTGTACTTTGCAACCCGCTCTGAGCGGCAGGGGGCTCCTGTTTTGATCTGTCCGCTGTTGACTGCCACCGCCAGGTCTGCAATAAAGGTATCCTCTGTCTCTCCGGAGCGGTGTGAAATCACCGCGGTATAGCCGGCCCTCTTTGCCATCTCGATGGCTTCCAGGCTTTCCGTCAGAGTGCCGATCTGATTCACCTTGATCAAAATGGAATTGCCGGCTCCCTCTTCGATTCCACGTTTCAGCCTTTTGGTATTAGTAACGAAAAGGTCGTCTCCCACCAGCTGTACCCGGCTGCCCAGAGTCTTCGTCAACAGGTTCCAGCCTTCCCAGTCCTCCTCCTGCAATCCGTCCTCGATGGAGCAGATGGGATATTTTTCTGTCAGCTGACGGAAATATTCCACCATTTCTTCTGCCGTCCGTTTGACCGCCCGGCCGCTTTTTTTGCTTTCCCCGGGAAAGATGTACATTTTGCTCTCTTCCTCGTACAGTTCGCTGGCAGCGGCATCAATGGCAATCATAAAGTCCGCCCCCGGCTCATATCCGCTCTTTTTTATCGCTTCTGACAGGTAGGAAAGCACCTCCTCCGAATTCGCCAGATCCGGGGCAAACCCTCCCTCATCTCCTACCGCAGTGCTGTATCCGTTGGCTTTTAACAGATCCTTCAGGGTCTGATATACCTCCGCGCACATTAAAAGACCTTCAGAAAAGGACTTTGCCCCCACTGGCATAATCATAAACTCCTGCAGGTCCACCGTGTTATCCGCATGCACCCCGCCGTTTAGGACATTCATCATAGGAACCGGAAGCGTCCTGGCATTGACTCCGCCCAGATATCGGTAAAGAGGGATTCCCTGCTGGGCCGCACAGGCCCGGGCCACAGCCAAAGATGCTCCCAATACCGCGTTGGCCCCCAGTCGGGATTTGTTCTCTGTGCCGTCTGCTTCCCGCAGCAGCTGGTCAATCCTGGATTGCTCAAACGCATCTTCAAACATCAGTGCCTCAGCCAGCACGGTATTCACTGCCTCCACAGCCTTGGTCACTCCTTTTCCATGGTAACGGCTGCCTCCATCCCGCAGTTCCACCGCCTCATGCTTACCAGTGGAAGCCCCTGAGGGCACCGCTGCCCGCCCCAAGGCGCCACCTTCCAGGCGTACCTCCACCTCCAACGTGGGATTCCCCCGTGAATCCAAAATCTCTCGCGCGCATACCCCTGCAATCTCAAATTCTCCGTACATAAAAGCAGCCTCCTTAATTCAATGTGATATAAGGATGACCGCTTTTGTGATATTCTATTCACGTTTTACAGGCAGGATAGAAACTGCTGAATATTATCCACTCTTGCCGCCAGCTTCAGCCACTTTTGCAGGACTTCAATATTTTCTTCTTTACGAATTTTCATGGAAAGTTCTGCCGGAATGCTTCCCAAATCCCCCAGCAACTCCAGAATACTCTCTGCTCTTCCTTCTGCTCTTCCTTCTTGCCTTCCGTCTTCGATCAAATCATCAATTGCTTTACACACGTCGCCCTCCCATTCATCACTCTCGTCCATTAATCTCTGCAGCCTCTTCTGTTCGCCCAAAAGCACCAATGCTGCCATCTGCTCTACATGATCCATCTTCCGGATCGCTTCCCGGTTGGCCTTCATGTACTCATACAATTTTTCTTATCTGTATTGTATTTTATCATACTGAAAATGTGCTGTAAACAAGATTTAAACACCTGCATATCCTCAATTTGGCTGACATCCACCACATGAATCCGATATTCCGGCAGATACCTTTCCAGAATCTTCAACGATTCATCCTGCCTGTCAATAGCAAACATTTCCTGCAGGCTTTTGCTTCCATCCCATTCTGTCCCGCAATATAGCACGGTTGTAATCACAGGTAAGATTCTGTCCCCCTTTTGAATTCCCGAAAGAAATTCATCCTCCCTCAATTCTTCTCCGGATTCCTTATGCTTTTTTTCCAGATCCTGAACCTGTTTTACATACTCCAGCGCATCCTGAAGCATAACTCTTACCGGCATGGCATAATGTACTCTTGACTGGGTTTCGTTAGTCCAAATCAGAGAATATGTTCCCATATCTGCCCTCATACGGATGTCCGCATCTCGTTCCAGAGCACGTCTGACACCATTCTCCTCATAGATCACTCCATTATGGCAGGACTGGCTTTCCAGCATATCCGCTCTCAGGACCTGGCTGCCGCCATAGACGGTCCCATTGATAAAATCCGCAAAATTCTCCTTTCTCTCCAGCATCTGATTCACAATTAAATTTTTCTTTCCCAAACCTTCTCCTCCTCTCCCTCTTTAGGCGCAATTCAGGTACAACTCCTTCCATTTTCTTACGCTTATGCTGCTTGTCTCTTCTATAGTACCGGGGAATCCATGACCGAACTGGTCCGAAAGTGAATGCTGCTTTCCTTTGAAGTATTTACACGATACCATGAGGATTGCGGGAGCACAAAGTGCGGAGCAATCCGGTATCAGAGGGGTCAAAAGACCTTTTGACCCCAACATCATACCATTAAGTTTTCAATAAATCAATTAGGTTTTGACAAAAAAAGCCGCCGTATCAAATACGGCAGCCTCTCTTTTCCCATTTAAGCCCGCAACTCAATCCCCATTCCCTGCAATCCATTGAGAATCTTCTTCATAATGGCATTTACCTCATCGTCGGTCAAGGTATGATCCTTGGCCCGAAAGGTGATGGAATATGCCACCGACTTGTAACCTGACAGAATCTGGGAACCCTCGTAAATATCAAACAGCTGATAGCTTTCCAGCATTTTGCCTCCCCGCTGGGTCAGAATATCCTCGATCTGTCCCACCAGAATCTCCTTGGGCGCCACCATGCTGATGTCCCGGGTTACCGCCGGATACTTGGCAATACCCGTGTACTTTCTGTCGAAATCGGCAAAGGGAATGACCGCCGGCATATCCAGGACAGCCACATAGGTACGTTCTCCGATCTTATAGGTGTCTGCCACCTCCGGATGCAATTCACCCAAATATCCGACCGCCTGTTTCTCATACACGATGTCTGCCCTTCTTCCCGGATGGAGGTAGGGACGTCCACAGGAAGGATCATAATGTACCTTCTTCGTCATCCCCAGCTTGTCAAACAGTTCCTCCACAACGCCCTTCATGGTATAGAAATCGCCTTCTCCATACATTCCCAGAGTAAACTGCATCCGTTCATCCGGCAGTTCTGTCAGCGGCAATGATTTTGGCAGATAAATATTTGCCAACTCATACAGCTTTGCATTTTTGTTTCTTCTATTATAGTTGGTGGACAGGGAAGTCAAAAGCCCGTTCAGCGGTGAGGTTCGCATAATGCTGAAATCCTCACCCAAGGGATTTAAGATCGTCACCGCCTGTCGCAGCTTATCATCCTCCGGCAGCATCAGCCGGTCAAATACCTTGGGACTCTCAAAGGAATAGGTCATGCTCTGGCTGAAGCCGGAGAACTCGGCCACCTCACAGGCAACCTCTTCGATCCGCAGCTTATAGGAGAGCTTTCCGGTTGTCGCTTCACCCGAAGGCAGCGTGGTGGGAATGTTGTCATAACCGAAAAATCTTGCCACCTCCTCTGCCAGGTCCGCCAGACAGTTCAGATCCTGCCGGAAGGTGGGTACAATCACCTCCTGAGCCTCCTCGTCAAAACCCAGTTCCAGCATCTGGAAATACTGCTTCATCTCTGCCGCATCGATCTCTGTCCCCAACAAGCAGTTGATCTTGTCAGCGTCAAATTTCACCCGCACCGGCTGCCGTTTCCTGGGATAAATGTCCAAAATCCCTCCTACCACCTCGCCGGCTCCTAGCTCTTCCACCAGCTGGCAGGCACGATTGATGGCCTCTTTTGCATTATTGGGGTCCAGCCCTTTTTCAAATTTGCCGGAGGCATCGGTCCTTAAACCCACCTTTTTGGAGGACAGGCGGATATTGGTGCCGTCAAAGCAGGCAGCCTCAAATACCATGGTTTTTACATCATCGGTGATCTTGGAGTTCTCGCCTCCCATGATTCCGGCAATGCCTACCTCCTTCTCTCCATCATTAATCATCAGTACTGTGCTGTCCAGCTTGCGGATCTGGCCGTCCAGGGTCTGGAACTCATCTCCATCCTTGGCACATTTCACCACGATCTTGTGACCGCCGATCAGGTCATAGTCGTAGGCGTGCATGGGCTGGCCATATTCTTCCATCACATAGTTGGTAATATCTACCAGATTATTGATAGGACGGATGCCGCTGGCTGCCAGTCTTCGCTGCATCCATTCCGGAGAAGGAGCCAGCTTAATGTTTTTCACCATCCGGGCGCAGTAGCGGGGGCACAGCTGCGTATCCTCCACCTCCACGGACAGATAATCCCGGATATTTTCCTCGTTTCCGGTCTCGGTAACCACCGGAGGATGAAATTCCTTGCGGAAGGTGGCGGCCGCCTCTCTTGCCAGGCCAACCACACTGTAGCAGTCCACACGGTTAGAGGTGATTTCATATTCAAAAACCACGTCATGCAGACCCAGCACCTCAACTGCATCCGCACCTGTCGGCGTATCCTGAGGCAGAATATAGATTCCCAGCTCCGGAGCCTCCGGATACATGTCCCGCGAAGAACCCAGTTCCTCGATGGAACACATCATGCCGTCAGATTCGATTCCCCGCAGCTTTCCTTTTTTGATCCGGATGCCGTCCTCCGGCAGCGGGCCGCCGTCATGTCCGCCGGCCACTTTGCCGCCGTCCAGAACCACCGGAACCTTATCCCCTTCCTTGACATTGGGTGCGCCGGTGACAATCTGAACGGACCGGGCGCCGATATCCACCTGGCAAACGATCAGCTTGTCCGCATCGGGATGACGCTCGATTTTGGTGATCTGTCCCACCACGATTTTCTCCAAATTATTATCTAGGCACTGATAGCCTTCCACCTTGCTTCCGGACAAGGTCATCGCATCCGTATATTCCTGAGCGCTAACCTCCAAATCCGGAACATATGCTTTAATCCATGATAATGCGGTATTCATGTATGCTTCTCCTTATTGATTTCTCCTTATTGATGCTTATTCTTGCTTAGACGTACCCTTTTCCTGCTTTAGAACTGCTTCAGGAACCGGATGTCATTCTCATAGAGCAGTCTCATATCGTCAATCTCATATTTCAGCAGCGCGATTCTCTCCAGGCCTACGCCGAAGGCAAAACCGGTATATTCCTCCGGATTGATGCCGCACATCTCCAAAACATGAGGATGAACCATACCGCAGCCAAGAATCTCAATCCAGCCGGAACCCTTACAGAAACGGCAGCCCTTGCCTCCGCATTTGAAGCAGCTGACATCCACCTCGGCGCTGGGTTCTGTAAAGGGGAAATGGTGGGGACGGAATTTTACCTTTGTCTCTTCTCCGAACATCTCCCGGGCAAACTCTGCCAGCGTTCCCTTCAGATCTGCAAACGTAATGTGCTTGTCAATCACCAGGCCCTCTACCTGGTGGAAGGAAGGAGAATGGGTCGCATCCACCTCGTCGGAACGGAACACCCGCCCCGGGGCAATCATACGGATCGGCAGCTTGCCCTGCTCCATGGTCCGGGCCTGTACCGGGGATGTCTGAGAGCGAAGGCAGACCTCCGGATTGATGAAGAAAGTGTCCTGCTCGTCACGGGCCGGATGATTCGGCGGGATATTCAGCTTGGTGAAGTTATAATCCTGATACTCTACCTCCGGTCCTTCCACCACCTCGTAACCCATACCCACAAAGATGCGTTCCACTTCCCTGAGGGCCACCATATTGGGATGGCTGTGTCCTAGATTTGCCTTTTTCGCTGGCAGAGTCACATCAATGACCTCACGCTTAAGCTGCTCCTCCCTGGCTCTTTTGGCCAAGGCCGCCTTTGTCTCCTCCAGCCTGGCCTCGATCAATGCCCGGGCGTCGTTGACCATCTGCCCCACCTTGGGGCGGTCCTCCGGAGCCACATCCTTCATGCTCTTCAAAACACTGGTCAGCTGACCCTTCTTGCCCAGATATGCCACCCGGATATCGTTCAGCTTCTCCAGTGCATCTGACGCCTCAATCTGCCTGAGGGCCTCTGCCTTAATCTGCTCTAGCTTCTCTTTCATATCTTCCTTCCTCTCTGCTTCTTTTTGCGAAGAACATTCTTTCCATAAGACAATGTTTCGGATGCCCTGCAATAAAAAACGTCCCTCTGTCATCCTTTTGGATCACAAAGGGACGGTTCTTTCACCGCGGTACCACCCTGATTTCTGCATGCTTTTCACTCACACAGACGCTCATTTACGCGTAACGTGCGCACTCCGTCACTGCCTACTCCCGGCCCAACTGCCAAATATAGCAATATGCCGCTTTCCGCTGTGCGACTCCCATGGGAAATTCGTAAGATTATCTGAACCGGGAAGGGCTTTCAGCCGGTGACCCCTCTTCTCTGACAGGAAATAATCCACTACTAAACATGATCTTCGTCTTTATCATTTCTTTTGAAACCTATAGTACATTCTAGCCACTTCCCGGAAAAAAGTCAAGAATTTTTTCTTTCCGGGATAAAATCCCGGGATAGCATCCATTCACATTCCGCCAGGCGTTCTTCAAACTCGTCATAAAAATCTCTCTGCTCATGAAAAGGCTTCATATAGAAGGCTTTCAATACCTGCATACATATCAATCGGGCCGGTTCCCCATCCGGAACTGCTCTGATCTGCTCTTGACAGGCTTTTAGAAAATTATGCCATTTCCGTACAAACTGCTCATATCGGGAAAATTCCGGTACTCCGATCCATTTGCGCACCTTTACTTTGCCCCGGCCCTGCCGCCGGCATTCTTTCACCTGAAGAAAGTACTCAAACGTATCTCCCTCATAGATGCGGCCCAGAGGAAACAGGCGGCAGAATCCCGGCCGGAAGGCATGAACCCGGCAGCGTCCCTGTTCGTTCAGAAAACCACACTGCTCTTTTTCACCGGTCATCTTTAGATTCGGCAGGACAATCCCGTCCACTACATTCAGTTCCAGTACGGATGTCAGAAGCTGCTCAAAGGTTGTGGAAAGCCCTCGCGCCAATTCCCTGACGTCATATGGGTCCAGGATCACCGAGGCCCCCATGCCCTCACAACAGGAAAAACATCCTTTGCAGCCGCCGCAATCCGCCCGCACCATATCGTTGGCTTGGTAACGCCGGCCATCGGAAATCTCTGCCATATCAATTTCCCGTCTCATGCCGGTTATTTCTCCATCTCGGCCATCAGCTTTGACAAAGCCGCCTCATCCCCTACCAAAGTCACATCATCATGAAACTGGAGAATGGACGCCGGCACCTCGGGAGTCACCGAACCGCAGAACGCTCTGGCCACAATGTCCGCCTTTCCCTCCCCGGACACAATCAACAGTATCTTTTTTGCCTGCATGATATTTCCGATCCCCATTGTATACGCCTGCCTGGGCACATCCTCTTCCTTCTCAAAAAAACGCTTGTTTGCCTCAATCGTGCTGGCCGTTAAATCCACACAATGCGTCTCCTTTTCAAAAACGGCTGACGGCTCATTAAAACCGATATGTCCGTTATTGCCAAGTCCCAAAAGCTGCAGATCTACCGGCCCTTCCCTGCGTATGATGGCATTATAATCCGCACATGCCTTCTCACTGTCCGGCTCCAGGCCATCCGGCACAAAGGTGCGGCTTTTATCGATATTCACATGGTCAAACAGGTTGCTGTCCATAAAGTAACGATAACTCTGGTCATTTTCCCCTGACAACCCTTTATACTCGTCCAGATTCACCGAAGTCACGCCTGAAAAGTCCAGTTCCCCCTCCTGATAGCGTCTTACCAATTCCTTATAAGCTCCCGCCGGAGAAGAACCGGTCGCCAGTCCCAGCACGCAATCTGGTTTTAAAGTCACCTGTGCCGCAAGTATACCTGCCACCCGGCGGCTCATAGCTTCATAATCTTTCTCGCAATAAATCTTCATCCCATAATCTCCTTCTATTCATTTACCTGCTGATATTTTATTTTGAGGCATTTTATCATTATAAAGAAAGAAACGGCATCCGTCAATGCCTGCTTCTTACGCTTTCAGCAACAGGCTTCTCCGCTTCTTTCCCGGCCTGTCTGATTCCTTCTTCCTTTTCCCTTCTCTCTTTCTCTGTTGCCTGCCTTACTATTTGATTAATCTACCTAATAAAACAGGCAGGACACGGATCTGCCCTGCCTGCCTTTCATTTGTGTCCTTTATTGCAACGCCACCATCTGCGCCGCTACCGTCTCTGCCTCTTCCTGAGAAAAATATCCGCATGCCTCCATCCTTCTCAGCACCTGCATCTGCCGCTTCTCTGCCAATTCCTGGCTTTTCGTCGGTGCATAACGGCTAGGTGCATTGGGAATCCCGGCCAGCAACGTACTCTCATACTGGCTCATCTCAACCGGCTCTTTCCCGAAATATCCCCGGCTGGCATCGCCCGCCGTATAGTAGCCATCGCCAAAGTAGATGCTATTTACATAAAGTTCCAGAATCTCCTCTTTGCTGTACTTCTTTTCCAGTTCCAGGGCCACAAACACTTCCGCCGCTTTCCTGGTCAGTTCCTTCTCCTGTGTAAAATATAGGTTTTTTGCCAGCTGCTGTGTGATGGTACTCCCGCCTTCCACATAACGGCCTGCCTGGATATCATGCAAAACTGCTCTTGTGATTGCAATGGGATCTAAACCGAAGTGCCGATAAAACCTGTGATCCTCCACTGATATCACTGCATTCAGATATACTTGCGGAAGTTCCTCCAGGCGGGTATATCCCTCTTTCGCCCGGATCGAATCCACCTTGTCCTCCAGACTCATGGTTTCTATCGCTTCCCGGTACCTTGCGTAACCCTGTCCGGCAACGGTGAAACCAGTCAGCAGCATCACACATATTGCAAACAAAACGACAGACTTAAAAATTCTTATAACTTTCATGGTATCACCGCCCCTTTCTATTTCTGATGATACCAGTATACCACAATTATTTTCAAAAGACTTTAATGATACCTTAGAAAAAACTGAACATTTTCCGACAATTATAACATTATTCTTACGTTTTTTCCCTTGTCACCCTCCTCTACTTCTTAACCTCCCATTTCCGCGCACAGAAAACAAAATGGCCAAGCCTGGTCTCAAACAGCAGATTGCAGTCATATCTCGTCATAAAGTCCTTCCGGAATTCATCCCTGACCAGATTCTCCTCCTTATGTATCCGATACTCCATATCCGACTTAAAAAGCTTCCCCAAATGATGAAGAAACTGCTGAAGAATCTGCACGGAGACTTCCCTGACCCTCTCCGGATTATTCATGGCGGACAGGCCCAGCATCAGGCCTACGCCCCGGCGGGCCAGCTGCTCCTCCAAACCCAGAAGAAGCTGCACCTTGGCGCCATCTTCCAGATCATAGCACAGCCGGTAATAATACCCCTGGCGAATACCCCTGCCGTTATATTCCCCATTCACTAGCTCCGAATCCAGGCGGAACACATCCTTTATGGCCTGATTGACCGCACCGGCCACCACCAATGTATCCAGCGATTCCTCATAAGTCCTTTTTGCCGACACATTTCCCGTAATTGCCTGATCCTCCACCATAATATGCCCGGTCAGCCATCCCGCCAGAACATTGATAAAACGTTCCACCACTGCCGGGGAATATCCTGACGCCTCCAGCTGCTTCTTGAGTGAAACCAGTGTGATATCCCTGAAATTATCATGGATTTTTTTATGCTTCTCATATCCTTTATATTGGATGGAACGCATATAAGCCTCTTCTTCCGAAAAATGCGTCATGGTATAATCTTCCAAAAAACGGATGCTCTCTTTGCATGCTTTCTGGCAATTGGCCTCATGCTCCACAATGTCTATCAGCTTTCCCACTCTCCGAAACAGTCCGGCATGTGCCCTGTCCACTACCTCAACCCCTATATTGAACTGCTCATTCCATGATAATCCTTCCACCGCTCGTGTTCTCCCTTCTGCCTGATTCTTTATTCTTATCCAAACAGACCTATCCGCCAATGCAGACACCGCCATACGTTCATACTAATTATAGATTCATTTCAGGCTTTTGTCTACTTGATAAAAACACTCTGCCGCCATTATTCATACCTGAGCGCCTCAATCGGGTCTTTTTTTGCTGCCTTGGAAGCCGGATATATGCCAAAGAAAATCCCTACCATGGCCGAGAAGCCTACTGCCAGGACCACCACCCCTGGCCTGACGATAGCCTGCACCCCTAAGAGGGCGCCGCCGACCACCACCAGTCCGCCTCCCAGCAGGATTCCCACAACACCGCCGCAGGCAGACAGAATGGCTGACTCTGTCAGGAACTGAATCATGATATCCTTTGTCCTTGCCCCCAGGCTTTTGCGGATGCCGATCTCCCGGGTACGCTCTGTCACGGACACCAGCATGATATTCATGATTCCGATTCCTCCTACCAGAAGGGAGATGGCCGCAATGCCTCCCACTGCCGTTGCCAGGCCGCCCATGATACTGTCCATCTGTCCCATTTCATCCTTGGCGCTGTTAAGCCGGAAATCCTCTGGCTGACGGCCCTTGTTCTTTGCCACAAATGCCTTCACATGATTATAGAATTCATCCATGGTGTTCTCATCCCTGGCAAAAATACGCAGCGCATAAAAATAATCATTGGGCCAGGTCAGAATCGTATAAGGCAGATAAGCCTCGCCTCCCTCCGTGTTGGCCCCCATCATCATGGCCTGGAAGGGGTTCAGCTGCTTGCGGTAGATTCCCACCACCGTATACTCCTCCGTGGTTCCGTAAATCGTGGTCCGGAAGGTTTTTCCCACTGCATTCTCCACCCCGAACAGATTCATGGTACTGGTGGTGTCCATCACCACATTCTTCCGCCGCCCCAGCACATCCCCCTCATTCAGATAACGGCCATAGACCATATTCACCGGCTGCACATCCTGATAATTATAATCGATTCCGGTAAATCCAAATTTCACGGTGGTGCGGCCGCTGACAGCGTCGGCAGAGGTATAGGCGTTGCTGTCAATATAGGCAATCTGATCTCCGAATACCTCCTTCACCCGTTCCATCTCATCCAGAGTGAAATAGTCGCTCTGCCGCACGTCATCCACCCAGTAGCCAATAAAAAGATATGCCTGGGTCACCCCGATTTCCCGGTACAATCCCTCGAACATGCTTCGCATGGTATCTCCGATGGAAACAATGGATATCACGGAACCGATGCCGATAATGATTCCCAGCATGGTCAGAAAGGAGCGCATTTTATTTGCGCGAATAGCCGAAAACGCCATCTTCATATTTTCTATCAGCATAGCCTTTCTCCTCCCTCATCATTCATACCGCAGCGCCTCAATCGGATCTTTTTTCGCCGCTTTCGAGGCCGGATACATTCCAAAGAAAATTCCCACCATAGCTGAAAATCCTACCGCTAGCAGCACCACTCCCGGTTTGACGATGGCCTGCACCCCCAGCATTCTTCCGCCCATCATCACGATCCCGCCCCCCAGCAGGACTCCCAAAAGTCCGCCGCAGGCAGACAAAATGGCAGACTCTGTCAGAAACTGTACCATAATGTCCTTCGTTCTGGCCCCCAGGCTCTTGCGGATTCCGATCTCCCGGGTGCGCTCCGTCACGGACACCAGCATAATATTCATAATGCCGATTCCTCCCACCAGCAGCGAGATGGCTGCAATGCTTCCTACTGCCGTGGCCAGGCCTCCCATGATACTGTCCATCTCTCCCATCTGGGCCTTAGCCGTTACCAGACGGAAATCCTCTGGCTGACGGCCCTTTGACCTGGCCACATAGCTTTTCAGATTATCAAAAAACACATCCATGGTGGCCTCATCTCTGGCAAAAATACGAATATCATAAAATCTGTCGTTGGGCCAGGTCAGAAGGGTATAGGGCACAAAGGCCTCTCCCCCTTCCGTATTCGCTCCCAGCATCATGGCCTGAAAAGGATTCAGGTCCTTACGGTATACTCCCACCACCGTATAGTCATCCACCGAACCGTAAATGGTAGCACGGAAACTTTCCCCTACCGCATTCTCCACCCCGAACAGGTTCATGGCGCTGACCGTGTCCATCACCACATTTTTCCGTCTTCCTAATACGTCTCCCTGATTCAGGAAACGGCCGTAGACCATATTTACCGGCTGGACTTCCTGATAGTTGTAGTCCACCCCCGTATAGCTGAACCTTACCGTCGTCCTGGCGCAGACAGCATCCCCGGAGGTGGAGGCGTCACTGTCAATGTAAGCAATCTCGTCTCCGAAAATCTCCTTAATCCGTTCCATCTCATCCAGGGAAAAATAATCGCTCTCCCGCCATTCATCCACCCAGTAGCCGATGGCAATGTAAGCCTGGGTAATTCCGATTTTCCGGTATAATTCCTCAAACATGCTTCGCATGGTATCTCCGATGGACACAATGGATATCACAGAACCGATTCCGATGATGATTCCCAGCATGGTGAGAAAAGAACGCATTTTATTGGCGCGGATAGCCGAGAAGGCCATGCGCATATTTTCAATCAGCATAGTCTGTCCCCCAACGCCTTCTGCCTGTCTGAATCCGTGTCTCCGATTGCTTCCCCTTCTTCGGATGCCCCAAAGCCTTCCCCCCCGCAGGGTTCCGGCTCCCTGGGCACATTCGGCTTATCGCTCACAATTTCCCCATCCCGAAAC
Source organism: uncultured bacterium (assembly GCA_947063875.1). Classification (GTDB taxonomy): domain Bacteria; phylum Bacillota; class Clostridia; order Lachnospirales; family Lachnospiraceae; genus Brotaphodocola. Next base: position 73,774 of record CAMSTY010000003.1, read on the forward strand.
CGGATAATCCGCTCCGTGAACGCCGCAATCTCCTCCTCATGGGTAACTACCACCACTGTGGTCCCCTCCTTGTGAAGCTGAGAGAACAACTCCATAATCTCCACTGACGCCGCCGTGTCCAAATTCCCTGTAGGCTCATCTGCCAGCAGAAGAGGCGGCTCATTGGCAAGGGCACGGGCAATCGCTACCCGCTGCCGCTGGCCTCCGGAAAGTTCATTCGGCATGTGCTCCGCCCGCTTTCCCAGTCCCACCCTCTCCAGAAGCACCCGGGCACGCTGTTCCCGGAATCTTTTGTTCCTTTTGGCATAGGTCATGGGAAGTTCCACATTTTTCAGGGCAGATGTGCGGGAAATCAGATTAAAAGACTGAAACACAAATCCGATTTTCCGGTTCCGGATCAGGGAAAGTTCATCCGGATTCATGGCCGCCACATCCACGCCGTCCAGATAATAATGCCCCATGGACGGCCGGTCCAGGCAGCCTAATATATTCATAAGCGTAGATTTTCCTGACCCCGACTGGCCCATAATCGCCACAAACTCTCCCCGGTGAATCGTCAGGTTAATCCGTTTTAAGCCAAGAACCTTCAGCGCTCCCGTGTCATAGACCTTGACCAGATCCTCCAGCCGGATCAGTTCCTCGCTGACATTCTCCGTTATGTATTCCGGAAACTTTAAGGCTTTTTTCAGGCTTTTCCTCCACATGTCCCAAAGCTTTCCTGCGCCGTTTTCCCTGGCTTCCACTTTTCTTTGAGGCCAGCCTCCTCCCAGGTCCTCTGTTCTTCCACGATTCCAAAATCCCATAGCTTTCCTCCGCCCCAGCACTTTCTGTTTTGTCTGTCTCTTTCCCTTTGCAGCGCCCGAATCCTGTCAGATCCCCTTGGTCACTGCAAATGCCTTCGTCACTGCATCGGAGATGCAGCAACCGTCATTCCATCCTCCAGAAAGGCCATGGGTGAAGTGATGTAGAAAATGCCTTCAGTCAGGCCTTCCCCCTTTACCTCCACCTCCACATCACTCTCTACCCCTGTTTCCACAGGAATCATCTTCACCACGTTATTCTCCACCGCAGCCAGAAAACTCTGGCCCTCCTTATCTACCAATGCCCCCATGGGCACCACCCAGGTGTCCTTCGATTCACTGAGCACGATCTGGGCCCGGGCCGTAATGCCGGCAATCAGCTTTGTATCCGAATTCTGAATCTGAATCGTCGTGGGAATGACCCGCTCCGTAGAGCCGCCGCCCTTTTCCTCACCCGTAGGAGAAATGGCTGTGATCACACCCTCCTCCGTCTCACCTCCCAGAATATCTGCCGATATCTCCGCCTTCTGCCCTACCTCCACCTTGCCGATGGAGTATTCACTGACATTAATCTTCATCTCCAGCCTCTCCAGATTATCAATGGAAAACAGAGGCCGGTCGTCGTCCACCGTATCCGCAAAACGTCCCACCCGTGAATTGACCCGCACCACGGTGCCGTCTATGGGACTGGTCACCTCCGCTTCCTCCAGTTCCTTGCGCTTTTTCTCCAGTTCAAACTCCGCGTTCCGTATCCGCAGGTCATAAGACTCGTTGGCCACAGGCTTTCCTCCCCGCAAAGTGAAGGTGGAAACCTGTCTTGACGCCTCGGCCAGCACATCCCGGGCCTCCTCCAGTTCCATCTGGGACACGTCGCCCCCCGCATACAGCATAGCCTTCCGGTCATAATCCCTCTTTGCCGCCAGTTCCTCCTGCCTTGCCCGGGCATACCCTGTCTCCGCCTGAATCTGGGCCTCATTCCGTTCCGCCACTGCCAGATCATAGGCATTCTGGGCAATCTCCACTTCCTTCTGCACATCGGCAGGGTCAAGCCGCGCCAACACCTGTCCTGCCTTTACCTTATCCCCCTCCTTCACCAGAATCTCCAGGATCTCCGCATGAAGACGAGACACAACTTCCGCACTGTCCGTACCGGAGACAGGGCCGCTGATGGACAATACCTCCTCCACATCCCCTTTTGTCAGAGGAGCCGTAGAAACCATAATCTCCCCGTCACTGCCACCTCCCTTCGCCTTTGCCACCGCAAAGAGAGCGGCCGCCACAACCACCACTCCCACAACGATCTTCCTTTTTCTGCTCCAGGATCTCCAGAATTTCCCGATTCGCCGGTCCTTCTTCGCTTTTTTCTTCTTCGCCGGCCCGTCTTCCGCCATCAGCTCAGCTAATCCTTTCTCATATTCCTGATCTGTCATGTCAAAACTCCTCTTTTTTGTCAATTACTCCTGTCCGTTTTCCCAGACACCTCCACCTGGCCAAACAGGATATTCCGTTCTCACTATCCTACTCCTATCCCCTGCATCCGTCAATCCATTTTACCCCCCCCCGCCTTTGTCAACGCATTTTTTTACTCATTCCACGGAAAACAATCCGGTCAGCACATCAGCAGTTGAGGAAGGCGGGAACACGTCTTTTGATGTCCTCTCCTTCCTCAAGCAGACCTCAGACACAAAAACAAAGATCCGCAAATATTAATTTTCAACCTTCTCCCACAAAAACTCCGGCACCTTCCCCTTGGGGAACAGTACCTCAACCCTGGTATTCCACTCCCCTTTACTGCTTTCCTCATAAGCCATTCCGACTTCCCTTTCCTGTGCGTCGGCCGTATCCAAATCCGGGTCCCACACCATCAGAGCCGCATCTATCGGTTCCGAGAGATAAAAAGGATTATAATAACACAGGGCCGCAGAAACCAGAACCGCCCGCAGCTCTTCCACCCGTTCAGGATCGCGGACCGCGAAATAACTACCGTCGAAGGCATAATCTTTCACAGAAATCTCTGCTCCCATCGCTTCCTCATAATCTTTGTAGGAAATCGCAAAATTATCATCCATATACACCCGCACCGCCCGCACATCCAGGCCGTCCAGATATCCCCCTGCCTTCACTCCCTGTTCTTTCAAAAGCCTGATGGTTTCCGTACAGGAAGGATAGACGGGATAATAATCGTGGCGGTTCAGATCGTCTCTCGCCCAATAATGGTAATATCCGCCATACCTCTGGTATCCCTCCCCGCTTTCCTCTTCCAGGGCCTCCTGTCTGTCCCACCAGTCCAGAGCCTCTTCATCCATCGCTCTGCTGAAGCGGATCAGGCCTACCGGCACTTCCTTTTCCATCTGCTCAATACTCATGGCCGCAAACTCCCTCTGGAAGGTTTCCAAAAACTGTGCCTTCTCGTGATCAGACAGCTTTTTTAAACAAACCTCGTTCTTATGGTCCTCATTGGCATACTCGCCCCGAAACCGGATTGCCTCTACCTGATCCTTGGTCATATTCAGCACCGGGAAGGCCCCCTTCTGATATCCCTCATTTCTATAGAGTTTATTTACCGCTGACTGAGTGTCTCCATAATCCACTGCCATATGATAAACGCGGCTTACCTTCCTTCCGCTGTTTAAGGTGTAGCAGATCTCCACATAGTTCCATTTTTTATTGGCATTCCACTCATCCGAATCATCATCCTGATCGACGAATGTCCTTCTCCTCTTTCCGGCCTGAACCTGCTCAATCCCATCAGAGGCCAGAGCCAGCAGATTCTCAATATCCTGATACTTCATATTCTCCAGGACGTAGTCGCCAGACGACTCGCTGACCCACTCATAATGGCCGTCCGGGAATTTTTCCGTATGGCCGTAGGACACCCAGTTGGTTATCCCGCCTATACTGACAGACGCCTCCCGCACCTGCCCTGCTTTAGGCAGATACCTGTCATATCCCAGCAGGTCATACCGGAACACTGCCATAATTATCATGGATACCGCCAGGCATCCTGCCAGCTGCAGCTTATGGGAAAAAAGCTTCCTGAAATCAAAATGATAAATAATCTCCACCACACAATGGCAGATTCCTCCGCCGAACAAAATTCCGAAAATCATCCATCCCGTTGATTCGCGCACGGCGTAGAAAAACACTCCCAGCCCCATGGCAGACAATATGGTCAGAAGAATCCGGACCACCGGACAGGTCACAGAAAATGCCATGGCCTTGCCAGCGGCCTCTGACGGCCGCTTCCGATACAGAAAACAGGATAACGCCGCCAGCAGAATCGAAACCATCCAGGAAACCAGTATCGCTCCCACCATGGACACCGGATTCTGGTACTGCTCTCCATTTCTTGACAGCTGATAAATATACTCCGAAAATGGGGAAAGCCGGATGCCATACATCAAAAACCGCTCCGACAAAATCCCCGGCATATTGGCGGCATAGGTCTTAAAAAAGCTAGTCAGATATCCCACCAGCAGGCCGGTTGCCATAGGCATGTAACAGGCAAACACCACTGCCCCCAAAAAACCGATCACCAGATGTCCCGTCATCATGGCCGCCACTACCACCGTGGAATACATCAGGATATAATAGGTGATATGAAACCCATAGGCCGCCAATGCCACCTGCCACAGCCTGCTGCCGTTTGCACCGTTGGAGATCCCCACCAGCACAGCCATCACCTGGCAGACTCCGTAAGGGATGGCAAGAATCAGGATTCCATTCAGAAAATTCGCCGCAAACAGCTTCTCCCTCCTCACCGGGATTCCGTGATAAAAATCCACCTTGCTTTTAGAGTTCAGAAAGGAAAAGCTGCTGAGTCCGCAGATCAGCGACACGGTCACCATCAGGAATACGGTCATCCCACAGTTGAAGGAAAGCCAACGGGCAAGACCATCCTCATACTTCGCCAGCCCTCTGGCATAATCCGTATAATCCTTGATCTCTCCGGCCGTAAATGCCGCCACCACTGGATAAAAGAAGAAAAATCCCAGGCTGATCAACGCGATGGCCCACATTCTTCTTTTCAAATCCTCTTTCATCAGCTTAAAAAATAAGTTTTTTGATGTCATAACCCACAACCTCCGTTTCACTGATAAAGATTTCCTCCAAAGACAGTGGAATCGTCTCATAGAACACCGGATTCACCGTCTGCATGCCATATTCCACCGCACTCAAATCTCCCCGCACTGTCAACGTCAAAAGCCTGCCCCGGCGTTCCGTCTTGATGATCTCCATGCCAGTCAGTTCTTCCGGCTCCATCCCCTCCGCCAGCACACACTGAACTTTATGGATGTTCATCTTCATCTCATCCAGATCCCTGCTCAGAAGAATTCCGCCCTTGTGCAAAAGCCCCACATGGTCGCAGATATCTTCCAGTTCCCGCAGGTTGTGAGACGCAATAATCGGCGTCAGATGACGTTCCTGCATATCGTTGGCAAAAATGCTCTTCACCGCCTGGCGCATCACCGGGTCCAGTCCGTCGAAAGTCTCATCACAAAACAGATAATCCGTCCCCGCACAGATCCCGCAGATTACCGACACCTGCTTTTTCATGCCCTTGGAAAAGGTATTAATCTTGCGGCTCTCATCCAGGTCAAAGCTGCGCATCAGTCCATGAAACCGCTCCTTATCAAAAGATGGGTAAACGATCCTGTAATAGGCCATCATGTCCCGGGGGGTAGAATTGCTGAAAAAATACTGATCATCCGAAATATAGAAAAATCTCCTTTTTGCTTCCTCATTCTCAAACACTTCCATCCCGTCGATGGTGATGGTCCCCCCATCCGGCCTTAGCACGCCGGCTGCCATCCGAAGGAATGTACTCTTGCCTGCGCCGTTGGTCCCGATCAGGCCGAATACACTGCCGTCTTTAATCTGGGCATTGATATTGTCCACTGCCACAATATCATCAAACCGCTTTGTCAGGTTTACTGCTTCTATCATACCGTCATCCCTCCCTGCTCAGTCCTGCCTGTTCCTGACTCTTCATATACCTGGTGCGCCATACCCACAAATTCTTCCAGTCCGATGCCGATGGTCCTGGCTTCCTTGACCAGTCCCCCCAGCTTCTTCGCCAGTTCCACTCTCCTTGCCTCCCGCAGTTTGCGGATACTCCCCACAAAACTGCCGCGTCCCTTTACCGAATAGGTATAACCTCTCCGCTCCAGTTCTCCGTAAGCACGCTGAATCGTGTTGGGATTGATTGACAACTCCATAGCCAGGCTGCGCACCGACGGCATCTGGCTGTCTTCTTCCAAAGCTCCCAGCATCATCAGTTCCTGAAGCCGTTCCACTACCTGCTCATAAATCGGCCGGCTGTCTTTTAAATCCAGTAGGATCATCCATATTCTCCTTTCTCTCCAGCCCTTATTGATAAGTGTACTAAGATTGTTAATACACTTATACCATAGTTTGCCAATTCCTGCAAGGAGAAAATACTTACAAAATTGTTAATGTCACACATTCAAAAAGGCTGTCCGTACCAGAAAGACATCTCTCTGATACGTCAGCCTTTATCTTTTTTATAGGATCTATCTGCGCCTGCCCCCTATTCGAGATTCCGATGAATCATCTCCAGCACTTCTGCAAGTTCCCTCGCCCCTGGCTGCCCCGGCGCCGACCGTTGTCCCACGGCGCCGAAAGTGAGCGCCGAGCCAAAGGTCTCACCGCACAGGCGGGTGATCATGCCCATCGATGCCATCGACATTGTGACCAGCGGATGGTTCACCGCCTCCTCACTCATCTCCAGAGTGACTTCCAGAAGCGTCAGCACATCCCGCTTTGACTGCGGCATCACGGCCAGCTTCAAAATGTCCGCCCCCAGCTGCTGCATTTTGCGGAGCCGGCCCATCATACTCTCTTTTGACGGCGTTTTAAAGAAGTCATGGTTGGATGCAATCACCTTGATCTGCATCCGGTGAGCCTCCTCGATGATCTGCGTCACCTCATCGTCCCCGGTCATCAGTTCCACATCCAGCAAATCCGCGAAGCTGCTCTGTGCCACCGCCAGATTAAGATCGGTATACTCTTTGGCCGGCAATGCCTTTTCTCCGCCTTCTCTGGCCGTCCGGAAAGTAAAAATCAACGGCTTTTCCTTCAACGCTTCTCTCAGCCTGCCGCCCAGGCGCAAAACCTTTTCCGTCTCAAAGGCTTCCTCATACCGGTCTGCCCGCCACTCCACAATGTCCGCCGGAATCTCTGCAAAGCCTTCTGCTGCCTGCAGAATCTCCTCCTCCGTGGCTGCGACTATCGGCACACAGATTTTTGGCCTCCCCTGGCCAATCACCACATTTCTCACAACTACCGGTTTCAAATTTCCTCCTCCTTTCTGTTATCCCGCAGACGTTCAAATTCTTTCTTCTCAAACTCCTGCACATAAATTGCCTTTTTATTCGGATTGGCAAACACAAAAACTTTGTCTACCGACTCCAGATAATTCTGGATCTTATCATTTGTGGCGCTGATCAAGGCCTGAAAACCCAGTCCGCGGATCAGCCGGATACAGCTTGCCACCTTCTCCGCATCCATCTTGGAAAATGCTTCATCCAATACTACCAGCCGGATCGTCGGTTTCTGCCAAATCCCCGGCTTTAAATCAATCTTATACAGACGGGCAAAGCTGGCCAGCAACGCCACGTAAAGCGGATTCTGCCCTTCGCCGCCGGAATTCTTTTTTAGCATTTTGCTGAGACGGATGCGGATCACTTCGTCCTCATTTTCAATCAGCTGCTGCATATCAAAAGAGAGATAGGTGCGATAGTCCGCGTACTTATCCATATTCCTCCGGACTTCCTCCAATTCCTGCGCCGTGGCATTCTCCGGCGGGATAAAAATGCTGATCAGATCATGGATCATCGCCCCGTAATGGTTCTCATGCTCCATCGTAAACAGATTCAGCTGGTTGTCTATCCCGATATTCAGGTCGGAAGGGTTGATATCCAGGGCCTCATCCATAAACATATCATAATACTGTCCGTCCGGCCCCCTGTTTTTCCCGATGTAGAACTGATATCTGTCCTTCCCGAAATCAAGCCGGCTGATAATGCGGTTCAATTCATCCCTCTGCTGCAGGGCCTCTTTGATGGCGCTGCGGATCTTATACATAAAATCATCTTTAAAATGTTCCACGGCCGTCCGCGCCTGTGCTGCCGCCTTCACACGGAATTCTTCCAGGCGTTCGTCATTTAAATGGTCCAGAAGCTGCTGGTATTCCTCATTCTTCTGAGCAGTCGGAGAAAAATTCCGGTTCGGATACATCCGCAGGTAATGGCTTCTCAGTTCCACCAGGCGGTTCATCTCCTGCTGCCGCCTTTCCTCCGCCTTCTCCTGCTTTTCCAGATACTCGCCACGCAGAAGATCATAGCGCGATGTCTGCCTTTCCTTCAAAATCTGCCCCAGCATCTCCTCCAGTTCCGGCTGCACCGCAAGATCCTGTTCCTTTTCTACCAACGCCTCGTTCAGTCTCAGCAGTTTTTCTTTTTCCCTCTGTTTTTCCCGCTCCCATTCGTCTGCACTGCGCTGCCGCTGACGCAGGGCGGCCTTCTTCTGATCGCAAAGTTCTGACAGTGCCTGCCGTTTTTCCTCCCACTGCTTTACATCACGGGCAGAAAGTTCCCGGATTTTTTCCTGCAGCCTTTCCTGCTCTTTTTGCCTTTTCCTGTAATCCTCCCGGTCCTTCTTCCAATCCAGATAGACGGAAAGTTCCTGTCCCAGATATTCCAGTCCCAGAATCCGTCCCGCGTCTTTTATGACCGTCTGCGGCGTCTTCATCGCCTCTTCCAGCCTGCGAAGTTCCTGTTCGGAAATCTTTATCCGCTGACGCATGCTGCTTTTCCCGATATAAGCGGAAGTTGTATAAAGCGCCGGGTTCAGATGCTGAATCCGATAGCTTCGATATGCCACGCCGTTTTTGGTAATGCCGATCTTATGTTTTCTGAGTTCCTCCACAGTCTCGCATTTGATTACCTGGCCTAACAGGAAATCCACGTACGCCTGTGCATAGTCGCCGGCCGCCTCCACCTCCTCGGCAAGCGACCCTTTTTGAGCCGGATATTTTTCTGCCAGCACCCGTTCCGTGTCCAGTACCGAGAACCGGCAAAACTTTTCTTTCTCCATCCGCCCATATACTTTCAATGCCACCGCCGCGTATTTAGGTTCCACCAGCAAGGTCAGTTTCTGATATCCCAGATATCCCTCCACGGCATTTCTCCACTCCTCGTCGCGGATATCCAAAAGATCTGCCAGAATATCTACCCGCACGCTCTTTCCCGTCTCCCGATAAAGGGCATTCTGCAGAAGGGTCCTCGCCTGTTCCAGTTCCCTCGGATATGCCTTGTTCCCTGATTTCAGCTTTTGGTATTCCTCCCGGGTCTGTTCCAGCTTTTTTTGCATCTCCCGCAATTCCCCTTGAGCGTTCTGCTGCTGCCTGGATGCTTCTTTGCGGATTTCTTCCAGATCCTTTTTTAAGCGCAGCAGTTCTTCTTCTGCAATACTTCCCTTCGCAAACGCCCCGATATCCCACAGAGTACGGTTGGATACGCTATCTTCCTCCTCCCATGCTTTCAGGCGCCCTGCCGTCTGTTCCCAACGGGCCTTGCTGGCTCCCAGGCGTTCCACCAGTTCGTTTAAAGAAATCTGCTGCTCCTTCAGCTGTTCATATCCGCTCATGGAAATCTGCCTTAAAAGATCCTCTCCCTGCCTGGTCAGATCCTCAATCTCCGCCTGCTCCCTCTCCATAGCAAGGGCAGCCTTATGCACGTTTTCTTCCAAAATATGTATTTTTTCCTGGCACTCCGATATTTCCAGCCTGCCCTGCAGAATATCCAGTCTGGCTCCGTAATATCCGTAGGCATCCCTCTCTTTTTGCAATCCGGCCATCTCCTGATACTGCCCGCTGATCTCTTTCAGATATTCAATCTCCTGGCAAGTGTCTTCGATCTTCTTCCGCATGCGGCCGTATTCCATCACGCTCTGCTGCATATCCTCAATATGGATATCCTGCTCCATGCAGATATATTCTTTCACAAAGTCTTCCAGTTTGATATTCATGCGGAAAGGAATCGCCCGTTTAAAGAGCAGAGGAAATTTCTCCGCGTCCAATCCTCCCAGATAGATATCATACAGCTGTCTGCGAAAGCGTTCATTGTGAGAGCCAAAGTAGCAATCTTCCTTGGAAAAATCCCCCAAAAGCCATCGCTTCACTTCCTCCGAAGACATCGCCCGGTCCGACTTTGCATGCCCGGAGCCTGACGCCTCCTCTTTTTCCTCCGCCACCCGGTACTCATGGCCGGGAATGGCCCCTTTATGCCAAAAAAACATCCGGGAGATCTCATTGGTGGCAGTTTCCACATCGAATACTACTCCCACGCACTGGCACTCCCCGGTATCCGTCTGCTGTAATTCCAGTACAATCGTACTGGAGAAATTCCGGTTCCGCAGATAAGAAAACCGATTATCCTCACCGATGTTGACCATCCCCCGAAGATACTCGATCAGGCTGCGGTCAGAGTCGTCAGCCGCCGCCTTATTGAAAAATCCCCGCCCATCCGTATTGGCATAGAGCACAATCTGCATCGCGTCGATCACTGTCGATTTCCCGCTTCCGGAATGACCGGTAAAAAAATTAATTCCTTCATGAAAGGACAAGGTCTTATGCCGGATATAATGCCAATTGTTCAGGCAAATCCGCGACAACGCTTCAAACCTCTGCCTCTCCATCTTCCTCATCCTCCTCCCCATAAGTATCCATCAACGCCCGCACATCATCTCCCATGAGCACCACATTGACCGTAGGATAAATGACCAGACGGCTCTGCCCATCCATTTCTTCCAGCACATCCAGAGGTTCGATCAGCTGATACCGCTTCAATAATGCCAGCGTCCGCCGGATCTCTGTTACTGACGGCTGCTTTTTCAGCAGACGGTAAGTCCCCAGTTTCTCATGAATCTCCCCCAGGGACGTCACAGCATTCACGGATGTGGAGGCCGCGGACATCTGCTCGTCATAAATCAGCTTCAGTACCAGTATATAAAAAGTGGCCAGTTTGGAAAGCTTTTCTCCCACCACCTGCTCCCCCCGGATATAAATCACTCCCATCTGGCTGTTCTCAATCACCTCAATCTCCATAACAGCAAAATAGGCCCGGATAAACTCCAGATGCTTGCTGCATTGATAATAATCCCGGCTGGCCTGATAGCGTTTGGTCTTTTTGTCATACCGCCGTTCCAGCACGAAAGTCTGCCGGCAAAGCTGCTGAATGACGGCCGTGATTCCTCTCTGCTCCTCCGGGGACTGCCCCTCATAATAATCGATCATCTGTTACTCCCTTTTCTCAAACACCAGCCGCGGATAGCAGTAACGGCCGTTATCCACCATCTTTGCCTCCTGCTGCCTCACCCGGTACGGACTGTCCTTTCTGGCCGCACTGTCATATGCCAGCACCAGCCGCTCAAAATCCTCTTCCGAAGAAACCGTATCCGCTGTCACTTCCAGTTTCCCGTCTTTCATCCGGTCCAAAATAAAGGATTCTATCTGCTTTCTGCTGTAGCGGCTGCGGACTCTGTTTAAGCGCAGGACCTCGTCTCCGGAAAGTTCCCCCGGCTCCTCCTCCGGTTCCAGGCTCTCCACAAAATCCTGCTTTACATGTCGTTTTTTGTAAAGCGATTTCTCTGAAATCACCATCATCTGAGACAGGTTCATCCGCTCTCCAATCCGCCCCAGTTCCTGCTCCTGTGCCGCCGGATCTTCCAGCTCCGAGAGATGGTTGAGCAATCGGATCACCAGCCCCTTCATGTTGTCCTCACGATTCAGCAGATAATTCATACGGGTAACCGTAGCGCGGACATACCGGGTATGCTCCCGGTCCATATTCATGATACGGTGCTCGATATCCTCAAAGCCTCTCTCTATCAAATCCAGCTGTTCCATCAAAGCCTCTGCCTGGATATCCGCCCCCCGAAGCTGCCGGTTGCGGCGGCAGACTTCCTCCAGCCAGGGAAGATTTTCCCGCATCTGCGCAATCCATTTCCGGATATCCGTCTTATAAAGATAGAAATTATCGGAAGTTTTTAAAATATGGTATTTCTTTCGCACAATCTCCTGCACATATCCTTCCAGATGTTCCTGCAGCAAATCCCCGTAGTTTTTCTGCTCCAGAAGGCTGCCGAAAAATTTGTCCATATTGTGCAGCATATCCTGCAACGTCTTATTCAGCCTCCGCGTATTAATCAGCGCTGTCTTCAGCAAAGAGATATTGGAGCGCGGGTCATTTTTAAACGCAAACAAAATCCCATAGACATTCTGGATATACACCTGGGTCTCATCCTCGTCTTCCCCCGCCAGATGCGCAAACGCATCCACAAACACCGCCGCATAATCCGGGATGACGATATTCACCGTCATGGAACCATAATCCTCCACCTTTTTGAGCCATCCTGTCCGCAACAGCCAGTTCAGTATCCTGGTGGACAGCGGCTCCAGCAAATCAAAATCATCTTCTGTCTCTTCCTGCTCCAAAGTCACCTTCTGTTTGGCAAAATAGTCGGTCAGTGTCTGAATACAGATTTCACGGCTCAGATAATAGTTGCTGTACTGGTATTCCTCATTGATCCGCAGCAGGGCTTCAATATAAATCATTCGGTTTCCCGACCGGAACAATCCCCAGAACAGATCCGGTATCTCCAAAAACTGATTTGCCATTGTACAAACCTTCTTTCCAAAAAAGCAGCTATACGGCCTGTTTGTCCAGTTCCACCGCCAGATTCCTCAGCCACTTCTTCTGCCGGTATCGCACATATCCGACCGCCGCTTTGTAAATCTCTTCGGACATCACCATCGCATAGACTACGGCAATCGGCTGGCGCAGGTACAATCCACCCAGAAATGCCATCGGCACTCCGATCGCCCATACCCCGCTGGCATCGACAATCAGACACATCTTGGTATCGCCGCCGCTGCGCAGCACTCCCACGATATTGATATAGTTAAACATTTTAAACGGCATGTATAAAATGAAGACAATCAGGCATCGGTTCACATCCGCCGCCACCTCCGGCGAGATACTGTACATGCCAATGATATTTTCGCGGATTCCATAACAAATCCCCATCGCTGCCAAGGTGACCAAAAACTGCAGGATAAAAAAGTTCTTTGCATACTTTTCCGCCTGCTTTAGCTTCCCTGCACCCATCTCGTTTCCCAGAATCACCGCCGTAGCCGCGCTTAGGCCCTGAAACAGCACCACAACGATATCCTGAATGGTAGTGGCAATCGTAATCGAAGCTACCGCATTGTCTCCCATCCGTCCGTAAGCCAGGGAATACATGGTAGTCCCCAGTCCCCAGATAAACTCATTGGCTATCACGGGACTTGCCGTCCCCAAAAACTGGCGGATAAAGGCAGCATTATAGCCAAACAGCTCCCGCATATTTCCGGCAATCGGCATCCGGGTCAGGTATGTCACCCCCAGGATCGCCGCCGACTCCACCATCCGCGCCGTCAGCGTCGCCACTGCCGCGCCGGCCGCTCCCATCTGGGGCGCCCCAAAATGCCCGAAAATCAATACATAGTTCAGAGTAATATTGACCAGGATCGTCATACAGCTGATGATCACCGGCGCCTTGACCTGTCCCACTGCCCTCAGCATGGCAACATAAATATTGGTGACGGCGGTAAACGGATAGGACAAGGCCGCAATCGCCAGATAGACGGCTCCGATCCGGATTGCCCCCTCGCTGTCCGTAAAAATCCGCATCACGGCAGAGGGGCGCAATACACTGGGAACCACAAACAGCAGGGCGCCTGCCAGCGCAATAATCAGCGAGAGGCCTGTCACCTTGCGGATATTTTTTACATCGTGATTCCCCCAATACTGCGCCGCCAGCACCCCCGATCCGCTGGACACGCCGAACACCAGCAATGAAAATACAAAGAACACCTTGTTGGCCAGTCCCACCGCCGCAATCGTCGTCTCTCCCAGCTGCCCAATCATCATCGTATCCACCAGGTTCACGATGGTGTTAAGCATCCCCTGCAAGGCCACCGGCAGAGCGATCATCACCGCCTTCTGCAGGAATATCCGGTCCCGCAGCATATCCTTTGTGTCTGCAATCACCTTTATCATCAAAATCTCTCCATTCTCTTTCAAAAGAGAAAAAGAAACGCCCGGGCAGGCGTCCTCTTCTCATAATCCTATATTCTCAATCCTATGGGCAGTTCCTTCCCTGCCGCTGCCTACGCGTGTTCCGCCTCTGTCTCTCCTGCTTTTTGCTCTTTGGCCTCAGGCCCTTCCTCCGGCAGTTTCTCTGCCCGGACCGTATGGATCATCTTATTCTCTACTTTTATCACCGAGAAACGGATTCCCTGATAAACCACTTCCGGCTTTTCCTCCTCCTGGGGAATCCGGTCCAGCCTGGAGATCAGAAGCCCGTTCACCGTATCATAGTTGTCCAGATCCTCCTCCGGCAGTTCCATTCCCAATGCCTCCTGCGCTTCCCGCAGCGGGGTCATCCCTCTCATCAGCAGTTCCCCGTTCTCCTGCCGTACGATGAACTTCTCTTCCACGTCATACTCGTCCATAATATTGCCGACAATCTCTTCCAGAATGTCCTCCATGGTGACCAGTCCCGCCGTCTGGCCATATTCATCAATCACAATCTCCATGTGGATCTTCCGGGACTGCATCTCTTTAAACAATGAGTCCAGATTCCGGGTCTCCGGGATGAACTGCGCCTCCCGCAAAACTCCCGGAACTTTGGCAAGTTCCATCTCTGCTTCCTGCGGGTTCTCTGCATGAACCAGCACATCCCGCATATGTATGGTGCCGATGATATCATCCAGATCTTCTCCGTAGACCGGATATCGGGTATTATTCCCCTCCTGCAGCACAAACCGGGCTGCCTCACTCAGCGCCATATCGCCCGAAAGCGCTACCATATGCTTCCGGTGGGTCATAACATCGCCGGCTTCCTTCTTATCGAGTTCAAAAATGTTGCTGATCATCTTTGCCTCTCTGGTCTCCAGGACTCCCTGCTCATGCCCCTCGTTCACCATCGTCTTAATGTCTTCTTCCGTCACGCTCTCCTGCCGGGACTTCCAGTACCGAAAAGCCAGCCACACCGCCGCTCCCAGGCAGACCGCCGCTCCGAGAATCATCCACAAGTACGAATAGCCATCGTCCATATCTTTGTAAAAACTCCTTTATCTTATGACCGGCCCGGCAACGCTGTCTGCCGCCGCTGACATCCAGGCCATATTTTTCCACCAGGTATCCCACTCATTGTACTCGATTTCCCGTGTTTCGTCAATGGAAAGCCGTCATATTTCTATGTAGCCAGTTCCAGGCTCACCTTTAACGCATGATTCACCCTCTGCAGAAGTTCCTCATCAATATGACAGATTTTCTCCTTCAGCCGCTGCTTGTCAATCGTCCGCAGCTGTTCCAGCAAAATCACGGAATCTTTAATCATATCACACCGGCGGGTGTCCAGTTCCACGTGTGTCGGCAGCTTTGCCTTGTTCATCTTGGAAGTGATCGCCGCACAGATTACCGTCGGGCTGTGTTTGTTGCCCACATCGTTCTGAATAATCAGCACCGGCCTCACACCCCCCTGCTCCGAGCCGACCACCGGCCGCAAATCCGCATAATAAATATCTCCTCGTTTGATTATCACACCATCTCACGCTCCGTCCATCATACTTCTTTTGCCGCTTCGGCCCCTGCCAAAGCGGCTTCCTGCTTTCAGTATTCCCCGTCTTTTTCCGGCATATACCCCATTACAGTTAATTTATGATGGAAGCGGAAGTCCGGTCACATCAAAACTCCGGATACGTATCGCCGAAATAATCTTTCGTCCCCACGATCTTTTTATCCCGCAGATATACCCGCGGAACCCGTTTCCCGATATTGCAGACAATCTCATAGTGGAATCCTTTGCCCCATTTTGCCAGATCCTCCACCCGGATCTCATCTTCATTATCCTTTCCGATCAGCGTTACCACCGTATCCGCATCCACTCCGGAAATGCCGGTCACGTCCACCATCATCTGATCCATGCAGACCCGGCCCAGGATCGGCGCCCTCTTTCCCTGTATCAGCACATATCCCCGGCCAGAGAGATTTCTTGGGTAGCCATCCCCATATCCCACCGGAATCGTGGCAATCCTCATCGGGGTTTTTGCCACAAAGGTTCCGCCGTAGCTGACCTGCCGGCCTGCCTCGATCTCCTTGACGTAGGTCACAAAGCTTTTCAGGCTCATCGCCGGCCGCAGAGGCACAAAACCTTTTTCCACCTCATCCGACGGATACATCCCATATGTGGAAATACCGGCCCGCGCCCAATCCATATTTGCCTCTGGCAAATCGATGATGGAGGCGCTGTTGGCGCAGTGTTTGACCGGTATTTTTATACCTTTTATTTCCAACTCTTCTATAAAATGCAAAAATCTGGCAAGCTGCGCCCTGGTCCAGGTCTTATCCGCCTCATCCGCCCGCGCAAAGTGGGTAAAAATCCCTTCCGCGCAAATCCCTGGCAAGGCACAGATTTCTGTCGCCAGACAGACCCCGTTTTCCTCTGCATCCAGCCCGATCCGGCTCATACCGGTATCCACCGCCAAGTGAAAAGCTGCCGTCTTTCCCAGGCTTACCGCAGCCGCCGACAACGCTTTTGCCTGTTCCAGGGTAAAAATCACAGGCATGATTTCATTTTCTGCCAGTTCCCTGTAATGGCTTTTGTGCACGGGGCCCAGGACCAGAACCGGCTTACCGATCCCATGGCGCCGCAGCTGCAGCGCCTCTTTGGCCGTCGCCACCGCATACGCTTCCACATAAGGATCGATCGCCCGCGCCACAGGTACGCAGCCGTGACCATAGCCGTCTGCCTTAACCACGCCCACCAGCCTGGTTTGCGGCGCCAGGTTTTTCTTCATAGACTCCATATTAAAAACTACCGCATCCAGATCAATCTCTGCAAAAACTCTTGTGTATTTTTTCACAATCTCATCCTGCCCTTTCATCCGATTTCCGTCTGTCTGCCGCCGGATTCCCTCTGCTCCACAGCAGGCCAATCCAACCCCTCTGCCAGTTCTCTCGCCAGCACCGCATATTCTCCCTTCTCTCGGGCAGCCTTTTCTCCTGCCAGTCCATGCAGATACACTCCCCAGACCGCTGCTTCCGTCCTGTCCATCCCCTGCGCCAGCAAGCCGCCGATCGCTCCGGACAGCACGTCCCCGGAACCACCCTTTGCCATGGCGCTGCAGCCGCTGGCATTGATCCAGGCACGGCCCTCGCGATCGGCTATCACCGTTGAGGAATCCTTGAGCACACAGACTGCCCCCGTATGCGCAGCATATTCCCGCGCCGCCCGCATCCGGTCCGCCTTCAATTCTTCGATCGTCCGGCAGGTCAGCCGCGCCATCTCTCCCATATGCGGGGTGACAATCACCCGGTCTGCAAAGTATTTTGTCAGCCGGGGAGTCCGGGCTATGGCATTCAGGCCGTCCGCATCTATTACCACCGGAACCCGGGCCGACGACAACACCGTCTCCAGCAAATTCTCTATATACAAAGCCTGGCCAAGTCCCGGCCCGATCACAATCGCGCTGGCCCATTCGCATTGCCTTTTTATCACCTGTCTGGCTTCTGGTATCTCCAGCGCCGCCACAATCGCCTCCGGCAGCTGCGTCTGTAACACCGTCCGGTTCTCCGGCGTCGTCAGGATTTTCACCAATCCGGCTCCCATCCGGTAGGCCGCCAGTGCGCTCAGATAGGCCGCCCCGCTCATCCCGGCAGACCCCGCAATCACCAGAAGCTTTCCAAAGGTCCCTTTATTGCTGTCCGGCGGCCGTTTCGGCAGCAGCTTCAGATCCTCCTTTTCCAATACCGCGGCATCCCACCCGGCCCGCTCCCGGCTACAGTCAAAAAATCCGATATCCTCTGCCGATATCTGACCCGCATATTCCCGGCCCGGATATAATAAAATCCCCGTCTTCACATAGCCGAAGGTGACCGTCACGGTCGCCCGCACCGCAGTTCCCATCACCGCGCCGGTATCCGCATGAATTCCGGAGGGAATGTCCACTGCCACCACATCCGTGTCCTGCCGTTTTGCCATCTTCTCAACCAGGGTTTTATATTCCCCTTCCACATCCCTCGCCAGTCCAATGCCGAACAACGCATCCAGGACAATCTCACCCCCCTGTAATTCCAACTCTGCCGCCGGCCTCACAGGGATTTTCAGCTCCTGCGCCACTCTTCGCTGAAGTTTGTATTCCTCGGTTCCCTGTTTTGGATTCCCTGCCAGAAATATGGTCACCTTATACCCTCTTCCCCACAAAATCCTTCCTGCCGCAATCCCGTCCGCGCCATTGTTGCCGGTTCCGCAGACTGCCGCAAACCGCGCGCTCTCCTGGCCAAATCCTCTCTCTTTTGCCAGCCTGTCTGCCGTATCTGCCACCGCCAGCGCCGCCCGTTCCATCAGCACCACGGACGGTATCCCGATCCTTTGGATGGTATCCTGGTCTATCTCCTTCATCTGTTTTCCTGTCACCGCATATTTCATTTGAAATCCTCCTGCAACACAGCTTCCGGCGCAAAAAACTGGCAGACCGTAAACTCCCCTTTGTCTGCCAGTGCCATAGTCCCTGTTATTCCTTATTTTTTTCTGATGTACGCATCCTTGCCTTTTCTTCCTGATCCTGCATACTGCATACCCGATAGGATAAACGCATCAGGCTTTCTGACAAATGCACATTCTCTACCACCACATCATCCGGCACGTTCAAATCCACATGAGCAAAATTCCAGATTGCCTTAATCCCTGCATCTACCAGACGGTCCGCAATCTCCGGCGCCTTCGTCTTTGGAATCGTCAACGCGGCCATCTGTACTTCGTTATCCGTAATAAACTGCTCCAGATCATCTACCCCTCGAATCTCAATTCCCCTCACTACCAGTCCAATGAGACGCGGATTGATATCAAACATCCCCTTAATGATGAATCCCCGTTTCTCAAAATTCGCATAATTGGCAATCGCCTGTCCCAGGTTCCCTGCACCAATAATAATCAGGTTATGCTGTCGGTCAATCCCCAAAATCTTGGCAATCTCTGTATAAAGATATTTTACATTATAACCATAACCCTGCTGGCCGAATCCACCGAAGTTATTCAGATCCTGCCGGATCTGCGACGCGGTCACCCGCATCCTCACGCTCAGTTCATTTGAAGAGATGCGTTCTACTCCGGATTCCAGCAGTTCCCCAAGATAACGGTAATACCGAGGAAGCCGTGTGATCACTGCTTTTGATATCTCTCTTCCTTCCATGATATTCACCTCTTTGCTTTTCTTTTCGTCTGCTTACATATTTATTATATCTGCACAAAATGACAATGTCAAATACGTTTTTATTTCAGTACATTATCCTTAGTGAACAAAGAGATATATGCTCAGTGCCATTCGTTTAAGAATTTTCGTAGCAAAGTACGCTATGGAAAAAGAAATCTCCCACTATAAGGAGATCTCTTTTTTGCTTCTACTTCCTTTTCCATTTTCCAAATAATGTTTTTTTGTAACGCCCAAGCGCCTCTGCGGCTCCCGCGACTTTTTTCTCGGCCGCTTTCTGATAGCAGGATATTGCCATGGGAATATTTTCGGGAACTCCGACGCCGGCATCGTACATGTCTCCGAGAAACTTCCATGCCATGCCGTTGCCTGCCTGGGTCGCTTCTTCCAAAAGACGTTTCCCGCGGATGGTGTCCCTTCCGATTCCCTTGCCATAAAGGCAGCAGTAGCCCATCAGTTCTTTTGGGTAATCCTGTCGCTCTTTCAAAAGCGCATTCATCATCCGGACTGCCATCTCATAGTTGGTTTCGATACCGCGGCCCCAGAAATAGCATTGAGCGAGGTATGATTTCGATGCCTGATGACCGCGTCTGGCGGCTTCATCAAACCATCGAAATGCCTCGTCGTAGTTCTTCTCGCAGCCCCAGCCATTGTAAATACAGCGTGCTGCGTTATAGTATCCGTATTCGTCGCCGCACTCCGCCGCCATTTTGAAGAGTCTTAACGCCTCTGCGTCATCCTCTTTCGCGCCTCTGTCACCGTATAAATAGACAAGTCCCAGATCCACGATACAGACGCTGACCCTGTCGCGGACTCCCTTCTCACACCATCGGATCGCATCGGCATGCCGTTTTAATTTCTGATATTCCAGAATAAGGGAATGGTAGTAGTCGCGCATGTCCACCTTGCCGTCCATGGTTTCTGCCCAGCGCAGCGCCTCCTCCATGTTCTGCTCCACGCCATTCACGCCGTTTCGGACACTGTTGAATGCGTTTCGGAATGCCGGAATACAACCCTGCCCGGCCGAACGGCGGAACCATTTTAAGGCCTCTGCGGCGTTCTGCTTTTCATATTTCAGGAACTCCTGCTTCGACGGCTTCTGAAAGTGCAAAAGCATGTCTCCCCAGAAATAAAACAGTCCGATAGCATACTGCGCCATGGGTTCTCCTGCCTCTGCCATCGCCAATACTCCGTGGTAAGAGTCTTCCAGGGTTTTTGTCATCGCTCTCTCCACGTCGCCTTTGAGGATATCCATACGGTCGGCGCCCAGCACGCAAAGGTCGCTCCCCAGTTCAATCCCTCGCTTGGACAGCTGCCTGGCCTTTTTATCGTTCTCTTTTACATTGCCGTCTCCCCAGCCGTAACACCTGGCCAGAAAATAAAATGCGTGAGGTTCTTCATTGGCCACAGCCTCCTCCAAAAGCCGCACGCCTTCCGGAAACCGTGACGGATCTGCCTGAAAATACAGCAGGCGCAGTCCCTCTCTTAACGTGTCTGAATAATAGTTTTCCATATCTGGTATTCCCCTTCATCCTTTTTCTGGTAACAATATACACCATTTCCGAATTCTTTACAACTGCCTCACTTAAGAAAGAAAAGTCAATTGAAAAATCTCCCTATCTATATTATACTAAAATCCAGCATAACATTTCAGAAACGGAGCACATATATGATATTAGCCTGTAATCGCATCAGCAAGTCTTTCGGCACAGATCAGATTCTGTCCGAAGTATCCTTTCATATAGAAGACCACGAGAAAGCCGCCATCGTCGGTATCAACGGCGCCGGCAAATCCACCCTCCTCAAGATCATTGTCGGAGAACTGGCCGCAGACAGCGGAGATGTCGTCCTCTCCCGGGGCAAATCCCTGGGTTACCTGGCCCAGCACCAGGATCTGGAAAGCGGCCGCTCTATCTACGAGGAGCTGCGCGAGGTCAAACGCCCTATCATTGAGATGGAACAGCAGATCCGAACCCTGGAACTGCAGATGAAGGACGCCGCCGGGGAAGAATTGGAACAGATGCTTACTGCCTACAGCCAGCTAAACCATGCCTTTGAACTGGAGAACGGCTACGCATGGCAGAGCGAAATCACCGGTATCCTCAAAGGACTGGGTTTTCCGGAAGAAGAATTTGAAAAAAAGGTCTCCACCTTATCCGGCGGTCAGAAAACCCGGATCTCCCTGGGAAAGCTTCTTTTATCCCGGCCGGATATCATTCTTTTGGACGAGCCGACCAACCACCTGGACATGGAATCCATCGCCTGGCTGGAAAACTACCTCAAAGGCTATGGCGGCGCGGTGATCATCGTCGCCCATGACCGTTATTTCCTCAACCGGGTGGTCGGCAAAATCATTGAACTGGAGCAGGGCCGCGGCAGCGTTTACCTGGGCGATTACACTGCCTACAGCGAGAAAAAAGCCATGCTGCGGGCCGCCCAGCTGAAAGCCTGGATGAACCAGCAGCAGGAGATCCGCCATCAGGAAGAGGTGATCGCCAAATTAAAATCCTTCAACCGCGAAAAATCCATCAAGCGGGCCGAAA
Source organism: uncultured bacterium (assembly GCA_947063875.1). GTDB lineage: Bacteria > Bacillota > Clostridia > Lachnospirales > Lachnospiraceae > Brotaphodocola. Next base: position 95,457 of record CAMSTY010000003.1, read on the forward strand.
GCCGCGAGAAAATGCTGGCCAAAATCGAAGTTCTGGAAAAACCCGCCGAAATCAATGACGAAATGCGGATAGAACTGGAACCCAACATTTTAAGCGGCAATGATGTCCTTACCATTCGCGGTCTGGGCAAATCTTTCGGCAGCAACCACCTGTTTTCCCATGTGGACATTGACATCAAAAGAGGCGAGCGCGTGGCGTTAATCGGCAATAACGGCACCGGCAAAACCACAATTCTGAAGCTGATCAACGGTATGCTGCCAGCTGACAGCGGCACAATCACCTTAGGCTCAAAGGTTCATATCGGTTACTATGACCAGGAGCACCACGTCCTCCATATGGAAAAAACGGCCTTTGAGGAGGTTCAGGATGCCTATCCGAATCTGACCAATACTCAGGTCCGCAATATTCTCGCCGCATTTTTGTTTACCGGAGATGATGTGTTTAAACGGATCGCCGATCTAAGCGGCGGCGAGCGGGGGCGTGTCTCTTTAGCCAAGCTGATGCTTTCCGAGGCCAATTTCCTGATTCTCGACGAGCCGACCAACCATCTGGATATCATCTCCAAAGAAATCCTGGAAAATGCCCTTCAAAGCTACACCGGCACGGTTTTTTATGTATCCCATGACCGTTATTTTATCAATCAGACCGCAACGCGGATTCTGGAACTGACCGGGCAGACGCTGATTAATTATATTGGAAACTATGATTATTATCTCGAAAAAAGAGAAGTCCTGGCACCGGTCTATCTGGCAGGAAAGGCAACCCCTTCCGCTCAGGCAACGCCCTTGGACAATGCTTCTTCCTCAGGCAGCCAATCCAATCCCTCTGCCTCCAGCGTAAAGCAGGACTGGAAGGCGCAAAAAGAGGAGCAGGCACGCATCCGCAAGCGTCAGAATGACTTAAAAAAGACGGAGGATGAAATCCATCGTCTCGAAACCCGTGACGGTGAGATCGGAGAACTGCTCCAGCTGGAGGAAATCTATACCGACATGGCCAAACTGATGGCGTACAATCAGGAGAAGGAGGCCATCCAGGACCAGCTGGAGAGTCTCTATGCCCGCTGGGAAGAGCTGGCAGAAATGGAATCATGAAAGATTCCATTTCTGCCGCCTGACGCCTACATCTGCTCCATCAGATTCACCATCTCAATGGCCGAAAGCGCACAATCGTAACCCTTATTTCCGGCCTTACTGCCGGCACGGGCAATCGCCTGCTCGATGTTCTCTGTGGTAATTACGCCAAAGAGGACCGGGACACCGGTGGAAAGGCCGACCTGGGCGATGCCCTTGGATACCTCGCTGCAGACATAATCGTAATGTGTGGTATCCCCCCGAATCACTGCCCCCACACAGATCACCGCATCATATTTTCCCGACTTTGCCAGCTTCGCCGCCGCTACCGGAATCTCAAAGGCGCCCGGAACCCAGGCCGCCGTGATATTTTCCTCTTCCACTCCATGACGCACCAGGCCATCCACGGCCCCTCCCAAAAGCTTGTTGACAATGATCTCGTTAAAGCGAGAGGCAACAATTGCCACCTGCATTCCCTCCGGCGCTACTACTTTTCCTTCTAATACGCGAATTTCCTTCATCTTTGTTTCCTCCTGCTGATTTCGTTATATTTTTATTTATTACAGTATGCGATGGAAAATATGTCCCATCTTCACCTGTTTGGTACGCATATAAAATTCGTCAAAAGGCTGCAGTTCAATCTCAATCGGCACCCTCTCCCGGATCTCCAGTCCAAAATCTCCAATTCCATATACCTTCTCGGGATTGTTTGTCAGAAGGCGCAGGGATTTCACCCCCAGGTCGGAAAGGATCTGCGCCCCAATCCAATATTCCCGCAAATCCGGCGCAAAACCAAGTTTCACATTGGCTTCCACCGTATCATACCCCTGTTCCTGCAATTCATAAGCCTTCAGCTTGTTAATCAGGCCGATTCCGCGCCCTTCCTGACGCATATACAGGATGATTCCGCGCCCCTCCTGCTCAATCTGTTTCATCGCCCTTTGCAGCTGCTTTCCGCAATCACAGCGCATGGAACCGAACGTATCGCCAGTCAGGCATTCCGAATGCACCCGGCAGAGCACATTTTCTCCATCTCCGATCTCACCCTTTACCAACGCCACATGATGCTCCCCGGAAATGTCATTGACATAACCATAAATCTGAAAATGCCCATGCTGCGTCGGCATATCCGCACACGCTTCCCGCACCACATGCTTTTCGTGAATCCTGCAGTAATCCTGCAGTTCCTTGATGGTAATGAATTTCAGGCCGTATTCCTTTGCCAGCTTCCACAAGTTCTTCGTCCGCATCATGGTGCCATCCTCCTCCATGATCTCACAGCAGATCCCGCACTCTTTCAGTCCCGCAAGCCGGCACAAATCCACGGTCGCCTCCGTATGTCCGTTCCGCACCAGCACGCCGCCTCTCCTTGCAATCAGCGGAAACACATGCCCCGGCCTGCGGAAATCCTCCGGCTTTGTCCCTTCCTGCGCACATTTCATCATGGTATACGAACGCTCCGCCGCAGAAATCCCTGTCGTCGTATCCACATGGTCAATCGATACCGTAAAAGCCGTCTGATGATTGTCCGTATTCTCTGCCACCATCGGCGGCAGCCCCAGCTTCACGGCGAACTCTGCGCTCATCGGCGTACAGATCAGCCCCTTGGCATGACAGGCCATAAAATTGATATTTTCCTGTGTGGCGAACTCTGCCGCACAGATCATATCCCCCTCGTTTTCCCGGTCCGGATCATCCGTGACCAGGATAATTTTGCCGGCACGCAGATCCTGCAGTGCCTCTTCAACCGCATTGTACTGATACTCCATCTCTTTTCTCTCCTTTCTGTCTCCTGCCCTGCAAACCATTGCCGCGCATCATATCCCGCATTCCTCCAGAAACTCCATGGTAAGTCCCCCGCTTCTGCCTGTGTTGTCATTTTTTTCGGAAAGGCCCAGAAGTCTTTCCACATATTTTCCCACCACATCATTTTCCAGGTTTACCAGTTCTCCCGGCCTCTTCCTTAAGAGAGTCGTCTCCTCACCCGTGTGCGGGATCACCGATACCTGAAACCAATCCTCTCCCGCTGCCGCTACCGTCAGACTGATTCCGTCAATGGCGATCGAACCCTTTTCTACAATCAGCCGCAAAATCTCCGCTCCCGCCTCAATCGTCACCCAGACTGCGTTCTCCTCCCTTCGGCTGGAACGGATGACACCGGTGCCGTCGATATGGCCGGACACCAGATGTCCGCCGAAGCGTCCCATGGCCGGCATGGCACGTTCCAGATTCACCCATGTTCCCGGCTTTCCCTGTCCCAGGCTGCTGCGCCGGAATGTCTCTGCCATCACATCCGCAACAAATCCGTCTTTTTGCAGGGAAACCACCGTCAGACAGATTCCGTTAACGGCAATGCTGTCTCCAATCTGTGTTCCTTCCAAAACCTTTTGTGCCTGAATCGCGATCTGTCCGGAGTTCCCCTGCATGGCGATCCGCCGGATCTGTCCCAGCTCCTCTATGATTCCCGTGAACATTTCTTTCCCTCCTCTAGCTTAACTTAACCTGTTGTGCTACTTACATAATTCAAACAGCATAATCTGATGACAGG